>JAAENL010000209.1 GCA_024224435.1 Halieaceae bacterium
GAATATCGTTCATCCCCCGAATAGCCGTCAATTTACTCACGTCCGCTCCAGTGTTCGACTCGCCATTTTAATCAGACCGCGCAATCAATTGCTCTTCCTGTTCCTTGCGCGCCTGCTCCAGCTGCACTGCCCGCTTGCGAATTACGTCCTCAAGGTGATCGATAAAATCCGCATTACTGATTTTGTGGTCGGGCTCGCCGTCCACATAGATCAGGTTGCTCGGTGTGGCACCAGTCAGTCCGATATCCGCCTCACGCGCCTCACCCGGGCCGTTCACAATACAACCAATAACCGCAACATCCATGGGCGTGCGGATATCTTCCAGTCGCTGCTCCAGTTCATTCATGGTGCCCACAACGTCAAAGTTCTGCCTCGAACAACTAGGACAGGCTATAAAATTTATGCCATTGGCGCGCAGTTTGAGGCTCTTGAGAATATCAAAGCCTACCTTGACCTCTTCCACCGGATCTGCGGCGAGGGAGACACGAATCGTATCGCCAATACCATCCATCAGCAGCATACCCAAGCCCACGGAGGATTTGACTGTGCCACCGCGCAGCCCGCCAGCTTCGGTAATCCCAAGATGCAGTGGTTGGTCTATTTCCTTCGCCAACAGGCGGTAAGCCGCCACTGCCATAAATACCTCGGATGCTTTCACGCTAACCTTGAAGTCGGGGTAATTGAATTTGTCGAGAATGTCGACATGGTGCATGGCCGACTCTAACAGTGCCTCTGGCGTGGGCTCGCCGTATTTACGTTGCAGCTCTTTGCTCAGTGAGCCGGCATTCACGCCGATACGTATCGGAATGCCCTTGTCTCTCGCGCTGTCGATAACTGCACGCACTTTTTCATCGCGCCCAATATTTCCCGGATTGATACGCAAACAATCGACACCGTATTCCGCCACCTTAAGTGCAATTTTGTGGTCAAAATGAATATCCGCTACCAGAGGCACTGTGACCTGCGACCTTATCTGCCGGAAGGCCTCGGCTGCATCCATTGTCGGAACCGATACCCGTACAATATCGGCACCGGCATCGGCGATGGCGCGCACCTGGGCTACTGTCGCCTCCACGTCACAGGTATCGGTATTGGTCATGCTCTGCACACTGATAGGCGCGTCGCCTCCCACAGGAACATCGCCCACAAAAATCTGCCGGGAAACACGGCGTTTTATCGGCGAATCCGCCTTCATGTTAAATCTCCCGCAATCCGCGATGCCGTATCGGCCGGGTACACTGATAACCTGGAAACTGCAGTAACAGGCTCCGCTGCCGACTCTCTGCCCCACCACCATAATGCAAGCACCAGCAGGAACAGTATCCCCAAGCCTATGACAACCCCTTTTCCGGTGCGGTGCAATTGTAGCGACTGGGTCTCTATACGCTTGGTCCCCTCCGAACTACTACCCTGCAGCTCGTCAAATAGCGACAGCAAAAGTGATTCGTCCAGCTCCAGCAGACGACAATAGGCCCTGACGTAGCCTCTGGCAAACGAGGGGCTGCGCAGTGCCTCGTACTCATCGCGCTCAATGATACCAACATAATCTGGCATCAGATTGAGTCGGTCAGCCGCCTCACGCTCTGAATAACCCTGCCGCTCGCGGGCAGCCTTGAGCAAAAGGCCGGGCGTGTTAAACGCATCAAGTTGTGTCGCACCGTCTATCACTGACCCACGGTCCGCTTATAGGCCTGGTATTCAGGCGACGCAGGAAACAGATTGCCAAGAGCCAGGGCATAGCTTGCTTCCGCATCTACATCCCCTGTTTGCTGCGCTAATTGGATACCCAGCAGCAGTCCGGGTGCTGTCTGGCGCCGCGACACATTACGAAAGGTGTCGTAAAACTGAATTGCTGTTACGTAGTCCTGGGCCTCATAGCGAATCCGGGCAAGCTCAAACAGCGCAATGGTGTTGGTCCTATCCATAGCCAACGCGCGGACGAAGGCTTCCTCAGCACCCTGCGTATCGAACAACCGCAGGCGACAGAGCCCGAGATTGGCAAATGCCAACGGCCTGGCGTCAAACAATGTATCCTGGACAACATCAACCAGTTGCTTTTCTGCCTCCTCATAACGCTCTTGACTGTAAAGGAACGCCGCATAGTTGTTTCGGCAACGCGAAAAATTTTTCTTCATCCGGATGGCGTCTTTGAAGTTTTCCTCTGCCATCTCATATTCGCCTGTGCGCCAATAAATGAGGGCGAAAGCCTCGTGCACTTCAGGGCTATTGGGGTTTATCTCTTTTGCCAGCTTGAGATTACGCTTGGCAGCATCCCAATTGCCTTCCCCGATATACTGCCGTGCCAAAGCAACGCGCTCCTGCAGGGCCTTTTCAGGCGACGCTTCCTCAGTGAATACACTCTGGGTTGTGCGAATGCATCCAGCTAGAGACACGCTAGCCAGCAGCATCACGAGTAACACTCGTCGAAAACTGTTCACGCTTACACGCTTGGACATGTCTACCCCGCTGTAATTATTTCTGCTTCGCGACCCATCCGGTAGCGGCCGCTGCGACCCGTTCGATCGACCACATCCCCTACCAGCTGACCACAGGCCGCGCTGATATCATCGCCTCGGGTTGTTCTTATCGTCACAATATAGCCCGCATCGACCAGCACTTGCCAGAAGCGCGACACAGCGTTCCCACTGGGGCGTCTGTAATCGGACAGCGAGAACGGATTGAACGGGATCAAATTGATCTTACAGGGGAAATCCCGCAGCAGGTTTGCTAGCTCCCGGGCCTGCTCCAGGTGGTCGTTCACCCCGGCGATGAGCGTGTACTCCACTGTGACCACCCGACTCTTGTCTCTCTGAGCAGCCATATAATTGCGGCAGCTTTCCAGCAGTATCTCAATGGGGTATTTTCGGTTTATCGGCACCAGTTCATTACGCAATTCGTCGTTGGGTGCGTGCAATGAGACCGCCAGTGATACCTCGCTTACTTCGGCCAGTCGATCGAGGGCCGGAACAACACCCGAGGTGCTGAGCGTCACCCGGCGCTTTGACAGGCCATAGGCAAGGTCCTCCATCATGAGTTCCATCGCCGCCACCACGTTATCAAAATTCAAGAGGGGCTCACCCATACCCATCATGACCACGTTAGTCACGGTGCGTTCATTACCTGATTGGAACGCATCGTAGGATTTGATTGCCACCCAGACCTGGCCAATAATCTCAGCCGCGCTGAGGTCGCGCTGAAATCCCTGCTTACCGGTTGAACAAAAAGAACAATCGAGGCTGCATCCCACCTGCGACGACACACAAAGAGTGGCGCGATTACCCGCTGGAATAAGCACTGTCTCAACGAGACCGCCGCCATCAACACGGATTGCCCACTTGCGTGTACCGTCACTGGAATCCTGTTGACTAACAATTTCCGGAGGCCGCACCTCGGCCACCAGCATCAGTTTCTCTCGCAGAGCCTTGCCAAGGTTGGACATTTCCTCGATTTGGGTAACGCCCGCGTGATGAATCCACTTCAGCACCTGCTGGGCGCGAAAACGTTTCTCGCCCATCTCTTCAAAAAACTGCTCCATCTGACCGCGCGTCAGTCCCATGAGATTCACAGGGACCCTACTCGCGTCAGACTCGATAGTGCCAGAGTTCACCGTCATGGGGAGGCCTATTCAGGGCGATCGCAAATCTCGCTGGCGGCGAAAAAGTAAGCGATTTCGCGAGCGGCAGATGCGGCAGAGTCTGAACCATGCACAGCGTTGGCATCGATAGAGGCAGCGAAGTCCGAGCGAATCGTGCCCTCTGCTGCTTCCTCGGGATTAGTGGCGCCCATAAGCTCCCGGTTTTTTGCGATGGCAGAATCGCCCTCCAGCACCTGCACAACAACGGGGCCTGAAGTCATAAACTCGATGAGAGCGGGGTAAAAGGGCCGGCCCTCGTGCTCGGCATAGAATCCGCCTGCCAACTGATCACTCAGGCGCAACATTTTACACGCAACGATACGCAGTCCGTTACTTTCAAAACGCGAGTAAATCTTTCCGATAACATTCTTGCCGACAGCATCCGGTTTGAGGATGGACAGGGTACGTTCAACAGCCATGGTTTGTCTCCCAAAAAGCATACGATAGAAAGCGCGGCATTATACGGGCTTTAGCACACCGTTTCACCTGCCTGAAGACTTACCGGGCATATTCTTTTTCTTTTATTTCAGCAGCTTACATTCAGAACAGGGGAACAGGCCCGGCGCGAGGCAGATTCGCACGCTGCAGGGCCTCCAAAGGGCCGGCCGCACTGGGTTATTTGTCCCTCGGGAACAGGCCTGCAGTCACACTCGCAACTCAGTCCCTCTCCTCGATCCAGGCTGCCTGAATGGCTTCGAGGATCTTCTCACCACAACGCTCAGGGTTATCGTCAAAACCCTGCAGCGCCATAACGCGCTTACGCAGATCCACGAAATTGATCGTCAGAGGGTCTACATCGGGGTGCTGTTCGAATAACTCAATCGCTATATCAGTAACATCTGTCCACTGCATCAGCGGCCTCCGTCAGTGCTGCTCTGAAACCATGTTAATCGTATAACGAGGAATCTCTTCGACCAGCTCCTCCTCCGCTACGATAGCCTGACAGCTGAGCCGTGAGTCGGGCTCAAGGCCCCAAGCTTTGTCGAGGTAATCGTCCTCCAATTCGTCGGGCTCCTCCAGAGAAGCATAGCCCTCTCGCACAATGACGTGACAAGTGGTGCAGGCGCAGGACATTTCACAGGCATGTTCAATATCTATATCGTTGCGCAGCAGCGAGCGACAGATGCTTTCGCCTGGCTCAGCCTCAAGCACCGCACCCTCAGGACAGAGACTTTCATGGGGTAATACGACAATTCTGGTCATTGCTCCGCCTCTTCATCGAGTGCATCGAGTGACACGCCAGCCAGTGCCTCGCGAATGCTCCGGTCCATCCTCCGCGTGGCAAAGGCCTCGCTACGACGCCCTAGCGCGTCGGTCTTCTGCCGGATAGCATCCGCATCGTCGCTTTCGATCAATGCCTGCAGTAGCGTCATCTGATCGCTCAGCTCATCCCGCTCCGCAGTACTCAGCAGAGCATCGCCGTCAGCCTCCAATGCGGATTTCAACCCCTCCAATAGTTGCCAGGCTGAGAGGCGCTGCTCCGCCAACTGACGGGACTGCATATCCTCGTCAGCAAACTTAAAGGAAGCCTGCAGCATCTCAGTGATCTGATCATCACTCAAACCAAAGGACGGCTTTACGGTAATACTGGCCTGTGCGCCAGTGGTTTCTTCTCGCGCTTCAACGTTGAGCAACCCATCAGCATCCACCTGAAAAGTTACCAATATTCGAGCCGCGCCCGCCACCATAGGGGGAATTCCGCGCAGCTCAAAGTGGGCCAGGGACCGGCAGTCGCTCACCATCTCGCGTTCGCCCTGCACGATATGTAACGCCAACGCAGTCTGGCCATCCTTGTACGTAGTAAACTCCTGCGCTCGACTGACGGGTATCGTGGTGTTACGGGGTACGATTTTCTCCACCATGCTACCCATCGTCTCCAGACCGAGGGACAAGGGGATAACATCCAGCAATAACAAGTCACCCTCAGGCCGGTTCCCAATCAGGATATCGGCCTGAATGGCGGCGCCCATGGCCACCACCTGATCTGGATCGATGTCGGTCAATGGCGAGCGCCCGAAAAAGTCACCCACGGCTTCTCTCACCAGTGGGACACGAGTGGAACCGCCTACCATCACCACGTTGTCTACCCCACCTTCAATGCCGGCATCTCGCAAACACTGGCGGCAGGCCCGCAGAGTCCGTTTAATCATCGGTTGAATCAGTGTTTCCAAAGTTTCGCGGGAGACAGTAATACTGCCGCCGGATGGCAACACCTCCGTCAAATCAAGTGCGATACGGTCAACTTCACTCAACTGCTCTTTGGCCCGACGGGAAGCGGCCAGTAACTGACGGTACTGACCCGCGGCAAGCTCGGGCGCGTCACTCTGCTGCAGAACCCATTCAGCGATAGCTCCATCGAGGTCATCACCCCCAAGGGCTGTATCTCCCCCGGTCGCCAGGACCTCGAATACTCCCTCATACAAGCGCAGAATAGAAATATCGAAGGTGCCACCGCCAAGATCGTAAATCGCAATCACGCCCTCTTCCGCACTGTCCAGGCCGTAGGCAACCGCCGCCGCCGTAGGCTCGTTCAACAGGCGCAGCACTTTCAGTCCCGCCAGGGTAGCCGCATCCTTGGTCGCCTGCCTTTGCGCCTCGTCGAAATAGGCAGGCACCGTAATCACCGCGCCATCGATTTCGCCACCCACGGTTGCCACTGCGCGCTCACGCAATTCACGCAGAATATCGGCAGACACCTCAATCGGGCTCAGGTCGCCCGCGCTGGTACTGAACCGCACAAGGCCCTCGCTGCCAGCTGCCAGCTGGTAATGGGATCGCGCCGCATCCGACGCCGCGTCCTCACTGCCACGTCCCATAAAGCGCTTGATCGACATGAGAGTGTCGGCAGGGCACTGCGCCGCAAGGGCAACAGCCGTCTCTCCCACGCGCGCGCTCCCGGATGAATAGTTCACCACTGAGGGAAGCATGACCGACCCCGCTTCGTCGGGCAACGCAACGGGGCGACCGCCGCGCAGAGTTGCCACCAGCGAGTTGGTTGTACCCAGGTCAATTCCAATCGCCCTTTTCAACTGGTGCGGCATGGGCGACTGCCCGGGTTCGGCGATCTGTAATAACGCCATGAGGGCTAGTTCTCCAACAGGTTTGCTTCTGTCTGCTCAGCTTCCCGCAGCAGTTTGTCAAGATACTGCATCTTGACACAAGCGCTTGATGCTCGCGGGAGATCCCCCGCCGACCACGAGCCACCGAATCGTGCCTGTTCCGCAGCGATGTCCTGACTAATTTCAGCAATAAGATGCTCGAGCACCGGCTCGGGATCCACAAGATCCATACTGGTTTCCAATTTTTCGCGCAATTCCATCTGCATCATGAGAAACCCACCATCTACCGGCTGGCTGGTCAATTCCTGCTGGCTGATACCTCGCAGTTCAAGCAGGTAAATTGCCCGACTCAAGGGTGTCCGAAGGGTAGCATACGCCTGGTTGACCAGCGCCGAGTATTGCACCGCCAATCTCTGCTCGTGGGCTGACGCCCCAGCGTAGCGATCGGGATGCAACTCTCCCTGTGCCTGTCGATAGCGCGCGCCCAACTGCTGCTGATCGACCGCAAAATCGATCGGGAGATCGAAAAGCTCGAAATAATTACGCTGGAATTCGGCCTCGAACATTGCGGGGGTCTCGCACCCTAGACGGTGAAACTCTCCCCACAACCACACTCAGCGGAGACGTTCGGGTTGCGGAACTGGAGGCCCTCGTTCAAACCTTCTTTCACAAAATCCAACTCGGTGCCTTCCAGATAGACCAGGCTCTTGGGATCGATAAACACCTTAACGCCGAAATCCTCAAACACCAGATCTTCATTTTGAAGCTCGTCGACAAACTCCAGCACGTAAGCCATGCCGGAACATCCGGAGGTCGTAACGCCTAAACGAATACCCAGACCCTTGCCCCGCGAAGTCAACTGGCCAGCAACATGCTGCGCTGCCGATTCTGTCAGCGATACACCCATAGGACACTAACCCTTTTTGTCTCTCAAATCCTTAACGGCCGCCTTGATCGCATCTTCAGCCAGCACCGAGCAATGTATTTTCACTGGCGGCAACGCTAACTCTTCCGCGATTTCGGTATTGCGAATCTGCTCCGCCTCGTCAAGGTGTTTACCTTTCACCCATTCAGTCAACAATGAGCTGGACGCAATAGCCGAGCCGCAGCCATAGGTTTTGAACTTGGCGTCCTCGATAACGCCCTCGTCGTTCACCTTGATCTGGAGCCTCATCACGTCTCCACAGGCAGGTGCTCCCACCATACCTGTGCCCACGTGCTCGTCTTCGGCGTCAAGTTTGCCAACATTGCGGGGATTTTCGTAGTGGTCAAGTACCTTGTCGCTGTATGCCATTGTTCTATCTCCAAATACCGATCAGTGTGCTGCCCATTCGATGCTGTCGAGATCCACACCGTCTTTATACATATCCCAAAGAGGGGAAAGTTCACGCAATTTTTCTACCGCGGTCCGCAGTTGCGCAACGGCAGCGTCCACATCCTCTTCCGTGGTAAAACGCCCGAAGCTGAAGCGCAGGGAACTGTGCGCCAGCTCGTCATTCAAGCCCAGGGCCCGCAAAACGTAAGATGGCTCAAGGCTGGCCGAGGTGCAGGCTGAACCACTGGAGACTGCCAGATCCTTCAGCGACATAATCAGTGACTCGCCCTCTACGAACGCAATGCTTACGTTCAGCGCGCCGGGAAGCCGATGGTCTTCATCGCCGTTGAGATGCACTTCCTCAATATCGCTGATGCCTTCCCAGAACCGTTGGCGCAGCCCCCTGAGACGCACTGCTTCCAGTTCCATACCGTCTCTTGCAACTTGAGCAGCCTCACCCATACCAACAATCTGGTGGGTGGCCAGCGTACCGGAGCGCATACCGCGCTCGTGCCCACCACCGTGCATCTGAGCTTCCAGCCGCACCCGTGGCTTGCGCCGCACGAACAGCACCCCAATCCCTTTGGGACCATACATTTTATGCGCGGAAATCGACAGCAGATCGACTTTCATCTGCGCCATATCTATAGCAATCTTGCCCACGCTCTGAGCGGCATCCACATGAAAGAGTACGCCCGCTTTGCGGGTTACTTCACCAATGGCTGCGATATCGTTGACCGTACCTATTTCATTATTCGCATGCATCACAGTGACCAACACCGTATCCTCGCGCAGACTATCTGCAACGGCCTCAGCGGTGATCAGGCCGCGAGTGTCGGGGTCGAGATAAGTGACCTCGAAACCCTCGCGCTCAAGCTGTCGGCAGGTATCCAGTACCGCCTTGTGCTCAATCTTGGAGGTGATAATGTGCTTGCCCTTCTTTTTGTAGAAATGGGCTACGCCCTTAATCGCAAGGTTGTCGGACTCGGTAGCACCGGAAGTCCAGACAATCTCACGGGGGTCCGCGTTTATGAGATCCGCCACCTGACGACGGGCATTTTCTACTGCCTCTTCCGCTTTCCAACCATACTGGTGAGAACGGGAAGCCGGGTTGCCAAAATTGCCCTCGATAGACAGGCAATGGATCATCTTCTCCGCGACCCGGGGGTCAACCGGAGTGGTGGCCAGATAATCAAAGTAGATTGGCTTATCCATCTTTAATGACGCTCCGTAAAAGGGATGATAACTACACTTCTGTCAGGCTGAGGGTAGCGTACTGTTCTTTGCTACGCGCAGTCTGACGGGCCGAGATGTTTTGTACTTCCCTGCGCTCGACGAGATCACAGAGGCTGATCCCACTGAGGAACCCATGTATCTGATCACTCAGGTCGCACCACAAGTGGTGGGTCAGACAGACTTCACCCTGCTGACAATCGGCGGTACCGCCACAGCCGGTGGCATCCACCGCCTCGTTCACAGCATCAACGATTTGAGCGACATATATCTCGTCTCCAGCACGGCTGAGTCGATAGCCGCCACCCGGGCCACGCACGCTGGTCACCAGCCCGTGGCGACGCAGCTTGGCAAATAGCTGCTCCAGATAGGAAAGAGAAATATCCTGCCGCCCTGAAATGTCGGCCAGGCTGACGGGGCGATCGATACCGTGCAATGCCAGATCTAACATCGCTGTTACTGCATATCTGCCCTTGGTGGTCAGTCGCATGGCACTTCTCCTGAGTTTCCAGACGCCAGAGTATGCAATAACCCACCAAAACGGTCAACTTTAAATCCGACAATTTTTATCAGGTACTCGCGGTGTGGACTAGTCCTTCGAATGCCGTCTCACCGTTTTCTGGGTTTCAGTCAGGATGCCCCGCAGGATGTTCAGCTCCATCTCATCCAGGCGCACCCGCCCGTATAAGCGACGTAAACGGGACATAAGCTGACGCGGAGCCGCGGGGTCGAGGAACTCGATATCGATCAACGTTTCCTCCAGATGCGCGTAGTAACGCTCCATATTTTCCCTGGAAGCAAAGGGGGTATCCCAATTCTCTGTTTCAAGCGCGGGTTTTTCAGGCACGGCCTGCAGCATGCGTAGCTCATACGCAACTATTTGCACCGCCATGGCCAGGTTGAGCGAACTGTAGTCGCTGGATGTGGGAATATTGAGGTGTAAATTGCACTGCTTCAGTTCCTCATTGGTAAGGCCGCGATCCTCTCGCCCAAAGACTACAGCGACCTGCTCTGCTGCGGATGCGTCTGCCACTCGCGCCGCACACTGTCGAGCATCCAGCAGGGGCCAGGGAATGCGGCGCTCGCGGGCACTGGTACCCACCACGAACTGACAGTCGCCAATCGCCTCCTCCAGCGTGTCCGTCACGGTCGCTCGCTCGAGCAAGTCATCCGCCGACACTGCGCGCCGATTGGCCTGCTCGTTGGGGAAGTTCGTGGGGGCCACCAGATACAAGCGGTGCAGCCCCATATTCTTCATCGCACGGGCTACGCCTCCGATGTTACCCGGGTGGGAGGTGTGTACCAGCACGATGCGAATGTTGTCCGGGTTCATGGGTCTATCCGGGAGCAGCTGAAGAATCGGGGGTTAGCCCAGCAGCGGTTTGACGATCTGCAGGACCGGCTTGAAGCACTTGGGATTTCCGCAAACGATATTGCCGGAGTCCATATAGTTTTCCGAACCATCGATGTCGGCAACGAGGCCGCCGGCCTCGCGTATCAGGAGAACACCGGCAGCGAGGTCCCACGGGGACAGTCCGATTTCCCAGAATGCGTCGAGACGGCCGGCTGCCACATAAGCGAGGTCCAGGGAGGCGGCGCCGCCGCGGCGGATACCGGCACAGCGGGAAGCAAGCTGGTTGATAGACTCGCTGTAGGGCTCCAGCTGATCGTCGCAGTGATTCTTGAAGGGAATCCCAGTTCCCAGAAGCGCACCCTCCAGCCCCGGTAACTCACTCACACGGATGCGATGGCCATTAAGCTGCGCACCCTGCCCTCTGGAGGCGATGAACTCTTCTCGACGCACCGGGTCAAGCACGATCGCGTGCTGCAACTTTCCACGATAGGTACAGCCGATTGAGACAGCGTAATGAGGAATACCTCGCACGAAATTGGTAGTGCCATCCAGCGGGTCTATGATCCAGCGGTACTCTGCGTCCTCACTGCCGACAAGGCCGCTCTCCTCCCCGAGGATCGCGTGGTCGGGATAGGCCTTTTGCAGGTGGTAAATTATTTCCTGCTCAGCAGCAATATCGACCTCGGTAACGAAGTTGTTAACACCCTTGGACTTGACCTCAAAACGGTGCAGATCATCGGAAGCCCGCACGATACTCTCGCCCGCTTTCCGTGCCGCCCGCAATGCGATATTGATCATCGGTTCCATGAGAAATTCTCCGTCAGCCCGTCAGGGCGCGATGTCTTCCTGGTCAGCGCCTTCCTTCACGGGAATCAACAGATCCTCCTGAGTGACACCCAAAACCAGGGCTGTGACTGAAGCCACATAGATCGATGAGTATGTACCAACGGTGATACCAACGATCAGTGAGATGGCAAAGCCAAAGATCATTTCACCGCCAAACACCGCGAGCGCGGTAACCACCAACAAAGTGGTCAGCGAGGTGACCAACGTTCGAGCCAGCGTCTCGGTAACCGATATATTTAACACCTCCTCGGGCTCCGTACGACGCAATTTGCGGAAGTTCTCCCTGATGCGGTCAAAGACCACGATAGTGTCATTGATCGAGTAACCGATCACCGCCAGTATGGCGGCCAGCACGGTGAGATTGAACTCCATCCCGGTCATTGAGAAAAAGCCCAGTGTCAAAATAACGTCATGCACAAGCGCAGCAATAGCGCCCAACGCAAACTTGAGTTGAAACCGGAACGCGATGTACAGGGTGACAAGGCCCAATGCCAGCAACATCGCGAGCCCGCCCTGTTCGGTCAGTTCATCACCAACCTGAGGGCCCACGAACTCCATGCGCCGCAGTTCTACATCACCGACAAACGCCTGCTGTAAGGTCGCCAGCAACTCCACGCCCTGCGCATCAGAATAGCCCTGGGGCAAGCGAATCATGACATCCCGGTCACTGCCGAAGCTGACCACCACTGCACCGGCATAGCCGGAAGTATCCAGTGTAGAGCGTATTCCACTGAGGTCGGCACTGTCACTGTAATGTACTTCGACCAGCGTTCCTCCAGTAAAATCCAGACCCCAGTTCAACTGCTGAGTCGCCAAAGAATAAATAGAGAGCACCAGGAGAAGGCCAGAAATCGACATGGCCAACTTGCGATGACTCATAAACTTGATGGTCTTCATGCCTTACTACCCCCGATGGAAAGTGACTGCACCCGGCGCCCCCCATAAAAAAGGTTGATCAGGGCGCGTGTGCCCATAATGGCCGTAAACATCGAGGTCAGGATGCCGAACGACAGGGTCACGGCGAAGCCCTTGATCGGACCGGTGCCCACCGCATATAAAATGACCGCGACAATCAAGGTGGTGAGGTTGGCGTCAAGAATGGTCGTAAAAGCCCGCTCAAAACCCCCGTGGATTGCCATCTGTGGTGACAGCCCTTTGCGAATCTCTTCCCGTATGCGCGCGAAAATTAGCACGTTGGCATCCACCGCCATACCGACGGTCAATACGATGCCCGCAATACCCGGCAAGGTTAGAGTAGCACCCAGCACAGACATGACCGCCACCAGCAAAATCAGATTACTGGTGAGCGCAATAACCGCCGCTATCCCAAACACCCGAAAATAGACCACCATGAACAACACCACAGCGGCCAGACCGTAGTACACCGATTGCAGCCCGAGCCTTATGTTTTCAGCGCCCAGCGACGGTCCCACGGTACGCTCTTCGACAAATGAGATTGGCGCGGCCAGCGCGCCCGCCCGCAGCATCAGAGCCAGCTCAGACGACTCCAGTGGACTATCGAGACCGGTAATCTGAAACTGGGCACCCAGCGCCGATTGTATTACAGGAGCAGTGAGCAGCTTTTTCTCGTCATAGGGAATTTTCACCGCAATCTCTTCGCCGTTTTCGTTCGTCTCGTAGCGTGTGCGGTACTTCCGCTCGATGAACAACACGCCCATGCGCCGCTTGATATTGTTTCGCGTGGCACGGGACATCATTGTGCCTCCCTCGCTGTCGAGACTTATCTGCACATTAGGCTGTCCGTTCTGGTCGAAGCTTGCCTGGGCATTAGACACTCGCTCACCCGTGATAATGACGTCTCGCTCCAGCCATTCACTGGTTCCGCGGCGCTCAGCGCTGCGATATCCAAACTGCTGCTTTTCCGAGTCGGGAGCGTCCATCTGGGCCACCAGCCTGAACTCCAGATTTGCCACCTTGCCAAGGATACGCTTGGCCTCTGCCGTATCCTGTATGCCCGGCAGCTCGACCACGATGCGGTTACTGCCCTGTCGCTGCACCAGCGGCTCAGACACACCCAGCTCATTGACCCGGTTGCGCAGGGTAGTGAGGTTCTGGCTCACAGAGTATTCGACGATATCCTTCTTTAACTGTTCGGAAAGACGGGCTCGCAAGCCCCAGTTATCGCCTTCCTGGAACCGCTCCAACAGCAGTTCGGGACTGTTATCGGCGACTGCCTTGCGTCCTTTCTCTCGAAGCTCCTCAGTCCTGAAGGTCGCGTCGATGAATCCCTGCGGCTTGAGCGCGACATAACCGCGCACACGGGCCTCACGCAGTACACGCTTTATACTGTTCACATAAAACTCGCGACGGCGCTCCAGCGCTGCATCTACATCAACTTCGAGCTTGAAATGCACGCCACCACTGAGATCCAGGCCCAATTTCATCGGCTGCGCACCGAAATCACTCAACCATTCGGGCGTGGTCGGAGCGAGATTGAGCGCGACGATAAAGCCATCACCCAGCGCCCTGGACACCGTCGACTGGGCCACCAGTTGTTGCTCTTCTTCCACGAGGCGCAACAGCGCGCTGCGACCGTCTGCGTCTATTTCCTCACCAAAGTACGCTATACCAGATGCCGTCAGCGCGTCAGTCGCCCGCTTGAGGGTTCGGGTGTCAAGAATCTGTGTGCTGCTCTCCCCTGCAATCTGCAGGGCCGGATCCGGTTTGTACAGGTTGGGCGCTGCATAAAATATTCCCAGCAGCACTACTATCAGCACCAAGAGATATTTCCACAGCGGATACTTATTTAACATCACATCGCTCTATAGGGTTTGCGGGGAAACGTCTCACGCCCCCTACTGAAAGGTGCGTCATTATAAATTAACAGGCGACGGTCACAAGCGGAGTTTACAGCTACCGATTACCCCAGCCATCGGCGTGCATTACGGAACAGGCGCATCCAGCCAGCGTCCTCCTGCCATGCCTGCGGCCCCCATGAATGCTGCACCTTACGGTACACCCGCTCGGGGTGCGGCATCATAATGGTGGCCCTGCCATCCGCACTGGTAACACCCGTAATCCCCAAGGGAGAACCATTCGGGTTGGCGGGATAGCGCTCGGCCACCTGCAGGTTGTTCTCGAGATAACGTAAAGCAACGGCCCCGCTGGTATCGCAAGCCGCCTGGGCTGTGTCGTCTGCGAATTCGGCACGGCCCTCACCGTGTGCTACGGCTATAGGTAAATAGGAGCCCGCCATATCCGACAGCAGCACCGAAGGGCTCGATTCCACCCGAACCAGTGCCAGCCTGGCCTCGAACTGTTCGGATCGATTGCGTACGAAGCGCGGCCAATGAGACGCGCCCGGTATCAACTCCTTGAGTGTCGACACCATTTGACAACCATTACACACACCCAGTGTGAAAGTATCGCTACGCTCAAAATATTCACTGAACGCAAGGCGCACCGGTTCATTGTGAAGAATACTCTTGGCCCATCCCTCTCCTGCGCCAAGCACATCGCCATAAGAGAACCCGCCGCAGGCGACCAGCCCGCGAAACTGGGCCAAATCCAATTGACCGGCGAGGATATCGCTCATATGCACGTCGACCGGGGCGAAACCCGCTCGATGAAAGGCAGCAGCCATCTCCACATGGCCGTTGACGCCCTGCTCCCGAAGAATTGCCACTCGGGGTCGGACACCCGTCGCTATATAGGGTGCACTGATATCCTCATCAACATCGAAACTCAATAATGCCGACAGGCCGTCATCCGCTTGCTTGATTCGTTCAAATTCTTCACGTGCACAATCCGGGTGGTCTCGCAGTGACTGGATTTCATAGCTGGTTCGCGCCCACACTTGCTGTAAGCGGGAGCGCTCGTCTTGCAGCAGGATGCTGTCACCCTGTGCAACCCGCACCTGATCGCCTTCCACCGCCCGACCCAGCACGTGCAGATTATCGCCTAACCCCAATTCCCTCGCTGCCTGCTGGAAGGCTTCAAGGTGCACACCGGCCATCTGCAAAACAGCACCGGCCTCCTCATTAAACAGGATCGCCAACGGCGTATCACCGGGCAGCCCATCTATATCGAGGTGCAGGCCGCAGTGACCAGCGAAGGCCATTTCCAGTGCGCAAGTCAGTAGCCCTCCGTCAGAACGGTCGTGGTACGCCAGCAGTTCACCCCGTGCAATAGCGCCCTGCACCAGGGCAAAGAACGCCTTCAGATCATCGGCACTGTCCAGGTCAGGCACTGTGCTGCCGTATTGGCCGCAGGCTTGGGCGAGGGCGGAACCGCCGAGACGGTTAGCGCCTCGGCCAAGGTCTATCAGTAACAATACCGCGTCTTCCTGCGCACACAGCTGAGGCGTGACGCAAAGCCGTGCGTCGGTAACAGGCGCGAAAGACGACACGACCAGCGACATGGGCGCGGTGACAGATTTTTCCCCATCCTCGTCGCGCCAGGTAGTGCGCATGGACATCGAATCCTTACCCACAGGAATCGTAATGCCCAGCGCGGGGCAAAACTCCATCCCGACCGCGTGCACCGTATCGTACAGCGCTTGATCCTCACCGCCGTGGCCGGCCGCGCACATCCAGTTAGCCGATAACTTGATATCCCTTATGCTCGCTATGGGGGCCGCCGCAATATTGGTTATAGCCTCTGCCACTGCCATGCGGCCTGAGGAGGGGCCATCTATGATCGCAAGCGGAGCACGCTCCCCGATCGCCATGGCCTCTCCCGCACACGTGTCATAGGACACTGTCGTCACAGCACAATCGGCAACAGGCACCTGCCATGGGCCAACCATCTGATCCCGGGCCACCATGCCGGTCACCGTGCGGTCACCGATGGTAACCAGGAATCCCTTACCTGCTACACCGGGCACCTGCAGAACGCGCTCCAGGGCGTCCGATACAGTCAAGTCCACCTTAAGCGCCGGATGATCAACAAGCTCGCGCTCAAAGCTGCGGCTCATGCGGGGGGGCTTGCCAAACAACACCGACATAGGCATGTCGACTGGCAGATTACCAAACTGACCATCGGCCAATGTCAGGTGCATCTCCTTTGTCGCCTCACCCACCACGGCATAGGGACAGCGTTCCCGCGCACATATCGCCTCGAACCGGGGCAAGTGCTCTGGCTCGACGGCCATAACATAACGCTCCTGAGACTCGTTGCACCAGATTTCCAGCGGCGACATTCCGCGCTCGTCATTGGGCACCTGCCGCAATTCGAAGCGTCCGCCCCGGCCCCCATCCCTTACCAATTCGGGAAATGCGTTGGACAAGCCACCTGCACCGACATCGTGAATAAAGGCGATAGGGTTCGCCTCGCCCAGTTGCCAGCAGCGATCGATAACCTCCTGACAGCGCCGCTCCATCTCGGGATTCTGGCGCTGCACGGAAGCAAAATCGAGGTTCGCATCGCTTTGACCACTGCTCATCGACGACGCTGCACCACCACCAAGACCGATCAGCATGGCCGGTCCGCCCAGTACAATCAGCTTCGCACCAGGGCTGAAATCGCCCTTCTGTACATGCTCTTCGCGTATGTTGCCGAACCCGCCAGCAATCATTATCGGCTTGTGATAACCACGCATTTCCCGGACGCCGGAACCGCCCGCTTCCAGCTCGAAGCTGCGGAAATAACCGCAGAGGTTGGGGCGGCCGTATTCGTTATTGAATGCGGCCGCTCCAATCGGCCCCTCGAGCATGATATCCAACGCACTGACGATACGCTCGGGCTTGCCGTAGTCCTGCTCCCAGGGCTGCCCGTAGCCGGGAATATTGAGGTTTGATACGGAAAAGCCCGCGAGGCCCGCTTTGGGCTTGGACCCTCGACCCACCGCCCCCTCATCGCGGATCTCACCGCCCGCGCCGGTACCGGCGCCAGAGTATGGCGCTATTGCCGTGGGGTGATTATGGGTTTCCACCTTCATGAGCAGGTGAATGTTTTCCTGACTGAAAGAGTATTCGCCCAGCTCTGGATCGGGATAGAAACGCCCCGCCTTCTGGCCCGCCACCACGGCCGCATTATCGGAGTAGGCGGACAGCACGTTGTTATCGCCCCCAAGCTCGTGCGTGTTACGAATCATTGAGAACAGAGAGCGCTCTTGTGGCTGGCCATCTATGGTCCAGTCGGCGTTGAATATCTTGTGCCGACAATGTTCCGAGTTGGCCTGGGCGAACATCATCAACTCTACGTCATTGGGGTTGCGATTCAGCGCCGAAAAGCTTTGTACCAGGTAATCGACCTCGTCGCTCGCCAGCGCGAGACCCAATCGGGCATCCGCAGCGACCAGCGCTTCACGGCCGCCCTGTAAAATATCCACGCTGCTCATTTGCGCTGCAGAAGCATGTTCAAACAGCACCTCCGCCGCAGCGAGGTCTGCCAGGGTCGATTCGGTCATACGGTCATAGAGCAGACACTCGATAGCCTGTCGCTGAGACTCTGCAAGGTCAATCGGCAGAATGAAGTACCAGGCCACACCGCGCTCAAGGCGAATCACGCCGTCGAGACCACAACTATGAGCGATATCCGTCGCCTTGCTGGACCAGGGAGAGATAGTGCCCGGCCGCGGCACCACTAACAGCAAAGTACGATCCGCTGGTGGCTCAAAGAGGGACGATGACCGAGGGCCGTATTTCAACAAACTGGCCAGTACCGACTCAGCATGCGGCTGAAGGGGACGCGCAAGCTCGGCAAAATGCACGAACTCAGCATGCAGCAGGCGCGCATCCGGGTGAATATGGTGTATTTTCTGCGCCAGTTTCTGCAGGCGGAACTCAGACAGTGCGGGGGCACCGCGCAGGGTAAACATTCTGTGGACGGCTCCGGCCAGGGTGCAAGTCAGGGAGGGCATATTGTACTGCACTTGCGCCGCTCCCGTTACCCGAATTTACATCCAATTGACAAGGTAATTGTCCCTCTGTGCAATCCGGTTGCTGCCGCTAAACTAACTCCTATGAGCTTGGGCAAACCAATATTGACCGCTGCGCTAGTGTTGCTGCTGTGCAGCTGTGAACGGGGTGACACTCTCGACCGGATTCAGGCGCGAGGGGAGCTTGTCGTGGTCAGTCGTAATAGCCCCACTACCTACTACATCGACAAGAATGGTCCTACGGGCTTCGAGTATGCCCTGGCCCAGTTGCTTGCGGAGGACCTGGGGGTCCGCCTACAACTGGAAAGCGTTTTCACGCTGCCAGACATATTCAACCAGCTCGAGCGAGGTGAGGCCGATATCGCCGCAGCAGGGTTGACGCTCACGGAGCAGCGCGCAGCGATATTCCCGCACAGCACACCCTACTACACGCTGACCCCAGAGGTGGTCTATGTCGCGGGGAAAAGCCGACCCCGCACGTTAACAGACCTTTTGAACAGGGATATAGCGGTGCTCCGGGGCTCCAGTCACGAGGAACAGTTAAACGCCCTGCAGCAGGAAGAATTGCCTGATTTATCATGGCATCCTGTCGAGGAGGCCGACACACTGCACCTGCTGGAGATGTTGAAACAGGGTCAGGCAGAACTCGCGGTTATCGATTCCAACGAGTTTGCCGTGCAGCAAAGTCTTTACCCGCGCCAGAAAGTGGCTTTCAGTCTGGGCGAGGAGCAGGAGATGGTCTGGTATCTCGCGCCGGACAGGAACAACACTCGGCTGAAGGCATTGATCGATGCTTTCTTCCGGCGCTTGCACGCGGATGGGACAATGGAGCAACTTCGGCAGAAGTACTTCGGCCACACTGATGATGTCACACGCATGAACGCCTTCGAGTTTACTCGCGCCATGAGAGACACTCTCCCCCGCTACCGCTCCCTCATCAAGCAAGTGGCGCGCGAGCATCAGATCGACTGGCAGTTACTGGCAGCCATCGCCTACCAGGAATCCCGCTGGAACCCCAGCGCTACATCGCCCACCGGCGTGCGAGGGATGATGATGTTGACCAAGTTGACCGCCAGCGAACTCGGCGTAGATAACCGTCTCGATGCTGCCCAGAGCTTGCGCGGTGGCGCTCGCTACTTCAAAGAATTAATGCGCCGACTCCCGCCAAGCGTAGAACAACCAGATCGTACCTGGATGGCGCTGGCGGCTTACAATGTCGGCATCGGACATCTGCACGATGCCAGGGCGCTGACCGAACGTCAGGGCGGTAACCCGAATCTCTGGCAGGACGTTATGAAACGCCTGCCATTGCTGCAGAAAAGCAAATATCACAAAAACACACGTTTCGGTTACGCCAGGGGACAAGAGGCCGTCACCCTCGTCCAGAACATCCGGCACTACAACAGTATCCTCACCTGGCAGGACATACCCGATCAGCAACCCGAAGCGCCCTTGCCAACTGAGGAATACTTCCCCGAAATCGTCAGGGATATCACCTTGTGGGCGCTGTAATTATCTCGGTACCACAAGCAGGGATACCCGGCGCTGTCAGGGCGCGGGGCAAAATCACAGCAGAAGCAGAACTTTTATCAGAGCGCGGCGGACCGGCCTGACAAACTAACGGCGGGCCTGAAAGAACCTCTGCAAGCGAGCGGTGGATTCATCTGCAAGCACTCCGCCCTGCCAGCGGACCCGATGATTGAACCAGGTTTCGTCCAGCAGCGGGTGTCGACTGCACACCACCCCTGCCTTCGGCTCAGCGGCACCAAACACGAGCTGCTCAACCCGCGCGTGCACCATCGCCCCCACACACATTGTGCAGGGCTCCAGCGTGACGTAGAGAAGCGCGCCCGGCAGGCGGTAGTTTCCAACATTGGCCGCGGCAGCGCGAAGTGCGATGATTTCGGCGTGCGCACTCGGGTCCGCCGCGGATATCACCCGGTTCCAGCCCTCTCCCAGCACCTCACCGTCGCGCACCACCAAGGCGCCAACGGGCACCTCACCCTCGTCAGCCGCCCGGTCTGCTAATACCAGGGCGTGACGCATCCACGTTTCGTGCGATAGGTGGTCAGGCACTGGAATCATCCCTTTTCACAAATGGAATTGCACAAAAAAATCGCTATTCACACTCAACAATCACAGCGTTATCACACATTGATTTAGCTTACGTTTTTATAGTGTGTGTATGAAATGTGTACCTAACACTCTTCTGTTGCAGCAATTAGAAATACCGGCAGAAAATTTCGTATCGCCTACTACACCAGCAATCACTACCGTCAAAAACAATATTGGGTTTTCAAAGCACCAATTAACTAGACTGTTAAGCACTGATAAGTTCACTCCCACTCAATGGTCGCTGGAGGCTTGCTGCTAATATCGTAGGTCACCCGTGACACCCCCGGAATCTCGTTGATGATGCGGTTGGATGTGCGCTCAAGCAGTTGGTAGGGCAAGTGCGCCCAGCGGGCTGTCATGAAATCCACGGTTTCTACTGCACGCAAGGCAATCACCCACTCGTAGCGCCGACCGTCTCCCACAACGCCCACTGACTTCACCGGGAGGAACACAGCGAACGCCTGGCTGGTCTTGTGGTAGTAGTCATCACGGTGCAATTCTTCAATAAAAATCGCGTCTGCCAGCCGCAAGAGCTCGGTATATTCCTTCTTCACCTCTCCCAGAATACGCACGCCCAGACCCGGTCCGGGGAACGGATGCCGGTACACCATATCGTAAGGTAAGCCCAGCTCCAGTCCGATGTTTCGCACCTCGTCCTTAAACAGTTCGCGCAGTGGCTCTACCAGTTCAAGGGCCATATCCTCAGGCAAGCCCCCGACATTATGGTGCGATTTGATATTGTGCGCCTTCCCTGTGCCCGCGCCTGCCGACTCGATAACGTCCGGATAAATGGTGCCCTGCGCAAGCCATTTCACGTTCTTCAGCTTGACCGCCTCCTCATCGAAGACCTCAATAAACGTATTCCCGATCACCTTACGCTTGGCTTCCGGATCGGCGATCCCGTGCAGTTTCCCGAGAAACAGTGATTCACAGTCGCGGCGAATCACCTTCACCCCCATATTTCGGGCAAACATCTCCATTACATGATCGCCCTCATTAAGGCGCAGCAAGCCGTTATCCACGAACACGCAGGTCAGCTGGTCGCCAATTGCGCGGTGTAACAGTGCCGCCACCACCGAGGAGTCCACCCCGCCGGACAGGCCCAGAAGGACTTTGTCTTTGCCCACCTGGTCACGAACGCGGGCGATAGCGTCTTCGACAATATTGGCCGCTGTCCACAGCGGCTCACACGCACAGTGTCCAAGCACAAAATGCTCAAAGATACGCTTCCCCTGCAGGGTATGGGTGACTTCCGGATGAAACTGGATACCAAAAAACGGCTTATCCTTATGAGCCATGCCCGCAATGGGGCAACTGTCAGTCTCGGCAATGGGGGTGAAATCCGGTGGCAGTTCCACCACCTTGTCACCGTGACTCATCCAGACATCCAGCAGGCCAGCGCCCTCCTCATCAATATGATCCCGGATATCTTTCAGCAACCCGTCTGTGCCCACCTGTCTAATCTGGGCATAACCAAACTCGCTGACATTCGACCCCTCGACCCTGCCACCAAACTGTTCGGCCATCGTTTGCATACCGTAGCAAATACCCAGCACGGGAATACCAAGCTCAAAGACACACGCTGGAACCCTTGGGGAGGCGCTGGCGACCACGGATTCAGGCCCGCCAGACAGGATCACACCTCTGGGCTTAAATGCCCTTATTTCGTCCTCTGCAATATCAAATGGGCGAATTTCACTGTACACGCCTACCTCCCGCACTCTGCGGGCAATCAGCTGGGTGTACTGGGAGCCGAAATCCAGGATAAGGATTTTCTGGGCGTGGATATCTGCGCTCATGCGTCTACTCGTTGAGAGAATGTGAATACGGTTGGTGCGCGGTGGCGGGGGCCCGGATCTGACCCGGGTCACTAGCTCACTGGGTAATTCGGTGCTTCCTTGGTAATGGACACGTCGTGTACGTGGCTCTCGGCCATGCCGGCATTCGTCACTCGAACGAACTCGGGACGGGTGCGCATGACTTCAAGGTTTGCGCTTCCCGTGTAGCCCATGGCAGAACGAACGCCGCCCATGTACTGATGGATAATCGTAGAGACCGGGCCCTTATAAGGTACTCGTCCTTCGATCCCCTCGGGGACCAGCTTTTCCGCACCCTTGCTTGCATCTTGGAAATAGCGGTCGGAAGACCCCTGATTTTTCGACATTGCGCCCAGCGAACCCATACCGCGATAGGCTTTGTAGGTTCTGCCCTGGTACAACTCAACCTCCCCGGGCGCCTCCTCGGTGCCTGCGAACAGACTCCCCACCATGACCGCATGAGCACCGGCTACGATCGCTTTTGCAATATCACCTGAGAAACGGATGCCGCCATCTGCAATCAGAGGAATATCCCGACCCTGCAGTGCCTCGGCCACATTAGCGATTGCCGTAATCTGCGGCACGCCCGTGCCAGTGACTATCCTCGTGGTACAAATTGATCCCGGGCCAATCCCCACCTTAACGCCGTCCACTCCCGCCTCGGCGAGCGCAACCGCTGCCGCCGCGGTTGCAATATTGCCACCGATAACCTGCACTGAAGGATAGCTGCCTTTTATTCGCTTTATGCGGTCGATTACATTGCGGGAGTGTCCGTGTGCCGTGTCTACGACCAGCACGTCTACCCCCGACTCAATAAGGGCATCAACCCGCTCATCCGTGTCCGCACTGGTGCCCACGGAGGCGCCTACTCGCAGTTGCCCATAGGAATCCTTACAGGCGTGCGGGAAACTTTCGGCCTTGTCGAAATCCTTCACTGTTATCATGCCGCACAAATCGAAGGCATCGTTGACGACAAGAATTTTTTCGATGCGGTTGCGGTGCAGCAATTCCTGCACCTCAGCCATGCCCGCGCCCTCCTTGACTGTTACTAACTGCTCGCGGCGCGTCATGATCGCGGAAACCAGCTTCTCGGGGTTCGAATCGAAACGCATATCCCGGCGTGTCACGATACCGACCAGATCGTCACCGTTGAGCACCGGTACGCCCGATATGCCATGTGCATTGGTCAGGTCGATTAACTCGCCGATCGTGGCACCCTGCTGGATAGTAATCGGGTCCTTGACGACACCGCTCTCGAACTTTTTGACCCGCCGGACCTGCTCTGCCTGCTCGGCAATAGTCATGCTCTTATGAATGATGCCGATACCGCCTTCCTGTGCCATGGCAATCGCAAGGCGATGTTCTGTTACGGTATCCATGGCTGCAGACACCATGGGCAGGTTGAGATCGATATCGCGGGTCAGGCGCGTCGCCAGAGAAACGTCTGTCGCTACGACCTCCGAGTACCCTGGCGATAACAGAACGTCATCGAATGTGAGCGCTTCCTGGGCGATTCGTAGCATAAAAACTCATCTCCAGCGGGCCTGCCTCATTGCAGGTCGCGATTATAAGACCTAGGGCACGGCAGCACAATTACCTGCGCGACTTTATCGAGATTTGTCTGTCAGCTAACACTCCTGCCCTGAGACGCTTGCGGCACAACAATGATTACCCGCTATGGCGAAAATAAGCTGAATGACCGGGCCGTACCGTATGCCTTACCGTGTCGAATCAAGTAGACTAATCGAGACGCAAAGGCATAGTGACGGCGAGCATATCCTTGAACAACCCATTCAATACGGGCACACCTGAGACCGCCATCTCGGTAAGCCAGCTCAATCGTCAGGTAAAGACCCTTCTGGATTCCCATTTTGACTCGCTGTGGGTTGAGGGAGAAATCAGTAACTTCGTCGCACCCGCCTCGGGGCACTGGTACTTCTCACTGAAGGACAGCAAATCCCAGGTACGTTGCGCTATGTTCAAGCGCAGTAATCAGCGCGTCAAGATCACCCCTGCCAACGGCGATGCGGTGCGCGTCCGCTGTAGCGCGTCCCTTTACGAAGCCCGCGGAGAGTTCCAACTGATCGCAGAGCATCTGGAGCCCGCCGGCGCTGGAGCCTTGCAGGCTGCCTTTGAGCAACTCAAAGGCAAATTAGAAGCCGAGGGCCTGTTTGCTCAAGAACGCAAGCGCGCTCTGCCGGCTGATGTTGCCCGAGTGGGCGTGATTACCTCTCCATCGGGTGCCGTCGTTCACGACATCCTGCAGGTACTTGAGCGACGCTGTCCAATGATTGAGGTTTGTATTTTTCCTGTTGCCGTGCAGGGCGAAGGTGCTGCCCAGCAGATCGGTCGCGCCATCGCCTGTGCTAACCGCTGGCAAGCCGAACAGAAAGTTCAACTGGATGCCCTTATCGTGGGTCGCGGCGGCGGTTCATTGGAAGATTTGTGGGCGTTTAATGAAGAGATCGTGGCGCGGGCGATCGCGAACAGCGCCCTGCCCGTCATCAGCGCCGTAGGACATGAGGTCGATTTCACTATCGCTGATATGGCCGCCGATGTCAGGGCACCGACACCGTCGGCGGCGGCAGAAATGGTCAGCCCGGACCGACAAGAGTGGCAGCAACATCTCGAGTCACTGCGCGGTAGCCTCGTGCGCCAGATGAAGCGGCGCCTTTTAGACACATCTACTTTAGTCAACCAGCTGGCTCGTCAACTGCGGCATCCCGGCGCCCAGCTGCGGGACAACGCCCAGCGCGTCGACGACCTGGAACTACAACTGATCCGAGCACAACGAAATTTGCTGAAGCGGCACAGCGTCAGGGCGAAATTCGCTGCCAGTCGATTACTGGCGCAATCGCCCGACAGGCGCATAATACTTTCGAGACAAGCCAACCGGCGAGACAGTCTGCGGCTGAAAGAGTTGATGCTGCAGAGGCTGCGGCAGCACAGAGTGCACACTGCCGCCCTGGGCCAAATGCTGGATTCGCTCAGCCCATTGAGCACCTTGCAACGGGGTTATGCCATCATCACTGATAGTCAGGGTTTGGTTGTACGGGATGCCCGTCAGGTCTCCGCCGGCGACACCGTGCAAGCACAACTGGCCGGCAGTCGCC
>JAAENL010000210.1 GCA_024224435.1 Halieaceae bacterium
CTCCCGGCGTTCTGGATAGTTTTTTCGTATACGATCGAAGTGCTCGGATATTTCGCTTGCCCCCTCGCCCCTCAAGCGTGCGTCATCCTCACGCACATCGTAATAGGCGTGCACTAATGCCCGCACGAGTGCTGCGCCGGAAAGGCAATCCGCGAGTATCAACGGTGCCTGCCTCTCAGGCTTGTTTTGCCGCACAAGTCCTGAGAGCCCAAGCGCTGTTGCCATCGCGCGCGCCAGCATGCGTGTGGCAGCGATCTTGCTGTCAAGGCTGTAGCCCGCTATGTGTGGAGTCGCGAGGGTGACCTCTTTCAATAGCGCTACATTGATATGCGGCTCATCTTCCCAGACATCCAGTACAGTGAGTAAATCGTTGCCGGCGTTAAGGTGCGCGAGCAAGGCCAGATTGTCTATTACCCCACCTCGGCTGGCATTAATCAGGAGCGCACCGGGTTGCAACAGCGGCAAAGTATCCCGACTGACCAAATGCCGACTCGGATAAGGCGCCTGCTCCGTTAACTCGGGGTGCAAGCACACTACCTCGCAGGCAAGTGCCTCCTCAAGGTCAACCGCTCCGGGCACGTTGGCACGTTCCAACCACGGGTCGTAGATACGGCAGGCAATGCCCAAGGCATGAAACCGCGCTGCCAGTGTCTTTCCTACCTGCCCGTATCCGACAATTCCGCAGATTTCACCCGCTAACAGTCGCTCCAACCTGTCGTCAACAGCTGCGATCGCCGAGAGAACATATTCGACCACCGAGTTAGCGTTTGCGCCGCCAGCGTGCGCAAAGTGAATACCGCAATCCTGCAAATAGCTCACATCAATGTGGTCTATGCCACTGGTTGCACTGCCAACAAAACGAACCGGAGTGCCGCTCAATAGCGCCTCGTTCACGGTGGTTACGGAACGCACCAGCAGCACATCCGTATCGATTAACTGGCTGCGCGTAAGGCTTCTACCAGAAAAACGCTGCACGCGCCCGAATGATGCGAGAGCGCTCTCTGCACCCGGTATATTTTCATCGACGAGCATCCTGAGAACCACAATCTACATCACCTCGTTTGTTGCGAAGTCGAAATCAGAAAAATCTAGCTGCAGCTTGTGCAGCGGCAAACAGTTATCAAATTCGGCGCAAAGGGCCGTGTAAAAGCGATCGGCTCGCTCGGGCAAACCACCGTCACGCCAAGCGCGGGCCTGCTCGACAATAGCCGCCTCAAATTCACCACTATCGAGGAGTCCCTGGCGAGACAGTGTGAGGTTGTCTAAACTGACGCGAAAGCGCCAGTGGCACGCTATGGAGAAAATCCACTCCAGAGCCTGCGGCTTGTATTCGACCGACTCGAACTCTCGCTGCTGCGCGGCGCTGCGATCGTCGCCACTGTACCAGTAGCCGAAGTCAAGTTCTTGCCTGCGCGCTGCCCCGGCGAGGCACCAGTGTGCCGCCTCGTGCAAGGCGCTGGCAAAGTAGTCATGCCGGTAGTAAACAGTGTGATGTGCATATGCCTTGCCCGATGGCTGGTAAAGGGGCTCATTCGCACCACCAATCAGCAGCGTGTTGAACTCCTCATAGAAGCATGCCTCGAATACTTGGCACAGTCTGGTTGCATCATGTTTTAGCATGGCCCTGTCCGCCAACTCGGTGGCATGCGCCATCAGTCCACAGCCTGTTTACGTAACAAGTAGTGAAACTCATCTTCCACGCGGGCTTGCCTGAGTAGCTCATGCCCGAGAAAGGTACAAAACTTCGGAATATCTCGCTCTGTTGAGGGATCGGTCGCCACGACATGCAGGGTTTCACCTACCGCAATATCCCGAATGCGATTGTGCAACAACATTACGGGTTCCGGGCACAGAAGACCTGTGGCGTCAAGAACATGATCAGGGTCTTTATCCATGCTGTTTGTCCATCAGTTATCGAGCAGTCGTTCCGCGTCTGCGGCGGGCAATAAATCCCACTCTTCGGACTCAATATCGTACAGAAGTTTGAGTTCGCCAGCATCCAGCTGGCGCCGCAGACGCCTGACTTTGTCGTGCAGCGACAACTCTTGTAGGCCGTAGTCTGTGCCCTCTCGATTGACATAGTCCTGCAGCACTGCGATCAGGGTTTCATCCTCAAGTTTTTCAGGAGGAATCTGTAAAAATTCAGCCATGGGACCCGTGGGTGAAGTGGTTCGTGTTGCACGCTAATATATAGCCTGGCGCCAGACAAGTGGAGAGTTCCGATGCATTGTTCCTACATTATTACGTTCATTAGTGACGACAGGCCCGGTCTGGTGGAGACAATTGCCAATACCGTAAGAAAATGTGATGGCAACTGGCAGGAAAGCAGGCTATCCCAACTGGGCGGCAAGTTCGCGGGCCTGATTCTTGTCTCTGTGCCCCGGAGTGGGGCGGCAGCGCTAGTCCAGGAGTTATCGGAACTCGATCGGGGAGACATCAGTGTCAGCGTAACCGAGACCGCCAGGGCGACGACGTCACCTGACGCACGTACGGTTGCACTCAGCATTATCGGTCCAGATCGCAGTGGCATTGTACAAGAGGTCTCCCGCGCCCTGGCCACGCATCACATCAACGTCATTGAAATGGATAGCAGGGTCAGCAGTGCGCCCATGAGCGCCGAAATGCTGTTCGAGGCACGCATTAGCGCTTCGATACCGGAGATACTGGACGTTGAGCAGTTGCGGGATAGCCTCGATAGTATTGCCGATCAGATGACGCTGGAGATCGAGATGGACTAGGGGCTCAGGACCCTCCTCCGCTGAACAACCTGCGCAGAGTGACCCACAGGGCTGCACAAAGACCTGCCAGCAGAATAACGCCTGCGACTACCCACATGACACCGACGAGAAAAGTCAGCATATCCTCAGGGGAGATATCGAAACTACGAATCGCAGCCCAGATGAGTACTGCGAGCGACAAAACACTGAGCACCAGGGTGCGATTAAAACGTCGGCTCGCTTTACTCACTAGATGGGCCTCCCTCAGTCAGAAGCACCAGTGCCGTTAGAGGCTGGCAATACCGGCGTTTGCGCCTCGACGTCCATATTCTGAGCCCGGTGGCGCAGCACATGGTCCATTAACACAATCGCCAACATTGCCTCTGCGATGGGAGTGGCGCGAATACCCACGCAGGGGTCGTGCCGACCATGGGTCGCAACCTCCGCCGCGTCACCTTGAGTATCGATTGTCGCCCCGGGCAGCCGAATACTGGAGGTCGGTTTTAGAGCAAGACTTACGGTGATATCCTGCCCACTGCTGATACCTCCCAATATTCCACCCGCGTTGTTGCTTGAGAACCCCTCCGGAGTCATTAAATCTCGATGAGCGCTGCCCTCTTGCTCGACCGCTGAGAATCCAGCCCCAATCTCTACGCCCTTCACCGCGTTAATACCCATCATTGCCGCCGCGATATCGGCGTCTAGCCGGTCAAAGACCGGCTCACCAAGCCCAGGGAGCAGTCCGCTGGCCACTACATTTATACGCGCCCCCACTGACTCACCTCGCTTCATAAGGTCCGCCATGAATACTTCCATTTCGGAAATCTTATCTGGATCAGGGCAGAAGAAGGGGTTTTCTTCCACGCAGTCCCATTGCACTTTACCTATCTCGATGGGGCCCAACTGTGCGAGATATCCCTTTATCTGAAACCCGTATCGGGAGGCGAGATACTTCTTCGCAATAGCACCCGCAGCCACCCGCATGGCCGTCTCTCTGGCGGAGGAGCGCCCCCCCCCTCGGTAGTCCCGAAAACCGTATTTCTGTGTGTAGGTATAGTCTGCGTGAGCGGGACGGAACGTATCCTTGATGTTGCTGTAGTCCTTCGATTTCTGGTCGGTATTCTCAATCAGCAGTCCAATTGGGGTGCCTGTCGTAACGCCCTCGAATACCCCCGAAAGGATACGCACTTCATCTGCTTCCCTGCGCTGTGTGGTGAACCGTGAAGTACCCGGCTTGCGGCGATTGAGGTCGGCCTGCATATCGGCAGTATCCAATGGGAGACCGGGCGGGCAACCGTCCACGATGCACCCCAGGGCAGGCCCGTGGCTCTCCCCGAAACTGGTTACCGTAAACAGTTTACCAATCGTGTTTCCCGCCATAATGTGTGCCGAACTTCAGTGTAATGTTACCGCGCATTATAAGCCTAATCCTGCCAGCAATCGCTGTACTTTTGCAGCTCCTCAGCAGACATAACAAATACGCCCTCGCCGCCGCCCTCACACTCTACCCAGGTGAAAGGCACGGTAGGATACCGCCTTTCCAGGTTTCGCCAGCTGTGTCCGACCTCTCCGATGAGAAGCCCTGTCTCTGAAAGGAAATCCAAGGCGCTCGCTAGTATGCTCCGCGTAAGATCCAATCCATCCGCGCCTGAAGCGAGCGCAAGCGCCGGCTCGGCATGGTATTCCCGCGGCATCGACTCAAGTTCCAGCGCATCGACGTAGGGCGGGTTTGTAAGAATAATATCGTATCGAGTGTTATCGAGATCTGCGAAGCCATCTGATTGAATGATACGGACTCGCCCTTCACCCAAGTCAAGGCGCTCCCGATTGTCATGGCTGAGCGCGAGAGCGTCTCGATCAATATCCACGAGATCCACCTGGCAATTTGGATAGTAATGCGCCACAGCCAGTCCGATGCACCCGCCGCCACAACACAGATCAAGAATCCGGCGCGGCTCGGGACCAAAATACCAGGGTTGAAATCCATTCAATATCAGCTCTGCCAAAGGCGAACGTGGAACGATGGCGCGCTGATCGCACAGAAATTCTAAGCCCGCAAACCACGCGCGTCCGAGTAAATAAGGCAGCGGAAGTTGCTCATGTATGCGCCTGTGCAAAAGAGCACGCAATTCTGCTTGTTGCTCCGACCGCAACTCACTTTGCAGTACCTCCTGCCCCGAATTTGCAGGCAACCGCGCTACCGCCAGCACCAGTTGCACGGCCTCGTCCCACGCATTGTCCGTACCGTGACCGAAAAAAGCATCACTGGTTTCAAGTTCTTTGCAGCAACGCTCAATGGCCTCGCCAAGTGTGATCGGGTTCGTAGTTTCGTGATTGCTAGAAAACATCACTGCAGTGTAACCGAAACTGAGCCTGCGGCGTATTTCGTATCAGCGAGCAGAGCTCTCAACTACTGCCTCACAAGCTGTTTGCCATGACCCGCGCGGGTTGGTAACATCAGCGGCCATTTTTTTCTATCCGGAGCCGCTCAATTGGAACAGCACTGGGCAAAAATTATTGAATCCATGGGCGAAGATTTAGAGCGTCCGGGCTTGCTAGATACGCCCAAGCGAGCCGCTAAGGCCTATGCCTTCCTGACGAGAGGTTACAGCCAATCGGTTGACGAGGTGGTCAATGGCGCTCTTTTTCCCTCCGATTCCAGCGAAATGATCGTGGTTGAAGACATCGAGATGTACTCGTTGTGTGAACACCATATGCTGCCATTCATTGGCAAATGTCACGTCGCCTATATACCGACAGGACAGGTTCTCGGCTTATCCAAAGTTGCTCGCATTGTGGATGTATTTGCCAGACGCTTGCAGATTCAGGAATCCCTCACGTCTCAGATCGCTGAAACAATTATGTCCGTTACCAATGCCGAAGGCGTGGGCGTGATCATCGAGGCACGGCATATGTGTATGATGATGCGAGGGGTTGAGAAACAGAACTCACGAATGAAAACATCATCGATGCTGGGATCTTTCCGTAGCGAACAAAAAACAAGAGAAGAGTTTCTATCGTTACTTAAGCGCTAGCTTCATTGTTAACCCTCTTTCTCCACCCGTAACAATTCCACATGTAGGTACTGCCTGTTTTCGGTTCTGGCAGCGCTGTATATTAGCAGCCGATAGTCTACATCTCCTCCGTTGAGGCGATAAACGCTATAGCGCTGCATATCTTCTCTTCCGTACAGCACTCTCTCCCGGAACACACGATTCGCCCACTGAGCGCTGTGGCCGCATGCCCTTCCCACACAATTAAATAACTGCTCAGCCGCCGGATCATCGACTAACTCATCTTGAATGTCTGACATAACCTGTGATGCTGTAAAGCCATCCTGGATTTGCCATGTATAACCGATCAGCAAGCCACTCATCCGCTCACTGTTTTTGAACCGCCACTCGCCTCTGACCTTCTTTAATGCGCCTAGTGGCACCTCATGAGCGATTACATCGCGGTGAAATGAGGAGACTTCGAGTGCATGGGGAAAAGCCAGCAGGCGCGAGAGGTATTGATTCGCTGGGCCCTCTTCCATCGCGGCACAAAATCGCGACATCCCGGCCAGAATGATCAACACACAAAAAGCGAGACGAGGTGGACGCAATACGTTGGGAAATTTCATGTTTTTACGTCCGGCTCCACTCACGGCAGAAAGGTAAGGATACGTTGCGCCACATCAGCAGCGGCGGACTCCATATGGAAATGATGCCCTCCTTCAACCTCTTCTACCAGTACTGAAGGAATGCATTCCCTCGCCTGCTGCACCATATCGGGCATTCTGCGAGCATTAGCCTGAGCCGCCATAAGCATTGTCGGCATTTTCAAGCCCGCCAACACTGCCTGAATCTGGCCATCGGTCAACTTTACGGCCGATGCGCCATGCAGCCGTGGATCTGTGGTCCAGGTCAGACCCCGTTGACAGCCTCTGATACTGCGCCTGACCAACATTTCAGCTGCAGCCCTGGACAAGCCGGTGCGACAGCGGGAATCAATTGCGGCTTCCACAGAGGAAAATACCCTGTTTGCTCTACCCAACAACGCTGGCTTTTCGAGGAGAGCTTTGCGCAGCTGTTGCGGAAACTGTTCAGCCGGTACCGGCGCCGGCGAGAGCGCATCGAGCATCACCAGCTTTTGCACCCGGTCGGGAAAACTACTCGCCAGCATTGCACCTATAATCGCACCCCGTGAATGGCCTAGCAAATTAAAGCTGCCCCAGCCCAAAGCATCTACCACGCCGAGCACTTCCGGCAGGTCGTCCCATATCTGATAGCTGGCATCCGCTGAGCGCCAGTCACTCTGGCCATGACCGGTCAAATCAAGTGCGACCACATGGTATTCTTGCAGCAATGGCGCTAAACAAGCGAAGCTCGCGGCATTGTCGAGCCAGCCATGTAGCGCGAGTAACGGGGCATGTCCCGGATCACCCCAGCTAAGCCCTGCTATAGCCAGCCCATTCACCTCGAAGCGTGTCGCCCTGCCCTGCCCTAAAGGCTGCGGTTGGGTCATTAAATACCTACCTCGTACTCAGGAGGCATTGCCCAGAAAACGACCCGACCACATGCCGCTGCAACAACATCCATATGTATTGTAACGAGGCCCCCGGGGTACAAAGGTGGAACCTCGCCGCCTGTCTCACCGACATACCAGCTCACCAGATTAGACACTAGAGGCTGGTGAGACACCAGCACGACGTGAAAAGCGGCTTCTCTCTCATCGAAATCGCGCGACAGGGCTTGATCCACAGTCGCAACGCTGCTCTCCGGCGCAAGCCAGCAAGCGTCTTCACCAACCGCATGGGTGAAAACAGATTCGATCATTTCAGCCGTTTGGGCTGTGCGCTCGAAGGGACTGTGAAAAATATGTGTCGGCTGAGGTAGACGACGATCAGCGCAGGCACGATAGAATTGCTGGCAGCCGAACCCTATGTCCTCACGGCCGCCGGGAGTCAACTCGCGCTGACGGTCCACTGCACCATTCTCCGCCTCTCCATGTCGCCAGATCGTGAGAATCATTGTCTTTCTTCCGCCGCCCTGCTGCACCACTTCGTATCATAACACTCAATGAGCCAGCGATCTGATGGAAACACCATCCTGCCCCCCAACCAAACACCTGCTGCGCGGGACCGGGGAAACTCAATACTGTGGGCGACTATTGAACCGCAGAGCAAAACACTGCGCTAGTCCTGCCCCAGCTCAATCAAAAGCTTGTTCAGGCGCGAAACAAAGGCAGTTGGGTCCTCCAATTGCCCTCCCTCGACGAGAGTCGCCTGGTCAAGCACAATATGCGCAAGATCGGCAAAGCGCGCCTCGTCGGCCTCCTGATCAAGTAATTTGGCCAACGCGTGCGCTGGATTGACCTCGAGTATCGGCTTCGACTCAGGCACGTCCTGACCTGCAGCCTCCATAATACGGCGCATTTGAGCGCCCATATCGAAGTCTCCCACCACAAGACACGCTACTGAATCTGTTAGTCGCGCAGTTGCGCGTACTTCACTAACGTCCTCTTTCAACACCTCCGCGAGACGCTCTACGAGAGCTTCGGAGTCCTTGTTGAGCTTCTCTTGTTGAGCCTTCTCCTCCTCCGAGTCGATGTCCAACTCCAGCGCACCGCGCCCTACATCCTGAAAAGACTTGCCATCGAATTCCTGCAGTTGATTCATGAGCCAATCGTCAACACGATCACTCAGCAGCAACACTTCGATACCTTTTTTCCTGAACACTTCCAGGTGCGGACTTTTCTTCGCGGTAATGAAATTCTCCGCAACCACGTAATAGATTTTTTCCTGCGTATCCTGCATACGAGAAACATAACCCTCCAGGGACTGATCCTGCACCTCAGCATCGGTATGGGTTGTACTAAAGCGCAGCAGCTTCGCTATTTTCTCCTTGTTTGCCATATCCTCCGCTGGGCCCTCTTTTAAGACAGGACCAAACTGTTGCCAGAAGGCAGCGTATTTCTCTCCATCCCCAGACTTTGCCATCTTGGACAACATATCCAACACCCGCTTCGTTAGCGCAGTACGCATTGACTCAACGGCAGGATCTTTCTGCAGGATTTCCCGAGAGACATTCAGAGACAGGTCGTTCGAATCGACGACACCTTTCACGAACCTTAAGTACAGCGGCAAAAACTGCTCCGCCTCATCCATGATGAAGGTACGCTGTACATACAGCTTCAAGCCACGCGACATCTCACGGTTCCAGAGGTCGAACGGCGCCTTGGCCGGTATATAAAGCAGACTGGTATATTCCAGCTTGCCCTCCACCTTGTTATGGCTCCACAACAACGGATCCTCAAAATCGTGTGATACATGCTTGTAGAACTCCTGGTACTCTTCGTCACTGACCTCGCTGCGCGAGCGGGTCCAAAGCGCAGTAGCTGAGTTAACGGACTCAAACTCCGGCTCGGTCTGGACGGTTTCCGATTCTTCATCGTCTTCTGCTGGAGGTGCCGGTGGTGCCTGCATCAAAACCGGGACTGAAATATGATCTGAATACTTCTTAATTACGCTACGCACGCGCCAATCGTCAGAAAACTCAGCGCAATCGGGCTTCAGAAACAGGGTGATACTGGTTCCTCTGGCGCTTCTATCCCTCGCCTCTACAGAGAAGTCAGCTTCACCCTGTGAGTCCCACAGCACTCCCTCGGACGCATCAGCTCCCGCTTTACGCGTGTGGACCTCGACGCGGTCTGCCACAATGAAGGCTGAATAAAAGCCCACACCAAATTGCCCAATCAGCTGGGAATCTTTTTGCTCATCACCGGTGAGACTTTCGAGGAAAGCAGCAGTACCTGATTTTGCTATGGTACCGAGATGCTCAATGACTTCCTCTCGACTCATCCCAATACCATTGTCGCTAATCGTCAATGTATTTGCGTCCTTGTCGAGCTCTACACGCACCTCGTAATTGCTATCGCCTTGCAGCAGTGACTCATCCGATAACGAAGCGAAACGCAGCTTATCAATGGCGTCACTGGCGTTGGATATCAACTCACGCAGAAAAATCTCCCGGTTGCTGTACAGGGAGTGAATCATCAGATGGAGCAGTTGTTTCGCCTCGGTTTGAAAGCCAAGCGTCTCTTTCTTTACATCAGCCGTCATGAAAACCTCATCATAGGTTGTTGATTATTCGAAATTGTAATCGAAGGCTTTTGATTGGGGCCGCCCTGCGATTTTTCAAGCCACCACTCGCCATTTGGAGAAAAATCGCACGATTACTGCCGCTTCAGCCCCGCAAGCTTCTTTCAAGCGAAAAAAAGCCCGCGACAAACGGGCCCTTTATTGCTCTGAATTACTAGCCTACCAGCCTGTGATTTCCTTTAGGCCAGTGCCAATATCGGCGAGACTGCGCACAGTTTTCACTCCGGCATCCTCAAGCGCTGCAAATTTCTCGGCAGCGGTGCCCTTGCCGCCGGAGATAATCGCACCTGCGTGACCCATACGCTTGCCTTTCGGTGCCGTCACACCGGCAATGTAGGACACAACAGGTTTGCTGACATTCGCCTTGATGAAGGCCGCAGCTTCCTCCTCAGCGGTGCCTCCGATTTCCCCAATCATAACAATGGCTTCAGTCCTGGGGTCGTCCTCGAACATTTGCAGAATGTCGATAAAGTTAGATCCGGGGATGGGGTCGCCACCAATCCCGACACAGGTGGATTGGCCAAAACCAGCATCGGTAGTTTGCTTGACCGCCTCATAGGTTAAAGTACCCGAGCGAGATACGATACCGACCTTGCCCGCGAGATGGATATCGGCAGGCATGATGCCGATCTTGCACTCGTCAGGTGTGATCACGCCGGGGCAATTCGGACCGATCAGACGAACGCCGAGATCGTCACAGCGCACTTTCGCTTCCAGCATATCCAGCGTGGGTATGCCCTCTGTGATACACACAATCAGTTTCACACCGCCATTAGCGGCTTCCAGTATGGAATCTTTACAGAAGGCAGCTGGCACATAGATTACAGATGCATCGGCGCCAGTTTCCTCGACTGCCTCAGAGACTGTGTTGAAAACTGGGAGCCCCAAATGCTCCTGACCACCCTTGCCCGGGGTTACACCGCCAACCATTTTGGTGCCATAAGCGATAGCCTGCTCGGAATGAAATGTGCCTTGGGATCCAGTAAAACCCTGACAAATAACCTTCGTGTTCCTGTCAATTAGAATACTCATTATGCGGCTCCTCCCGCTGCTTTAACCGCCTGCTGCGCAGCGTCCGTCAGACTGCTTGCAGCGATAATGTTCAATCCGCTTTCGGCCAACACTTTGCGCCCAAGCTCGGCGTTATTGCCCTCCAGGCGAACTACCACAGGAACCTCAACACCTATTTCCTCTACAGCACCGATCACGCCTTCAGCAATCAGGTCACAGCGAACAATACCGCCAAAAATATTTATCAGCACAGCCTTCACCTTGTCGTCGGACAAAATGATCTTGAACGCTTCGGAAACGCGCTCCTTGGTCGCACCGCCTCCGACATCAAGGAAATTTGCAGGAAAACCGCCATGTAACGCCACAATATCCATTGTACCCATCGCAAGGCCTACACCGTTCACCATGCAACCAATATTGCCATCCAGCGCTACGTAGTTAAGCTCCCACTCAGCGGCGTGTGCTTCTCGCTCGTCTTCCTGCGAAGGATCGTGCATTTTACTGATCGCTGACTGTCGATAGAGCGCATTGCTATCGACACCGATCTTGGCATCAAGGCAATGTAAATTGCCCTCGTCAGTAATGACAAGCGGGTTGATTTCAATGAGTGCAAGATCTTTTTCTTCAAACATACGGGCGAGACCAATGAAGATTTTTACAAACTGCTTGATTTGATCGCCAGAGAGGCCCAATTTAAAGGCAAGCTCTCGCCCCTGGTAGGGCTGCGGTCCTGCCAGTGGATCTATAGTCGCCCTGAGAATTTTTTCCGGCGTTTCCTCTGCGACTTTCTCGATCTCTACACCGCCCTCGGTAGACGCCATGAACACCACACGACGGGAAGATCGGTCAACAACGGCGCCGAGATACAATTCTTCTGCAATGTCGGTGCAGGTTTCAACCAGAATCTTACTAACGGGTTGCCCTGTTTCGTCAGTCTGGTAGGTAACCAGTCTTTGGCCGAGCCATTGTTTCGCGAAGGCCTCGATCTCTGCTGTTTCCTTGACCAGCTTTACTCCACCCGCCTTACCACGACCACCAGCGTGCACCTGGGCTTTGACCACCCACATCTCGCCGCCAATCTTTTCTGCAGCTGCCACTGCTTCTTCGGGCGTGTCGACCGCGTAGCCTTTTGATACCGGCAATCCATACTCGGCAAACAGCTGTTTGCCCTGATACTCATGAAGGTTCATGTTTTATCCCGTTGTTTCCTGATTATTACTATTTGAAGCCAAGGCTGTGGAGCTGCCACTGGCCATTTTTGAATACGCTGCTGGACTAGTTAGCCACGTACCCCCCTAACGTTTTTTCCTGTTAGCGATGTGAATCGCCTGCCCATCGACCGCCAACGCCGCCTCGTGGACCGCTTCTGACAGCGTTGGATGACCGAACACCGTCAACGCCAAATCTTCTGCACTGGAACCGAACTCCATTGCAATGACAACCTGTTGCACTAAATCGGCGGCGGATGCGCCCACTATATGGCATCCCAGAATCCGATCTGTTTCAGCATCGGCTATCATCTTTACCATGCCCTCTGCGTCGTTTGCGGCCAGTGCTCTGCCACTGGCCGCAAATGGGAAAACACCCACCTTGCAGTCAACACCCTCACCCTTCAGTTCTTGCTCTGTTTTCCCCACAGCTGCTATTTCCGGGTGGGTGTACACCACTGAGGGCACACAGTCGTAGTTCATTTGAGCCGAGTTGCCCGCAATTCGCTCGACCACCATAATCCCCTCTTCTGATCCCTTGTGAGCCAACATCGGGCCGCGCACTATATCACCAACCGCGTAGACATGGGGCGCCTCGGTCTCACAATTATCGTTAACGTAAATATACCCTCGCTCGTCAAGTGTAATCCCACTGTCCGGCTCGAAGAGCCCTTCGGAACGAGGTCTGCGCCCAACCGCCACGATAAGCTTGTCGAACACCTCTGTCTGCTCGCCATCACTGTTCGAATAGGTGACATGAACGGCGCCATCCTTCACCTCAGCGCCCGTAACCCGGGCGCCTAGACGAATGTCCAGGCCCTGTTTCTTAAAGATTTTTCCAGATTCTCTCGCAATCTGCTCATCCATCATCGGCAGAAAATCGTCGAGGGCCTCCAGCATAACCACTTCCGAGCCGAGTCTGCGCCAGACACTGCCAAGCTCAAGACCAATAACACCGGCGCCAATAACGCCCAGACGTGGGGGCACTTCGGACAATTTGAGCGCACCAGTTGAATCGATGATGTATTCGTCGTCGACCGGCGCAGGGGGAATCTCCACAGGAAGGGATCCCGCCGCGATTATGATGTTCCCGGCTTCAATAATCTGCACCGCGCCTTCACGATCGGTAACCTCTACCTTGGTCCCGGCTAAAACCTTCGCTGTGCCAGCAATCGACGTCACGCCATTATGTTTGAACAAACCTGCAATACCGCCTGTCAATTGAGAAACGATCTTGTCCTTGCGTGACAGCATCGCCGCTACATTAATCTCTGGACTGCCAACAGCAATGCCGTGGATATCGAGATTATCGCGGGTGTCTGCATACTTTTGGCTACTATCCAGAAGAGCTTTGGACGGTATACAACCGACGTTTAGACACGTGCCCCCAAGCTGGGGCTTATCTCCATCGCCCAACGACTGCTCCACGCAAGCCGTGTTCATACCTAATTGAGCTGCTTTAATAGCCGCTACATAGCCCGCGGGGCCAGATCCAATTATCACAACATCGAACTTTATCGACATATCACTTCCTAGTAGTTCATCAATAAGTTGAGCCTTACGAACGCCCGGTATTTTGCTAAAGCTGTAACAGAATCCTTGCTGGATCCTCTATGAGATCCTTGATTGCCACCAAAAACTGCACCGCGGTCTTGCCGTCGATAATACGGTGATCATACGTCAGGGCCAGATACATCATTGGCTGTATTACAACCTCGCCATCGACTGCCATCGGACGATCCTGAATCTTGTGCATCCCCAATATCCCGGTTTGCGGTGGGTTCAAAATGGGCGTTGAAAGCAAAGAACCAAATACCCCACCGTTGGTGACGGTGAACGTGCCTCCGGTAATATCGTCAATACTTAACTTGTTATCTCGTGCACGCTGGCCGAGATCCCTGACAGCGGCCTCAATATCCGCAAGACTCATGAAGTCTGCGTCGCGAAGAACAGGCACAACCAAGCCTGTTTCAGTGGAAACTGCGACACCGATATCTTGGTACCCATGATATACGATATCTTGATCATCTATCGACGCATTGACAGCGGGATAACGTTTTAATGCTTCACAAGCTGCCTTGACGAAAAAACCCATGAAACCAAGGCGAGTACCGTTGTGGGTTTTCTCAAACTGCTCTTTGTACTTGCTGCGCAACGCCATGACCGGCGCCATGTTAACTTCATTAAATGTACTCAACATCGCCGTTTGTTGAGTCGCATCGAGCAGGCGCTCAGCTATTTTTGCCCGCATTCGGGTCATAGGCACTCGTTTTTCAACTCGCTCGCTAGAGTGTCCAACAGGCTCAGCGGGAAGTGCGGGCTCCTCAGGTGCCTGCGGCTCGCCCTCTTTACCCGCCATATAGGCGACCACATCTTCCTTGGTAACGCGGCCGCTTTTTCCGGTGCCGCTGATTTCACTCACCACCAGGTTGTGTTCGTCTACAAGCTGCCTTGCTGCCGGCCCAAGCTGAGCGCTGGTAACGACCTCCTCCGTCTCTGCGTCACCGTTGGTGACTACCTCTGACTTTGCCTGAGAGGCAGCCCCGGACGCCTTGGGCGCCTCGACCACTCCAGCCTCAATGGTTGCGAGTAACTGCTGACTCTGCACGATAGCGCCCTGCTGAACATGAATTGTCTTGACCACGCCATTCTCGGGTGACACGACCTCAAGAACGACTTTATCCGTCTCGATCTCGACAATCAGTTCATCGCGCAGTACTGAATCACCCTCTGCCTTGTGCCAGGTCGCTACCTCCCCGTCAGTGACCGACTCGGGAAAAACGGGCGCCTTGATTTCGATAGCCATCACACTCCTTTGAAACGCTCTCGCGCTCAGTGGCCCCAGGGTATCTCACCCAGGGATTCGTCAATAAAATTATTAAGCTGCTCCATGTGCAGCGCCATATAACCCGCAGCGGGTGCCGCTGATGAATCGCGGCCCACATAGCGCAAGTAAACATCAACCTTGTGCCGGTGTATCACGCGACGAATATGATGCTGGCTGGAATACCAGGCGCCCTGATTCATTGGCTCCTCCTGACACCAGATGGCGTCCACCACGTTGGGGTACTGCTGGCACGTCTTCAGTAATTCCGCCTCGGGAAAGGGGTACAGCTGTTCCAACCTGAGGATAGCGATATCATCGATACCCCTTTCGCGCCGAGCTGCGCGCAGGTCATAAAATACCTTGCCACTGCAGAGCACAAGCCTCTTGACCTGCGACTTATCGAGATCATCGGTCTCGTCCAGTACATTGTGGAAGCGGCCTTCGGACAGTTCTTCCAGAGAGGATACCGCCTCTTTGTGCCGCAACAAGCTCTTCGGTGACATCACTATCAGCGGTTTACGTAGGGGCCGTATAGCTTGCCGGCGCAGCATATGGAATACCTGAGCCGGCGTAGTGGGCATACACACCTGTATATTGTGTTCCGCTGAAAGTTGTAAAAACCGCTCGAGCCGCGCCGAGGAATGCTCTGGCCCCTGCCCTTCATATCCGTGCGGCAGCAACATGGTTAGCCCGCACAAACGTGACCACTTATGTTCCCCACTCGTGATGAACTGATCGATAACAACTTGCGCTCCGTTAGCGAAATCACCAAATTGCGCCTCCCAGATTACCATCCCCTGCGGCATTGTTGTGGCATACCCATATTCGAAGGCCAATACAGCCTCTTCCGAAAGCAATGAATCGTAGCTAATGAAACTCGCCTGCTCTTCGCCGATATGCTGCAACGGCGTATAGGCACTGCCGTCGTTTTGATTGTGCAGCACCGCATGCCTGTGTGAAAAAGTACCCCGACCCACATCCTGCCCGGTTAGCCTGATGGGATAGCCATCCTTTAGCAGCGACGCATAAGCAAGATTTTCAGCAAAACCCCAGTTAACTGCCATAGCCCCAGCGCCCATCTTACGCCGGTCCTCCAAAATCTTTGCGACCTGGCGTTGCAGTGGAAAACTCTCCGGCGCCGCGTTGATTTGCTGCGCGAGAGACTGCATTTCCTGCATATCCATTGTGGTATCGCATTCCAGCGTCCAGTCATGGCCAAGGTAAGGCGACCAGTCGACAAAAAGCGTCTTGTTCGGCTCAGAGACGAGAGTCGCTACCAGCGGTGCGCCACGATCAAGGGCTTCACGATAACGATCCACAAGGCCCTGCACCTCACCTTCGCTAATAAGGCCGCGCTCAATAAGTCTCGCGGCATAAAGCATGCGGGTGGTTTCGTGTTCGCTAATCTTCTGATACATCAACGGCTGTGTGGCAGATGGCTCGTCGGCCTCGTTATGCCCGCGCCGACGATAGCAAATCAAATCGATCACCACGTCTTTTTTAAATTCGGTGCGATAATCGACAGCCATCTGTGTCACAAACAGCACGGCCTCCGGATCATCCGCGTTGACATGAAAAATTGGTGCCTGGACCATCTTGGCCACGTCAGTGCAGTATTCCGTTGAGCGGGCGTCTTCGCGTTTGTGGGTGGTAAAACCCACCTGATTATTCAGCACGATGTGTATGGTGCCGCCGGTGCGGTAGGCTCGTGTCTGCGACATCTGGAAGGTTTCCATGACAACGCCCTGCCCGGCAAACGCGGCGTCACCGTGAATAACTATCGGCACAACCAACTCGCCTGCTTTGTCCCCGCGACGCTCCTGCCTCGCCCTGACGGAACCCTCCACGACCGGGGAAACAATCTCAAGGTGCGACGGATTGAAGGCCAAAGCCAGGTGAACCTCCCCGCCTGGCGTCATGACATTGGATGAAAAGCCCTGATGGTATTTCACATCGCCCGAACTTTCGTATTCCACCTTGCCTTCGAACTCCGCGAACAGCTCTGACGGATTTTTGCCGAGGATGTTAATGAGAACATTCAGCCGGCCCCTATGAGCCATGCCAATAACGATTTCCTGCGCCTTGTAAGCACCGGTGCGTTGCACTGCCTCAGATAACATTGGTATGAGGCTCTCTCCGCCCTCAAGACCGAAGCGCTTGGTGCCGGGATATTTAGACGCCAGTGATTTCTCCAGCCCCTCAGCATTTATCAGGTGCGTCAGGAGATTGAGGCACACTTCTTCGCTGTAGTCGGGAGACGAGCGAACGGACTCCATACGCCGCATTACCCAGTGCCGCTCCTGCGTATCGACGATATGCATAAACTCAGCGCCGATGGTGTTGCAGTAGGTTTCTTCCAGCGCGGTGTATATTTCGCCCAACGGCGCATCCGCTTTACCGATGTGCAAGCTACCGGCCTGGAACACCGTCTCAAAATCAGCCGAAGATAGTTCGTGAAACGCTAACTCAAGGTCTGCAACGTGTTCACGCTCCGCCAGCCCTAGCGGGTCAAGCTGAGCCTTCTGGTGTCCCCTTAAACGATATGCGGCAATGAGCTGCAGTACGCGAACTTGCTTACGCTCGTAATCAGTCGCCTGCGAATCATGCTGAACCGTCGCCTCGGTTCGCACCCGCATCTTACTGATCTGGGCAAAACGCTCTCGAATAACC
>JAAENL010000211.1 GCA_024224435.1 Halieaceae bacterium
AACGCGGACGATCCGGTCTTGCCCAAGCCAATATGCAAATACAGTTGTTTCATTGAGGTCTCTCTGTGCCGCCTTGCACCCCGGCACCATTCACCGGCAACGGGTTAATTGTTCCCGCTTTTGAGCGCGCAAAGTGGAGGAAAACTGTGGGATAAGTCTACTATGCAGTTACGCCTGCGCCAAATCGACGCTGCGAGCTTGAAGTTATCGCCAGGTTCGAATTTGGTCAGCATAAGGTATCATCCTATTTCGACGATCCGTTAAGTCAAACTGGCAGGGCAAAAACAGTGAAATCGTTATGAGTGTTCGCTTTTCCAACCTGCTTTCTCCTATCGAGATCGGAACAATGCGCCTTAAAAACCGCATGGTGATGTCTCCTATGACCACGGCTTACTGCGATGACGATCAGACACCCAGCGACCGACTGATCGGCCATTTCGAGGCTCGCGCCCGCGGTGGCGTCGGGTTGATTACCCTGGAATTAGTCACCGTTGATGTAAGACATCCTTATATGCATCGTTCGATGACCCTGGGCGAAGACCGCTTCATCGACAAGCACCGCCGACTCGTCGAAACTATTCACCAGCACGGCGCGAAAGTACAGCCGCAGATCAGCCACACGGGGCCCGAGAGCGTAGCCCCAATGTTCGACGGTGACCAGCCTGTTGGTCCGTCCGTCGCCGTTGCGCCTGTCTGGGGGTGGCACTCCCGCGAACTGAAGGCAGGCGAACTAGCGGGTATTGCCATACAGTACGGCGAGGCGGCCAGGCGTTCGAGAGAAGCCGGTTACGATGGTATCGAACTACACGCAGCTCATTGCTACAACCTGCTGGGCTCCTTCCTGTCACCGTTGCGAAACAAGCGCACCGACGACTACTCGGCATTCCGCATTGAGACACGCACACGCTTTATGGTGGAAGTACTGGCGCAAATTAGCGCCCGCGCTGGAGCTGATTTTCCAGTGACACTGAGCGTTTCCGGCTACGAGCGGGCGCCCGGGGGTCGCAGCCTCGACGATACGCAGGCGATCGCCCCAACCTTGGTTGAGGCGGGCGTGAAATGCTTTCGAGTCAGTGGAGGTATTAGCGATGCCCTGGTGACCCAAATGGTGAGCCGCTCAGAGGCGGGGCCAGCGGTAAATGCAGCTAACGCGGAGTCCATCCGCAACGTGGTCGATGTGCCCGTTATGGTGGTTGGACGTATCCACGACCCTGACCTGGCGGAGTCGATAATTCGCAACGGACAAGCAGACCTTGTGGCCATGGCACGCCCTCTCCTTGCTGACCCCGAACTGCCCAATAAGGTTGCTCGCGGCCGGGCAGAAGATATAAGGCCCTGTATATCTTGCGAGGGTTGCATTGACTCAATGCAGACCCACGATGACCTGCGCTGCGCCGTAAACCCCTTGTCGGGCCGCGAACATTCACTAGCGCCATTGGCGGCACCCTCACCCTTACATCTGCTTGTGATCGGCGGCGGTCCGGCAGGCATGGAGGCCGCACGACAGGCCGCAGAATCGGGCTACAGAGTCACGCTGCTGGAGCAGCAGCGACACCTCGGTGGTTCGCTGCTACTGGCATCGA
>JAAENL010000212.1 GCA_024224435.1 Halieaceae bacterium
CAAACCGTTCTTCGTGTACCTGCCGCACGTCATGCCGCACAGTCCTCATTACGCCAGCGAGGCCTTCAGCGGGAAATCCGAGCACGGGATCTACAGCGACGTGATCCAGGAGATCGATTGGTCCGTCGGCGAGATTCTCAACACGCTGTCGGAGCTGAACATCGACGACAACACGCTGGTGATCTTTACATCGGACAACGGCGCCACCAGCCGGGGAGAGAACCACCCACTGTCTGGCGGCAAGGGCAAGATCCTGGAGGGAGGCATGCGTGTGCCGTGCGTCATGCGATGGCCGGCGGCGATTGGCGCTGGCAAGACATCCGGCGAACTGATCACCGTGATGGATTTGCTGCCGACCTTTACGAAGCTTGCCGGTGGCGAGCTCCCAAAGACACGGATAGATGGCAAAGACATCTCCGGCCTGATGTTTGGCCGGGCTGGCGCCAAGACCCCGTACGAAAAGTTCTTCTACTATCGCATCGATCAACTCCGCGCTGTCCGGTCGGGCGATTGGAAGCTGCACCTGGCCCTTGACCCCACGCTGGAAGGCTGGGACGGCGTACGAAAGGGCAGGTGCGACCTGGCTCTCTACGACCTTAGAACCGATATCAGCGAGAAGACCAACGTCGCCGATAAGTATCCGGACGTGGTCAAACGCCTTTCGGGGTACGCCGCCGAGGCCCGGAAGGATATCGGCGACTGGCAGGTCCCCGGGACCGGCCAGCGCAAAGCCGGCCGAGTAGACAACCCGGTTCACCCAGCTACCACCACGGATATCAAGTCTACCGACTGGATCGGCAACCCCGACTCCCCTCAGTACGACCCGGGCAAGAAGACGCGGCCGAAGAAGTAGCCAAAGCAGAGCCCATGGGAAATATTGGAAAGGACTGTTTTTTACGAACTGGAAATACGAACACAAGAACGGAAAAACGCAACATGATTAAGAGTAACAGATTCAAAGGCAATACTGTCGATCTCATTAAACTGTCATGGCTTGGATTGGCCCTCATTTTCTGTGTCGCGGCCGGTGCGGCCCATGCCAAGCTGGCGCAGAAGCCGGAATTTCGGTTTGCGGCCATTATCAGCGACAACATGGTTCTGCAACAGCAGAAGAAGGCCCGTATCTGGGGATGGGCCAGGCCCGGTGCGGATATCGTTGTCACGATGACCGAGGATAAGGCTGTGGCACAACCTTATCTTCAGCAGGAGACCGCGAAAAAGAGTCAGGAATATTCAGTCACAGTGAAGTACATTGAGAAGAATGCGCCGCTTTTCAAGGCGCAGACGAAAAAGGTCAAGGCCGACAGTAAAGGCACCTGGGCGGTAGAGTTCGATGCCATGGCGGCCGGTTTCACGCCCAAGTATATTGTGGCCAAGACCGGCAGCAAGGGCATCGCGGTCAAGAACGTGCTGATCGGTGAGATCTGGGTCTGCGCCGGTCAGAGCAATATGGGGTGGTCCAATTTCAACCGCGCGGACCGTGAAAAAGCTTCGGCGGATTTCCCCGGTCTGCGATATGTGGCGTGGGAAGATGCCTGGTACAAGCCGCTGGATGATGTTCGAAAGAACATCAAATGGCAGGAATGCTCGCCCGAGACCGCGCAGAGGTTTTCCGCCGTGCCTTATCTATACGGCATGTTCCTGCATCG
>JAAENL010000213.1 GCA_024224435.1 Halieaceae bacterium
ACCGAGAGGGGCATTGACGCTCCGGTCAGGCAGATCCACGTGTCCGCGGTGCACAGTAACTGCAGTCCACCCGCACTGATTTCGATGGCGGTGCTGCCGTTCGGATTTTGCAGTAAACGGTTGCAGAGATAGAAAGCCTCACTGTCCAGCGGGCCACCACTGCTCAAGCCCAGGCGATGCTGTCCGAGACGGCCGTTATCCTGCAGGAGACTCAATATACCGGGGTGCGTGATGCGCATACTCATTCGAGGTCTCCGCCCAGGGATAAAAACTGCGCACGGCTGATGGGTTCAAAAAAGACTTCGTCACCTATCGCGATGGGCATGGCGGGTTCCTGTGTGGGGTCGAACAGGGAGACAGGACATCGACCCACCAGGTTCCAGCCACCGGGCGACTCCGATGGGTACACGGCGGTCTGCCGGTCGGCGATGGCCACGGACCCTTTCGGCACTCGTTGCCGCGGTGTGTCCAGTCGCGGCGCCGCGATGCGTGGATCGACTTGCCCAAGATACGCAAACCCCGGCGCGAAACCGATGGCGAAGACCCGGTAGCCTGTGTTGGCGTGCAGTTCTATCACTTGTTCTACGGAGAGGCCGGCGCGCGCTGCCAGTGGCTCAAGGTCGATGCCTGTCTCCCTGCTGTAGTAGACGGGTAAGGCAACGGTCCGCCCCCTCACTGCAGCGCGGGTAGTTGGCTCAGCAAGAGCCTTGTGCAGCGTTTTAACGACCGTCATATGATCGATACTTTGCATATCGAACAGGATGAGGATGGAGGCGTAAGATGGCACCAGATCCAGTAAGTGGTCGCCCAGTGCCGTCTCGATAATGGCAACCGCCGCGTGGACTCTGGCGGACGTCGCCTCGTCGACGTCCTTCCCAAGGTAGAGTATTAGGCTGTTTTCCCCTGCGACTTGCAGTTTCACGGCCTGCTCACTTGCTGTGAATCAATGCGTGCAGGGCAGCGATAGCGTTCACAGCGTCTGGATTGTCGCCGTGGAGACACAGAGTATCTGCATTGATTGCCAGCGCGGCGCCATTGGCCGTGCTGACGGTGCCCTCCCGACATAATTGCGCGGCCTGGTCCAGTGTTGCCTTCTGGTCCAGCACCGCGCCAGATTTATCCCGCGCCAGCAGCCTGCCATCATCCGTATAGCGACGATCGGCGAAGGCTTCAAACCATAGGTCGATACCGACAGACTGAGCCTCTTTACGGTGTTCATTTGCGTCCGCGGTGGCCTGCATGATCAGGGGTAGTGCGCGGTGATAGCTTGCTACCGCCTCGAAAACAGCTTCCCGTACACGGGTTGATGTCATCATGTCGTGGTAGAGAGCGCCGTGGGGTTTCATATGAGACAGCGTCAGCCCTTGGCTGAGGGCCATGCCCTCCAGTGCGCCCATCTGATAGTGCAGCATGGCGATGATTTCACCCTTTTGCAGTTGCATGCTGCGCCGTCCGAATCCAGCTCGATCAGGGTACGAGGGGTGTGCACCTACGGCTACATTGTGCTCGCGAGCGAGGGCCAGTGTGCGTTGTAACGTCTCCGGGTCACCGGCGTGGTAGCCACAGGCGATATTGGCCCGATCGATATAAGGCATGACTCGGGACTCCGGGCCCTCCTGCCAGTTATCGTCGCTCTCGCCGAGGTCACAATTGAGTTGCATGCGCTGCTCGCTCCTAGAGTACGGCCAGTGCGCTGTTGCGCACGTCAGTCACCAGCATACAGCCGGGACTGTGGGTAATGGCAAAGGGCGGTTGCGCAGTTTCCAGCGCCAGCTGTGGCGTGACACCGCAGGCCCAGAAAAGGGGAATCTCTGTTGGGTGTACCAATACTGCGTCACCGTAATCAGGTGCTTGTAGATCGCCAATACCGATCAATCGAGGGTCTCCCAGATGGATCGGTGCGCCGTGGACACTGGGAAAGCGAGTGCATACCTGTATGGCCCTAATGGCGTCCGCCGCGTTAAATGGGCGCATGCTGACGACCATTTGGCTGCGGAAAGGCCCGGCTGTGGCGCATGTGACGGAACTTCGGTACATCGGTACGTTGCACCCCTGGGAGATATTGCGCACTTCAAGCCCATCTGCCAGGAGGGCCTCTTCGAAAGAAAAAGAGCAGCCCAGTGCGAAAGTGACCAGGTCGTCTCGCCACAGGGTCTCTACTGAATTCACCTCGTCGATTGCTTGTCCGTCCTCGAACACCCGGTAGGCTGGCACATCGGTACGTATGTCCAGTTCACCCAGCGCCGGCAGATGTGGGTCGCCCGGTTCACTCATGCTGATCAGTGGGCAGGGTCTGGGATTAAGTTGGCAAAAGCGCAGGAAGTCATGCGCCCAATCGCTGGGCAAGATCACGATATTGCATTGCACGTATCCCGGTGCGAGCCCGGATGTATTTCCTGTGTGCGCTCCAGACCGCACTGCGGCTCGCAGGGCGGCGGGCGATGGGTTGCCACTCATGCAGGTTCCTTGTGAAGTGTGGGTCTTGCGTTGCCCACAATAGCAAAGATACCGGGGGTGAGTCAGTGCCGGTCTGTGGGCAGTCCTGCAATTGCGATTGGCATGTCTCCACAAATCTGGATAATAGCGGCTCCTTGTCAGCAAAAGTGCCGATTTATGCTTGAGCAGCTACTCCGCGTGTTATCCCCCGAGGGGGGCAACAACGACCTATTCACCGCAGGTAATATGCACCCGGATGCTGTCAGGGTGTATGGCGGGCAAGTGTTGGCTCAGTGTATTGCCTCCGCAGTGGCCACGGTGCCTGAGGACCGCGTATTGCATTCTCAGCACGCCTATTTCCTGCGCCCGGGCGACCCAGCCAGACCCATCACGTTGGAGGTAGAGCGCGCCAGGGATGGGCTCAGCTTCAGCTCCCGCCGTGTGGTGGCAC
>JAAENL010000214.1 GCA_024224435.1 Halieaceae bacterium
AGGCTGGGAGATAGATTTAGCCAGTGCAGTCGTCGCAGAGCTGTCTGATGCGGGGCGTTTCCTGTTGCGACCGTCTGATTTAGGCAAGTACTTGATCTACGATCAGGGGGGTAACTACCTGGTCTCAGACGGAGAAGTGCTGGTGCGTGCGACAGAGCTGGCCTCCGACACCCGCGTGGTCGATGGCGAGGTAGTGATTGAAGATCGCATGCAGTCAGAGGGCGAGTGGCAGCTTTATACAACGTCTAATGGGCGCTACCAGCTGCAGCATATTAAGTCTGGTGCCTACATTGGCAGCGAGGGCGCGATGGTTACTGAAGATCAAGCTGCCTCTCTGTTGTTGGCCTTGCAAACAGACTGTGCAGAGTTTCCCGAGTTGACGCTCGATGCCAGCGGAGAGGTCACGGTTACGGAATTTGAGGATGGCGCTGTCTTTGGTTTCGTTGAAAGTCATGCCCATCTCTTTACCAATCTCGCCTTCGGTGGTGGTGGTACGTTTCATGGTGCACCGTTTCACCCGCTGGGGGTGGAGCATGCCTTGCCGGATTGCGACCTGGTGCACGGGGAAGAGGGGCGCCGGGACATTATGGGCTCCAGCTTTTCCGGAGGTGATCTTGATGCATTGTTGGTGGCGCTGGTCGCGGGTGAGCTGCCCGATAAAGATCACGATACAGAGGGTTACCCGGTGTTTACCGAGTGGCCAGCGGCACCCTCCAGCGCCACTCATCAGGTGCAGTACTACAAGTGGTTGGAGCGCGCCTACCTCTCTGGCTTGCGCCTGTTGATACAACACGCCACCACGAATGAAATTCTGTGCCAGTTGACTACGGGGGTCGGCGCGCAACCGCGGCGGTTCGACTGTAACGACATGGTGAACGTCGATAGAATTATTGAGGCGACCTACGCCATGGAGCGTTATATCGATGCTCAGGAAGGTGGCCCCGGTGAAGGTTGGTTCCGCATCGTGTTTAGCCCGGCAGAAGCCCGCGAGGAGATAAAGGCGGGCAACCTCGCAGTGGTCTTGGGTATCGAGACGTCAGATCTGTTTGATTGTTACCTGGTGCCCTTTGGCGATTTCAGCGCCTGCACCGAAGCCGATGTGCTGGCGAAATTGGATGAATACCACGATCGTGGCGTCCGCGCATTGTTCCCCGTGCACAAATATGACAATGGGTTCTCCGCAGGAGACGGGGACCGCGGTATTATCGATATCGGCAACTTCAGTCACACCGGGCATTACAACAACTATGTGGAGTGCCCCGAAGAGCTATTGGAATTTTCGGGTGGATTTGACAGTGGTGGTGTTGTTTTTGCCGGACTCAATCAGCCAAGGGATATTTATGATTCGCAACCGCTGTTCGATATGAGCGGTTATGCGGATGATCCAGTGGGTACCTTGTTCCAGTTTTCGAACCTATTGCTCGGCGCAGACTCTTTGGACGGGGAGTATTGCCAGAAGCATGGCCTCACGGATCTGGGTGAATTCCTCATTGAGGAAATGATGAAGCGGGGCATGATTCTCGAGGTTGATCACCTGCCTCGCAAGAGCTACCAGCGGGCCTTTGAAATACTTGAGGAAAACGACTACCCGGCTATCGGAACGCATGGCCGTAATAAGAACGGAGAAATCTACGCGTTGGGCGGCATGTCAAAGTTCAATTTTGGTCGCTGCCGTTCAGCATCTACACCGGCGACTATGGATGACGGATTTCAGTCGCGGATAGCGTTGATGAAAGAGAAGGGCGCATTTCCGGCAGAGGGCTTCGGTTTCGACCTGAACGGTTTTGCTGGGGCGCCAAGCCCGCGCTTTGGTGAGCGCGCCAATTGCTCAGATCCACAGACAGATGTAGGTATTACCTACCCCTTTAAGTCCTATGCGGGAGATATCACCCTTGAGCAGCCGGTGGTGGGGAATCGGACGCTGGACTTTAATACCGAGGGTATGGTGCATCTGGGGCTGGTGGCGGAGCTCATCGAAGATGTGCGCCGTGACGGAGCTACCGACGAGGAGCTTGAGCCGCTGTTCAAGTCGGCAGAGGGGTATTTGCGGATGTGGGAAAAAGCGCAATCCCGGGGTCTGGCGCTATCCCAATAATTCCACCTGTTCAGCCACCAAGGTGCTCGTTCTGTCGGGTATCATGGGGGCATGAGCGCTTCCAATCTGCAAAAGTCTAAATTTCCCTGGCGCCCTGCCGGCGCCCTGTTTTTTTTCGCCGCTGCCCTGCTCGGTTTTGCTTCGGGGGTGTCTGTCACCGAGCGTCCTGAGGTGGCGAGTGCCAGTATACTGACCCAGGCTTACTACAGTCTCAGTCTCTTCGTGGTCGGTGGGGTCGATCTTGGTACGCCCTACGGTGGACCCTTGTTTGGCCGGGTGCTGGTTTGGCTGTCTTATTTTGGCGCACCGATTCTGGCGGCCTCTACTCTGATAGGTGCCTTGTTGCGAGCACTGGCGCCCCAGAGTTGGAAGCTGCGGCGTATCAAGAACCATGTGGTTATCGTGGGTGCGGGGGAGCTCTCCCTCAGTTATCTCCGTGTGCTGAGGCGGCATAGCCCGAATATACCAGTGGTTGTCGTGTCCCGGGAGACCCCAGAGCAGTCTGTGCTGGATGAGTTTGAGCAGGGACTGGGAGCAGTTACCGTCGTGGGTGATATTACCCATGAGTTTTTTCTGCGCCAGTTGCACGTGGAGCGGGCGCACAAGATCCTTCTGCTCGCGGATAACAGCCTGCGTAGCTACGAAGCGGCCAGTACTCTGTTAGCGATGGTACCGGGAATCGGCGAGCGCATCGTCATTCACTGTGTCCGGCTGCGGTTTATGCGGGCCATGCAAAACACATTGGTGTCCAAGAGCTGTGAGACGTTCAATACCTACCATCTGGCTGCACAAGGGCTAGTGCGGGATCGGATGTTGCAACAGTTCCGCGAAACTCGCGATAAGGATGTGGTAATTATCGCGGGCTTTGGGCGTTTCGGTCAGACCATTCTCGAAGAACTGCAGCGCGACGCAGCAGACGAACTGGAGACGGTTGCCATACTGGAACGTGACGCTCACCGCCGCATTCTTGTGGCAGAAGAGCAAATGTCATTTGATGAGGGCTACCGAAGGGAGGTGTTCGAGGGAGATATCTCTCACCCGGAAGTGTGGCAACGGGTGCAAGACGAAATCGCTATCAAGCCGGATGGCGAAGATGCGGTATTTGTTCTGGGAACAGGTCTTGAAGAAGACAACCTGCGCACGGCTCTGTGGATTCGGCGCAAGTACCCGCGGGCGATGGTGATTGCCCGCAGTAGTCGCAAGTCGCAATTTGCCAGCGATGTCGCTGCAGAGAACGGATTTATCAGCATCAGCATTAACCAACTTGTCGAGGAAAATATTCCGACGAGCTGGGTCGAGTTCACCGATTGACGTCTCCCCCTCCCGCTATCTGTGCCGCAGGTAAGTCCGCTCGAATTCTTTGACAGGGTTACTTGCCTGTCGCGGCTGCGTGTCGAATCCAAAACCTGTTGACTAAGCGGTGAGGCAGATCAACACGTTGAGACAAATTTTGCGTTATGATGAGATTCCGGAGATAAAACGCGAAGACTATGAATAATAAGACTCCGAATCATGACGAATCACCGCTGTCCTGCCCCCATACGCTGGAGGAGGTTGATCTCTTTGCACCCGGTGCTCAGGAACACTGGTACGAGGCTTACCCCATACTTCACCGGGAAGCGCCTGTGCTGCGCCTTCCTGGTGAGGGGATCGATGGCAGGGGTGACGGTTATGTCCTGAATAGCTACGAAGATATAGAGCTTGTCGTGAAGGATCCCGAGCGCTTTACGCCCTTGATGACGTTGAAAGTCGAAGAAATGCAGGCAATGCTGGATCAAGGGGAGCAGCCCCCGAATGATGCCTCTCGTTTCGACCTGGCTCTGGATTCCGTGCGCACATTGCGGCCAACGGCAGAGCTATGGCGCGCTCATCGGCAGGAGCTCACAGACCCATGGGTCGGGCCTGGTGCCAAGCGGCACGAGTCAATGATACGTGCCGAGGCAGATGAGTTGATTGATCAGTGGATAGACCGTGATGATGGCGATGGATGGGGTACGGTAGAGTTTGTGGATGAGTTTGCGCGTGTCTTACCTCAGCGTGTGACGGCCAATATTCTGGGATTTCCACGAGAGGATGTAGGCCAGCTTGCGCGCTGGGGAAACGCTCAGATTATGCAATATGTTTACGGCAGCGGTCACATGAATCTGCTCGATGAGGAGAGAGCGTTACTGCAGGCACAGCAGCTGGATGGTTTCGCAGAGTACCTTGCAGATCAGGTAGCAAAAAAACGCCTGCACCCGCAGAGCGATATGATTAGCGAGCTGACCCAGGTGAAATACAAGGCACTCGATCGCAAGCTGACCGATGAAGAAGTTTACGGCATCGTATACTTTATGGTGCTGGGAGGGCTGGAAACAACCCAGTATGCGCTGGAGCAAGAAGCGCAATTGCTGTGCGAGCAGCCTGAATTGTTTGATGCGATCAAAGCGGATCACAGCGCGATAAGAGCATTCACTGAAGAGTCGATGCGCTTGCGGGCACCCACACAGGGCCTGTCGACTCGGGTGACCACTCAGGAAGAGGTGTTTCAGGGTGAGACAGTCCCCGCGGGTTCTATTTTACATATTCGGTTTGGAGCAGGTAACGTCGATCCAAAACAATATGAATGTCCATATGAGTTGAAGCTCGATCGTAAATCCCTCGGCAATCACCTGACATTCTCGCAGGGTCCGCGTACGTGCCCCGGGGCGGGCATTTCACGGGTAGAGCAGGTTGTTGCCTGGCAGCAGCTGTGCAGTCGGTTGGATGGCATCCAATTTGCACCGGACAACACCTTCGAGCATCAACCGGGAATAATGCTGGGCACTCTGTCACTGAATTTACGCTTCAAGCGCGGCGCCTAGTTGATCTGGAATATGCGGTAGCCCAATCCATCCGGTGTAAATCGTCCGATACCGACTGCAAGAATTTTGTTGAGCCAACTGTAGCGTTCATCACCGGTGCGAAAGGTCGGTGCCGTGCGAAAGTAATAACTGGACGGGTCGAGGTCTGACATCGCTATCCCGGATTCCAGCAAGTGTTTCGGCACGTCGATGAAACCGTAGTACTGCACATAGATCAGTGCATCGTCTTCAGTTTGCCACACGGCTCTGACATTGACCTGGTACGAATCCTTTCCGTCGATAGAGAGTGCCGGCCAGTCACCGCCGCCCGGTAATACGCGTCCGTTGAGCTTGGGGCCACTGAAGTCACCACTGGCGATGTAACCTACATTGGTCGCCCCCCAGGGTGAATCTATCGTGCCGGGGCTGTCCGGCGCGGGGAGCAATTCCACGTCGCACAGCCAATCACCGGTCAAGTGCAGCATGTCATAGTCCGCTTTTGGCATGGGTGTGCCCTCTGTTGGCATCAAGCGTGTTGTCAGCGCTGGTGGGCGTGTACGTTCGGCCAGCCCGGCGTTACGTCACATAGATTGTGGGAGGGGGCACTGGATCAGCCCATCCTGCGCGCAGCCATTATTGCCCGATTTTCGTGTAGCTGGCTCCCCGTGTGCCATTTCCGCTGACTGGTTCGCATTCAGCGCCGGATTGGCTTGTCACCGCGTACACCGTCGCGGTAGGTCGCGATAAGAGGTCGGACGGCAGATGTCGTATCCTTCATGTGTGTAATCTGCGGTCAGGCCAGTCAGTACCTTATGCTGCACAGTCTGCGCAGGCAAGCCCGTATGGTCGGTAAATCATTGCGGTTTTCAACTCAGGCGCCCTGCGGTTAAATGTGCCGCGAGAGCACGAGATCTGGACCTGTGGTCGTTCGCTTGGTAGCGTCTTGGGTTGTCTTGACGAGGGGAACAGTGCGATGAGTACACTGCTAGCAAAAATCCAGATTCACGCGGGCCAGGAAGAGGAGTTCGAGGAGGTGATGGCCTTTATGTACCGACAGACGCATGACACCGAAGAGGGGGTATTGCGTTATGAGTACTGGCGGGGCAGCGAGCCAGGGTTTTATTATTGCTTGCTGTCATTCAAAGATGCGCCTACGTTCTGGCGACACCAGGCCAGCGATCACCATGAGGGAGAAATGGCCCGTTTTGCGCGCTGTATCGCGGAGCTCGATCTTGAAGTCATTGATCCGGTGCAGGAGGCCTCGCCTCTGCCGGCAACGCAGGAGGGGGCGGTCTCTGACGCTGACAGCGATGCAGTCAAGGCAGCTGCCGACGCATACCCGATAGCCATCAAGTCCTGGTGGTCGGCGCATCGAAAAATCTAGGTAGAAGCACTCCGCGCCCACGCGTGTGCGGCGTCTGAGCTTACCCAGCGTACCGCGTTGTGTACCAGTTGCCGGAAATACTGATTGGACATCGCTGCGCTGTCGTCGCCTCCCTGCAGGTACACGATAGGGCTGTTACCCACGCGTTTTACCCAGCCTACAAAATGGCTGCCCCCGGGGTGAGCCCAGCCCTCGCGGCTGTGCATGTTGCCGCCCACGGCGCTGGCGGCGGAGTAGAAATGGTCGTCTTCGAAGCAATAGTCGCTGGCCAGTAGTGGAATGACATCATCTTCGAATATCGGACAAAGGTATAGCTCGTCAGTCATTTCAAAGCTGTCTGGAATGCCAACTGTGACTGGGTGATCACGCAGTTTTGAAATACGATGGTTCACCTGGTGGCAATATCCGGAATCGGGCCATTGCCGATTGCGCAGGGTGGCAGTGCGATAATGAAAACGGCCACCTACAATCTCAGCATACTCCGGCCAGGCCGGCCAGGCCGCGATCGCGTGGTGAAGATATACCATCCCGACGCCGGCATGCAGCATGTCGATGTAGTTTTCGCGAAAGTCTGCGGACGGGGCAAGCAGCTGCGGTGGGTCTGCGGCGGTAAAGTCCACGCCGGGCATGTCGTAGCACACGATGGCGTCAAATTCCTCAGCCGCCGCGGGCCCCAGCACGCGCTGCGCGATGGGCTGTTCCACATGGCATACGTCGAAGTCTTCGAGGCCACTCAACAATGCGGCGTAGGCGTCACGCTCGTAGGGATGACCGCGTGCCAGCGCCAGTAGCTTATACGATGCGCTGTAGTTAATGATGTCCATACGTGCTCAGGGTTTCACCGCTACCAGCTGTTTACCTATATTACCGCCGCGGAATAAATTGATCAGAGCATCAGGCATCTGCTCAAATCCGTCGAATACGGTTTCTCTGTGTCGTAGTTCGCCGCTCTCAAGGTATTGCACCATCCCGGTGATGGCTTCTGAAAAACGCTTGGCGTAATCCATCACCAGAAAACCCTCCATTCGGGCGCGCTTGTAAATGAGGTTAAAGTAATTGACGGGGCCGGGCAGGGGGCCGCTTTCGTTATACCGGGAAATGCCACCACACAATGCTATCCGCGCGTGCATTGCGAGGTTGTCGAGGGCGATGTCGAGAATCTCGCCCCCGACGTTGTCGAAATAGACATCGATGCCGCCGGGGCACAGCGCTGCCACGCGCCCGGCGGTATCCTCGGATTTGTAGTCAATGGCAGCGTCAAATCCCAGCTCTTGCGTCAGCCATGTGCACTTGTCTTTGCCTCCGGCGATGCCGATCACGCGCGCACCGGCAATGCGCGCCAGCTGCCCGGCGACCGAGCCGGTGGCGCCGGCCGCGCCCGAAACCAGCACCGTATCGCCTTTTTGTGGGCCGCCCACATCCAGCATACCAAACCAGGCGGTGAGGCCCGTCAGTCCGAGTACATTAAGCGCTGTGGTGGGCAGAGTGGCTTCGGGCAGTTTTTGCAGGGGAACGCTGCGTCCGTCGCTCACCAGGTAGCGACGCCAACCGATCATGCCCGACACCGCTGTGCCAACCGGTAGCGCCGGGTTGTCCGATTCGATCACCACACCGGTACCCTGTCCGCGCATGAGTTCGCCGATTTTTACCGGTGGCACATAGCTTTCGCGGTCTTCCATCCACCCGCGCATTGCCGGTTCTACCGCGAGGTAGGTGGTTTCGACCAACACCTCGCCTTTGCCGAGTTGCGGCATCGGCCTATCGACGAGGTTAAAGTCTGTGGGCTTCACCTCGCCCTGTGGTCGCGAGGCTAGCACAAAGTGCTGGTTACGGGTTTCACTCGATGCTGTCATTGCTATGGGGTCTCCGGCAGTGTCGCTGGGTTGCTTTTTGTGGGCCGCTGGCAGGCGACCAAGTGCATAGTGCCTTGGATGGCTATCACAGTACAGGGCGCCTTACTGTCGCTGCACCAGGTTGCAACATTAACCGCTTGCGGACATTTTTCTACTGAGGGACAGTGCGTTTCAA
>JAAENL010000215.1 GCA_024224435.1 Halieaceae bacterium
CCCCGCTCAGTGCTTATCTAAAGCTGGCGAAGGGAGCCTATTCCTTTTTTCTTGAATCGGTACAGGGGGGTGAGAAATGGGGCCGATACTCGATTATCGGCATGCCCTGCCGCACGGTATTTAAAGCTTTTGGCCAGCGGGTGGAAATCTGGGTTGATGGAGAACTCAGTCAGGTCGAGGAAGTTGAGGATCCTCTGCTCTTTGCCGAGGAATTCCAGCAGCGTTTTCGATGTGCTCCTCGGGAGGAGCTGCCTGTGTTTCACGGCGGCCTGGTGGGTTACTTTGGTTATGACGCGGTGCGCTACGTAGAGCCTCGGCTGCAGCCGGGCATGCCTGAAGATCGCCTGGGTACCCCGGATATTCTGTTGATGGTGTCGGAGGAAGTGCTGGTTTTTGACAACCTCGCGGGAACGATTCGCCTTGTTGTTAACGCGGACCCGGCACATCGGGATGCGCTGTCCTGCGCCAGAGTCCGTCTGGACGAGTTGGTGTCTAAACTGCGACAACCGGTGCCACCCCTGCCTGATCTGGACCTCGCGGCTGCCGGTAGCGCCGACCTGGAAAAAAGTGCGGCGTCGGATTTTACCCAGGCCATGTATGAGGCAAGCGTAGAGCGGATCAAGGAGTATGTGTTAGCGGGTGACGTGATGCAGGTGGTGCCCTCCCAGCGCATGAGTATTCCATTTACCGATCCGCCGCTCAACCTTTATCGCGCTCTGCGTAACCTGAACCCCTCGCCCTATATGTTTTTCCTGGATCTTGATGACTTTCATGTTGTCGGGTCTTCCCCGGAGATTCTCGCTCGCCTCGAGCAGGGTGAGGTGACCGTAAGGCCCATCGCCGGTACCCGGCGCCGCGGGCATACAGAGGAAGAGGATCGGGCGCTGGAAGAGGAGCTGCTGGGCGATCCGAAGGAAATTGCTGAACACCTGATGCTAATCGACCTGGGTCGCAACGATGTGGGTCGTATTGCTGAGACAGGTTCGGTGGTGTTGAGCGATAAAATGACAGTGGAGCGTTATTCCCATGTTATGCATATTGTGTCGAATGTCACCGGCGAGCTGAAGGCCGGCAAATCGGCGTACGATGTGCTGCGCGCCACACTGCCGGCGGGCACTCTCAGCGGTGCCCCCAAGATACGCGCCATGGAAATCATCGATGAGCTGGAGCCCGTCAAACGCGGCGTTTACGGTGGCGCCGTGGGGTATATCTCCTGGGCAGGCGACATGGACACGGCCATTGCTATCCGGACTGCGGTCATCAAGGATGACACGCTCTACGTGCAGGCGGGCGGTGGCGTGGTAGCCGATTCGATACCGGAGCTGGAGTGGAAGGAAAGCCACAACAAGGCCCGCGCCATGTTTCGTGCGGCGTCCATGGTGACGGGAGGGAGCGACAATGCTGTTGATGATTGATAATTATGATTCCTTCACTTACAACGTGGTGCAGTATCTCGGTGAACTGGGTGCTGAGGTAGTGGTGGTGCGCAACGATGAGATTGCGGTGACCGACATCGCTGCAATGGGTCCCGAAAAGATTGTGATCTCACCGGGACCTTGCACTCCCAACGAGGCAGGTATTTCCATGGAGGTGATCCGCGAATATGCGGGCAGGGTGCCTCTGCTGGGTATTTGTTTAGGTCACCAGAGCCTCGGCCAGGTGTTCGGTGGCCGGGTTGTTCGTGCGCGACAGGTGATGCACGGCAAGACATCCCCGATATACCACCGAAGTGAGGGTGTTTTCGCGGGTTTGAGCCAGCCCTTTGAAGCGACTCGCTACCACAGTCTGGTGGTGGAGCGGGATAGCCTGCCGGATTGCCTTGAAGTAACGGCGTGGACCCAGAATGAGGCGGGTGAAGTCGATGAAATTATGGGATTGCGTCACCGCGAGTTTGCGGTTGAGGGGGTGCAGTTTCACCCTGAGTCTATCCTGACCGCGCACGGGCATGACCTGCTGCGTAATTTTTTGGAACAGTAGGGGGGTATCCCATGGACATACAACATGCTCTGGCAAAAGTCGTTGAGGGCGAAGGCCTTAGCCGGGACGAAATGCAATTGGTCATGCGGCAGGTGATGAGTGGTGATGCCAGCGATGCGCAGATTGGGGGCTTGCTGGTTGCCTTGCGGATGAAAGGCGAGAGCACTGAGGAGATAGCGGGAGCGGCGCAGGTGATGCGAGAGCTGGCCACTCCGGTGCAGGTCAGCGACCCGCATCTGGTCGACCTGGTGGGCACCGGCGGTGATGGGGCCAATCTGTTCAACGTATCAACAGGCTCCTGTTTTGTCGCGGCCGCGGCCGGGGCGAAGGTGGCCAAGCACGGCAACCGCGGTGTATCCAGCGCCAGCGGCAGTTCTGATGTATTGGAAGACCTCGGCATGCCGCTGGATCTTTCGCCCGAGCAGGTTGCTCGCGCTATCAATGAGGTGGGCGTCGGTTTTATGTTTGCCCCTTCCCATCACAGCGCGATGCGCTATGCCATCGGCCCCCGGCGCGAACTTGGCATGCGCACGGTTTTCAATATTTTGGGCCCGCTTACTAACCCCGCGGGGGTAAAGCGGCAGGTTATCGGTGTTTTTTCTGCAGATTTGTGCCGACCCCTGGTAGAGGTTCTGAAACTGCTCGGCGCAGAGCACGCGATGGTAGTGCACTCCGATGACGGGCTGGACGAGATATCCATCGCAGCGGCCACGCATGTCACAGAGCTTCGCGACGGCAGCATTGAGAGTTACCAGATTTCCCCGGAGGATTTTTCTTTTGAACGGCAGGACCTGCAGGGGCTGTCAGTCGCCAGCGTGGGGGCTTCTGCGGATCTTATTCGTCGGGCGCTCTCTTCGGATGACGACCCCGTTGCTCGCAAGACCGCAGCCATGCTGGCCCTGAACGCGGGTGCGACTATTTATGTCAGTGGAATTGCTGCCACGCTGGCCGATGGCGTGGCTATGGCGGAGGACGCATTGGCCTCTGGCCTGGCCGGAGAAAAGCTGTTTCAGTTTGTTGAATTTACCCGGATGATGCGCGGACAGGGGTGAGCAGAGTATGAATGCGCCAACAATCCTGCGCGAGATACTGGCCCGCAAAGCCGATGAGGTGGTGCAATGTAAATCGCGCTGCACTTTATCGCGACTGCAGGAAGTCGTGGACGAGCAGAGCGCGCCGCGAGGCTTTATGCGTGCACTGGAAGTGCTTGTTGCAGAGAGCAGACCCGCAGTCATCGCTGAAATAAAAAAGGCCTCGCCCAGCAAGGGTGTTATCCGCGAAGATTTTCATCCAGCGGAAATTGCCCGTAGCTACAGTGAGGGCGGTGCAGCGTGCCTCTCGGTGCTCACTGACCGGGATTTCTTCCAGGGAGCAGACGCCTATCTACAGGAGGCTCGTGCAGCGTGTAATCTGCCGGTACTGCGCAAGGATTTCACCATTGACCCCTATCAGGTGGTCGAGGCCCGTGCCCTGGGTGCTGACGCCGTTTTGCTGATTGTTGCCGCGCTGGAGGACGGGCAAATGGCCGAGTTGTACGCCGCCGCATGTGAATTCGGGCTGGATGTGCTGGTAGAGGTGCACAACCGTGGCGAGTTGGACAGGGCGCTGGATTTACCCCTGTCTATGGTGGGCATCAATAACCGTAATTTACATACCTTTGACACCAGCCTCGACACCACGATTGATTTGCTGCCGCACATC
>JAAENL010000216.1 GCA_024224435.1 Halieaceae bacterium
TGCAGAAACGTGGCGGGTGAGAATATGAAGTACCTTATCTACAGCGGCGATGGCCGCCTACTGGCCTGTATGCTGTTCGGCGCGGCGGCCTGGAAGAGTGCGCCACGCGATGGGCTCATTGGCTGGAGCCCCGCGGTGCGCGCGCGTAATCTGCACTATATGACCAACAATTCTCGCTTTCTTATCTTGCCCTGGGTCAAGGTGGCGAGTCTTGCCAGCCATATTCTCTCGCGGGTGCTCAGGCGTGTGAGCCATGACTGGATGGACAAGTATGCCCATTCGATCTATTTGCTGGAGACGTTCGTTGACCGCTCGCGCTACCGGGGCACCTGTTATCGGGCGGCCAACTGGGTGTGTACGGGCCAGACCACGGGACGCACCCGCAATGACCGCTACCAGCGTATCCGCACCAGCCCCAAAGATCTCTATGTCTACCCCCTAGTGCGCCAGTATCGAGACCGGTTGTGCCATGAAGCGTGAGCAGGCCCTTGCGATCTATCGGGCAGGAGAGGAGCCTGTTGTCGATAAGCTCTGTGAGTTGAGCGCCAGGGTTGACGAGCAGGCGAAGAAAATAGCCGCGCTACAAAAGAACTCGTCGAATTCCAGCAAGCCACCCTCGTCGGATATCACCAAGCCGGCGAAGAACAAAAAGGGCAAAGGGAAGAAAAA
>JAAENL010000217.1 GCA_024224435.1 Halieaceae bacterium
TCTCACTTGACGTTGGTGTAGCGCTCATTCCACTCGGTGATAATACGCTGGAGAGACCCATCATCTTGAGTACTGACTAACGCCCGATCAAAGGCCGCTATCATGGCTTCGTGGCCAGGCCAGGCGCGGGCGGCCGCGATATGGCGCTTTACCACTGGCAGTGCGATGCCCATGACCTCCACCTGGTTGATCTTGTCGTTTAACAGTTCGTGCAACTGCATCGTTGCTGTCCGTTGATCAGCGATGACAAAGTCTACCTTGCCGTCGAGGAGGTTGAGCAGGTTCGACACCAAAAGATCTTCTTCTACCTGCACAAGGTTGGGTATTCCATCAAAGTCGACACCGTACGCGTAGTCCTTGCGCACACCAAGGCGGCCGCCGGCCAGATCATCCAGACTCGTGTAAGGGCGGCGATTCGAGCGCAGTTTGAGGAGAATAAGATCACTTTCCAGATAGGGCTTACTGAACAACAGGTCTTCTTCCCGCTCCGGGGAATACCATACCGAGGCCAGCGCATCGTAAACCCCTATTCGCGCACCCTCAACGGCGCGAGACCAGTTCTCTATCGTTATTTCCGGCGTATAGTCGGTCCGCATAAATATATGCCGTACCAGTTCCAGAGCCAGGCCCTGATCGGGGAGACTGGCACCCGCGTAAGGGGGCGAGGTATTCGCCAACAAACGGACGCTCTCTTCCGCCCTGACGCCGCCGGCACAAATAACGGCTAACACAAGGGTACTGATGTATCTGGATACACTGTGGTTAAACATTCCCAATCCTCTTCCGGAGCACACCGCTTGGGCGCAAGAATAAACCCCCCGCGACTGCGGCCGCAAGAAAACTTGCCCCTTTATTTTGCAATGTTATGCTCGTGATATATCCCACACAGTGTGACGGTTGACTCGTGACCTCTAAAAAAATTATTTTTTCTCTCGTAGCTGCGGGTTTGCTAGCCATATTTGTCGCGCAATTCCTGCCCGCGGCACCGCTGCTGATCCCGGCCGAGCTACCTGAGGTACAGCGTGCGCAACACCGTTTGCTTAATTTCGAAAGCCTTGCCAATTTCCGCGATCTCGGTGGCTATGCGACCGAGGATGGACGCCAGGTCAAGTGGGGTATTTTATACCGCTCTGGTACGCTTGCCCACGGCACCGACGCGGATATAAAGGGACTCTCACAGCTGGGTCTGTCGACACTAATCGACTTTCGATCGGGCACGGAAAAAAACAAGGAACCGGATCGGCTCCCTGAACCTCCGGGTTTCACAGTAGTAGAGATTCCCACTCTGGATGATGGCAACAAGATGGTCGCGGACATAATGGAGCGCATCGAGAGCGGCGACTTCGGGGACATGGACCCCGACCAAATGATGATTGAGGCTAATCGCCAGTTTGCGACAACTTTCACCCCCCAGTACCGGGAGTTTATGCAAACATTACAAGAGGCAGAGGGCGCTCCCATACTCTGGCATTGCAGCGCAGGCAAGGACAGGGCAGGTTTCGCAGCCGCCATAGTTCTGCGCATTCTTGGCGTACCACAGGAAGTCGTGGTGCAGGATTACATGGCCAGCAAACAACACGCGTTGAACGCACGCAGGACACAGCTTTTGCTCCTCCGAGTATTCAAGGGCAAAGAAGCCGCAGACAAGCTGGGCATCCTGATGGGCGTTGAAGAAGCCTGGATCAGGGCTGCTTTTGACGAAATTGATACCGCATGGGGTAGCTTTGACAATTACGTGCGCGAAGGACTGGACCTCTCGCGCGCCGATGTGGAGAAACTGCGAAACCAACTACTCACAGACCCCGCCTGAGCACATCAGTACGCCGTTAGTCCAATTTGTTGAGCCACACAAGGAACGGGTTTCCCTATAATGTGCGGCCTCGGTCAGCGTGGCGGCAAGCGTCCCTATCGGCCTCGCGTCAATGGCACTCAGACAAAGGTAATCCGACATGAATTTTGAATTTTCCGAGGACCAGCTATTTATTCGGGATCAGGCGCGCAACTTCCTGAGCCGTGAATGTACGGCCGAAACCGTGCGTGCAGCGTTACTGTCTGAAAATCCCTGTGACCAGGCACTGTGGCAAAAGATCGTCGACCTCGGCTGGACCGGCATCGCGATACCGGAGTCCCATGGAGGCCTCGGGCTGGGCTACCTCGAACTGTGCGTCATCGCCGAAGAAATGGGTCGCTCACTGGCACCGGTACCCTTCGCGTCCAGCGTGTACCTGGCGACCGAGGCTATCAAGCACTTCGGCAGCGATGAGCAGCGCGCACGGTACCTTCCCGGACTTGCGTCAGGCGAATTCACAGGCACTCTTGCCACCAGTGAGGGCATCAATAGCGCACAGCTCCACACCGAGGTAAAAAACGACAGGGCGAGTGGCTGCAAGCTGCCTGTGCCCGACGGCGACATTGCCGATTTTGTCGTCTTCACCGCACGAGATGCAGGAGGTGCGACGGGGCTTTACATCACTGACCTCGCGGATGCGTCGGTGAGTCGCGAAGTCGTGCCAAGCATGGACCCCAGTCGCTCCCAGGCACGACTCGTATTCAACGACTGCGCCGCCCAAAAACTGGGTGATGCGGGAGAGGAGGCATTGACGGCTCTGCTGGACCAGACGGCAGTGCTGCTTGCATTTGAACAGATTGGTGGCTGCCAGGCAGCACTGGACATGGGCATTGCGTACACCAGAGATCGCTATGCTTTTGGCAGAGCCATTGCCTCCTTTCAGGCAATCAAGCATAAATTTGCAGATATGTACGTCGCACTCGAACTCGCCCGCGCCAATGCCTACTATGGCGCCTGCGCTCTGGCCAGTGACGCCCCCGATCTGCCGCTGGCCGCCGCCACCGCACGGGTGAGCGCCACCGACGCCTACTACCTGATCAGTAAGGAAAATATTCAGGCACACGGGGGCATGGGCTTCACCTGGGAATTCGATTGCCACTTGTACTACCGGCGTGCGCAGCTGTTATCAACCCTGATCGGCGCGCTGCCAGCATGGAAGGAAAAACTGACCACCCGATTACTTCAAGCTGCCTGAGGAGACCGACATGGATTTCAACGATACCCCCGAATTGGCAAGTTTTCGGCAAGACGTCAGAACCTGGCTCAACGCGAATGCCGAACGTCGGACCGATAAGCTGCATATGGGCATGGAAGGAGAGCAGGCCTTCCAGGAAGCCAAGGCCTGGTATAAGACAAAAGCCGACGCGGGCTATGCCTGCCTGACCTGGCCCAAGGACTATGGGGGCGCTGGCCTGACATCTTTGCATGAGGTTGTCTGGACCCAGGAGGTAGAGCATTTTAAGACGCGCGATGCGCACTTCGTCATTGGTATAGGTAACTGTGGACCGGCGATCCTGCATTTCGCGGAGGAAGAACAAAAACGCCAACTACTGCCCCGTATGGCCAGCGCCGAAGATGTCTGGTGCCAGTTGTTTAGCGAGCCCAGCGCGGGTTCGGATGTGGCAGGATTGCGCACCCGTGCCGAAAAAAATGGTGATGATTGGACGCTTAATGGCCAGAAAATCTGGACCTCGGGTGCGCAATACTCCGACTACGGTGTAGTGCTTACCCGCACCGATCCAACGGTCTCAAAGTACCGCGGTCTCACGCTCTTTATGATCGATATGCGCCAACCCGGTGTAGAGGTGCGCCCGATCAAGCAAATGGATGGTGGGCAGCACTTCAACGAGGTATTTTTCCACGATGCCGTTGTGCCGGACAGCTACCGCCTGGGTGACGTGGGCGGTGGCTGGACGGGCGCTCTCACCATACTGATGAGTGAAAGATTAGCCATTAGTGGCGTGCAGCCAACAGGGTTTCCCCAGTTCCTGGATCTCGTGAAGTCACTGAAACTGGACGGAGAGCCGATTGCGAATGATCCGATCGTGCGCGATCGCCTGGCCAGCTGGTACAGTCAGTACGCCGGTCTACAGGCGCTTTACAAGCGTATGCTAACGGCGGTGGCAAAGGGCGGCATCGCAGGTGCGGAGGCTTCCATGGGAAAACTGGTAGGCGCGGTAATGAATCAGGAGATCGCCAACTTCACCTGCCAGTTATTCGGGCCAGCGGGCATCATACTGGATGCGGAAATCAGTCCCGAGCGGGCGCACTTCGAGGAGCAGGTCTTGTTTTCGCCTGGCGTGCGCCTGGCCGGCGGCACGGACGAAGTCATGCGCAATATTTTGGCGGAGCAGGTGCTTGGCTTGCCGCAGGAGCCACGGGCTGACAAGGGTATCGCCTTTCAGGATATTCCGACCGGACCGAGCTAGACAAATACTGTGCGTGCCATTTTACGCCTGCCTCGACTCTCTGCGAGACAAACGGCGAGTCCTGCAGCCCGGTCGTTGAGCGATTAACCCATCAGCCCCATATACAGCACAACCAGGATGGCTGGCGGTACCGCATAACGCAGCAGGTTGTACCAAAGGGCATAGCGCAGGGGATCCATGGGTGACAATTCATCTCTTGATTGATCTTTCGACATGGCCCAGCCCACAAAAACCGCAATAAGCAAACCGCCAATGGGCAGCAACAATTTCTCGTACACATGTTCAAGAATGCCATTGAAGTTCATCCCCAACACGGTGACATCACTCATCACGTTATACGACATCAGGCTCAGGAGACAGCAACTCGCGAGGGCTCCCGTGACGAGCAGAGCACTCTTGTGACGCGTCACACCATATCGCTCCTCTACCCAGGTATTGACTGACTCCACCAGACCCACCATGGAAGTAATACCCGCTACGGCAAGCATAAGGAAAAACAATACACCAAACACGTGGCCTGCCGGCATCTGAGCAAAGGCAACCGGCAGCGTCTTGAAAATCAGCCCGGTGCCAGCAGCGGGGTCAAGGCCATTGTTGAAAACGGCGGGGAAAATCACCAGCCCGGCCAACAGTGCAATGGCCGTATCCGCTGCAACAATGATCAGGGCGGAGCGACCAATGGAAATGGAGCGCGGCAGGTAGGAGCCGTAGGTCATCATACCCCCCATCGCCACACCGATTGAGAAGAACGCCTGCGTAATGGCTGCCAGCACAGTGCCCGCATTGACCTTGCTAAAATCCGGGGTAAGCAGCCATACCAGCGCTTCCTCCATACCGCCTGCAAACACGTTGTAGCAAGCAAGGCCAACAAGAAGAAGTATCATCGTGGGCATCATTACCACCACAGCGCGCTCGATACCCTTGCGTACACCCGCATAAATAATGAGCCCGGTAATTCCCAAACCCACCGGTGTCCAGAACAGCATGCCTGTCGTACTCGCCAACACGGCGTCGAATTCGAGGGCAGCGGATTCAGCCGTCACACCGGCGAAACCCGTCGTCAGTGCCTTGTACAAATACCACAGCACCCACCCCACAATGCCGGCATAAATAATTTCAATCACAAATGCGGCTATGAGACCCATGCTGCCCACACCGCGCCAGTGATTAGAGCGCCCACTCCCCGCGGCCACACGCGCCATAGCTGTAGAGGGACAACCTTGCCCGCGCCTTCCGATCAGCAATTCTGACATCAAAATTGGCATGCCGATGCCAAACGCACACAGCAGGTAAATCAAGATGAAAGCCGAGCCACCGTTCTCACCCGCGACGTAGGGAAAACGCCAAATATTGCCTAGACCAACCGCGAACCCGACCGTGGCCATGAGGAAAGCGAAGCGAGAAGACCAGTGCGCGCCAGCGGCTGCCATGTAACTCTCCCATTATTGCTGTTGTGTGAGCCAGTCTACCGAAATTCACCAGCGGGTTCAGGTTTCCAAAGGCTGTGTTGTCTCCAATAACCAGTCTCGCTCGCACCCCGCCAGCAGCGGACCTATCTCATCCATCACTCGCTGATGGTAATCGTTAAGCCAGGCGATCTCGGTATCGTCGAGCAGATCAATCGCCACCAGGCGGGTATCGAAAGGAACCAGGCTCAGAGTCTCAAACTCCAGCATGCCCCCGTCACCCGTGGCGATATCTGACTCACGCACGATCTGCAGATTTTCACAACGCATGCCGAAAGCGCCGTCACGGTAATAGCCAGGTTCATTGCTTACGATCATACCTGGCAACAGGGGTACAGTACTGACTGCCTTGGATATGCGTTGAGGGCCTTCATGCACACTGAGAAATACACCGACCCCGTGACCCGTACCGTGGTCGTAATCAAACCCTTCACGCCACAAGAACTGCCGCGCGAACGCATCGAGTTGTGTACCCGTTGTGCCCCGCGGGAAGCGGACACGGGCCAGCGCAATATGCCCTTTCAAAACCAGTGTAAACAAACGGCGGATTTCCGCACCAGGCTTACCGATCGCCACGGTGCGAGTAATATCCGTAGTACCATCCAGATACTGCCCTCCACTATCCACCAGGTAGACGCTGTCGATGCGAAGGGCCGCAGGTTTTCCATTGAGGTGGTTGTAATGACACATGGCCGCATTGGCACCGGCTGCAGATATCGTGTCAAAAGAGCAGGCGTGAAAACTATCGCCCTGCGCTCGCTCTCGGTAAAGTCGCTCGGCAAGCGTTGCCTCGTCGTGCAGGCGTCCCGCCGCAACTTCAGCATCCAGCCAGGCGAGAAAACGAATCTCGGCGACGGCATCGCGCCGATGCGCTCGGCGACTGCCCTCGGTCTCTACCGCGTTTTTCCTCGCCTTGGGTAACTGCACCGGATCCGCTGCGTCGACCAGCGTCGCCCCGGCACTTTCCAGAGACAGTTGCACCCACGCACTGGCAGCGCCAGCGTCTGCCAGCACACGCAGGCCAGAGTAAGCAGCAAACACTTCGACAACGTTTTCCTCCGGCACCACCCGCACACCCTCCCCTGCATGTTCAGGGAAACCCGGCGGCAAGCGCCGCGCGTCAATAAGGAGAGTGATTGACCCGTCCGCAGCCAGCATCGCCAAGCTCTGCACCACGGGGAGTTGAGGCATATCCATACCGCGGATGTTGAGTAACCAACTAATCGAATCCGGGGCGAATAAGAGTGCGGCATCGCAACCGCGCTCGACAAGCATGGCTGCGATGCGCTGCCGCTTGGACAGGCTGGACTCACCGGTCAGGTTATCCCCCAGCAAAAGTGCCGGTCTTGCCACCACCGCGGGACGATCTGCCCAGCAACAATCGACAGGATTGTCGGTGTCCGCCACCAGTTCCACCTTCGCGTCCGCAAGCGTTTTCTGCGCGGTCCGAAACCAATACAGACTATGCAGGCGCGGATCACAGGCAACGCGGCTGCCAGCGGGAAGCATCGATGCCAGCCAATCAGCCAAGGGCTCATCCAGCAGGTGATGATATTCAAACAGATCCGGCGGGACCTCAGAGCTTACCTGCACTGTGTAACGCCCATCGACAAAGATAGCTGCGGTGTCTCGCAACACAACCGCGAGTCCCGCTGAACCGGTAAAGCCGCTGAGCCAGCGCAGGCGCTCGTTGCGCTCAGGAATGTACTCGCCGAGGTATTCATCAGCGCGTGGCACCAAACAGGCGTCGTAACCACTCTGCGCGAGGAATCCACGAACGGCACCGAGGCGATCAGCGATTCGCATTATTACAGACCTGGAGGTTGAGTCGTTGAACGGTCAGTCGCAAGCCAAAATCCGGGGCACGACAGCCGGGTGCCGCACAAATACGAGGACCTATCCCTCGTAGAGATCAAAATCGGCTTTGGAAATACCACAATCCGGACATTCCCAATCCTCAGGTATGTCGCCCCATTTTGTTCCCGCAGCAATGCCATCATCAGGCAGCCCCTCGGCTTCATCATAAATAAAGCCGCAAATCACACATTCGTACTTCTTGAAATCAGAATCACTCATTTAACGATCTCTCATCTGCTTGATTTTTGCGCCCTATTATACGGCACAGTCGACACCGAGACGGTTCTGTTGGTCAGAAGAACTATACCAGAGCCGGTCTAAAAATTACCGTCAATGCTAATCCGGTATTTCTCACCTTCCGGGGTAGCGATCAATCCCAGCATCTCCTGCATCTGGGTCTCCAGTTCATCTTCGCCACGCATCAGAATATTCAACGAGTAGCGCCTATCGTCCAGCATCACTCCCCCGCTGGCCTCAAGCGGTCCTGCAAGGGTAACAACTTCACCGCGCAGGGGTTCACCATCGAGCTGCTCTAAATCCAGTGCGTAGCTCCCCAAAGGCACGAGGCCCCGCGGTGATTGCCAAGCGCCATCCTGCCAGACCAGTCTGCCCAGAGTGTTCACGGGCAGCCCATTGCTCAGCCTAAGTTGGGAAAGTTGCACTTTAAAGAGTCCATCGAGAGCAACGGGGGCGAAGTGACGCAACACACCGGCGGCAATCTGCCCTTCAAAATCGTAGATCTCCAAATCGTTCTTTCCCCTGAGTAACAGATCGGCAGAAAATGTTTGGTTGCCCCAGTCGCTACGCACATTGATGCGCGGCGCAAATAGCAGCAGGGAGAAGGGCTCAAGGGTCCAGCTAACAGAACCGAGATGCCAATAGCCCTGCGGTAGTCGCAAGCGCACCGCCGATGCATGGCCATCCCAGATGGTGCCACTCAAGCCACTCATCATCAGCTGATCGGCGGGCACCACATAGTTCAAAAGACGCGCGGGAACAGACACTAACAGCAGTACGAATAAAAAGAGGGCTAGACTGGCTGCCCAGAGCAAACGGGAGATTTTCACACTATCCCGCCTCGGCTATTTTTACGGTGATATTGACTAAACCCGACGTTCCGGCCTGAGTCAGGGAAAGCTCGCGCACCAATAATCCCTTGCCGTTTTCCATCTCGTGCAGCCACTGCATCATCGCACCGAAATCCGCATTCTCAAGGCGTACCTGGATTTCTCCCTGCCGGTTCGGTTGCATGCGAATAACCGGCAGCTTGAAGCGCGTAGTGGATTCATTGATGACCGACGTGAGGTTACGCCGCGTGCCGGACTGGGCCCCGTTCTTGCGCAACTGCATAATTTGCGACACCATCGCGTCCACGCGAACACGGGATTCCGCGACCGCCTCATTTTGAACAATCAACGCCTCCCTTCGACTATCCAGCGGCGCCCACAACAGACTATACAGCAGGTAGATCAACACAACGCTTGCCAGCACCAGCAAACTCAGCTGCTCTCTTTGCGCCAGCTGTGAAAACCACTCTTTCATGACCGGTCCTTGACTCGCAAGCGAGCACTGACCTGGTCGCCACGTGTATTACTGCTCTCCATGACGGCCTCAAGACCAGCATCGTTGATACGACTGCGCAGCTTTTCCACCGCGTCAAAATCTCGCGCTCCAATATTGAGACGCATCTCATCGCTTTTGTCGTTGTAATTAACGGTCGTAATCGTTGTGCCGGGTAAAGCATTGACCGCCGCGCCGACCGTATTAAGGAGACGCACAAATCCGCTGCCCTCACCTGACCCGCCCATCGAATCAAGCTGACGGCGTAGCTGCTTTTCCACATCGACCACGGCTCCCCGAGGGAAGGCGCTGCGATAGCTCGTCTCCATAGCACTGCGCATGGCAAGGTTTTGTTGCGACAGGCCTCGGTATTCCGCATAGGTCGCCGAGACCTGCAGAGTGAAGGCCGCGACAAAAGCCATCGCGACCAGGCGCCACTGGCGCCACCATAGCCCCAATGGTAGGCGGGGCGCATAGTGGCCCTGCAAAAGATTGAGATTAGGGTCCACAGACTCGCTGAGCATCAGGGCGGCACAGAGACCTCCCTGTCGCCACTGCACCTTGTCTCTGCATTCAACAGGTACCAGCGCGATATCCGCATCCTGATCAGTTCCGTACACCACGATGGCCTGCGGGTGATTCGAATCACGCAGTACCCCCTGCAATACGGGATCAACCATAGATCGCTCTAACGTAAAACCATCGCACTGTCCGGTGCGCACAATCACATTGGCACCCTCCACCGCGAGACACCACTCGCCGGTCTGCCATGGCAGCAAGAGGGGCTCGGGTAACCAGGAAGTCATGTTCGGCAGCGGCTCGATATTCGCTTGCCAAGCGGCCATTTTCTCGCGCGCAACAATGGCAACGCCATAATCTGTGTCACTCAGCGGGCAATAGGCAAAATGCAGGTCTTCCACGTCAGTAGCGACCTGCTCTTCAAGAGAAAACGGCAGTGACCGGCTGAGATGTTTTTTTTCCTCTGCAGCGACCGGCACCGTCAACAGGCGCGCATCCTCCCCCGGCACCGCGAAGCAGGCGCGAACACCGCGCTGTGACAGGGCCGCTGCCAGCTGCTCAAGCACCCCCTCATTGTCGAGCCAGCGTGGCTCTGTCCCAGCACCAGGGGGGTACCATGCCAGGCGGCCGTCGACCAGTCGTACTACAGTCGTGTCTCGCAAAACGTTGCTGTTCCCCGGGTATGTCCCATTAGGCTCATATAAGACAATGATTTAAAGGCTGCCGTTGGCTCTGGAAATTGATCCAACCACGCGATCTCGCCGTTGCAGCACACTGTACAAGCGCATTTCCCTATCGGCAACCTTCGCCGTTGCCGACAGCAGGAAATAGTCGCTGCTTTCGCCAAGTAATGCACTGGCTCCCTCCATCTTCTCTTTCTTGTTAGCGAACACCGGGCTTTCCAAAAACGCTTTCTTGTCCTGGTACTCGCTGTTACGCAACGCCTCTCCCTCCTCCTCCGTCAGCGGATTCAGATTGTCATCTTCATTGATACTGCGCAGCACCATTGGAGGGGCCGTGTGAATGTTCAGCGTAGTAGACTCGGGAAGCGCGGCTACCCACGGGGCCAATGCAGCATAAATTTCTGGCGTCATGTTGGCCACGGCACGCAGTTCACTGACGCTCGTCAGGCTGCGGTTGGGCGGGCGATACGCGGGAGTTAATCCCGAGTAATAGGTATCCTCGGCCCCATTGAGGGCAGGCTCCTGGTCCTCATCCAGCCAATCACTGATCGCATCAGCAATAACGATCGCTTCTTGCTGGCTCAGGGCCGGCTCACCCAGGGCCTGTAACAGGCGTATAAACTGCTGTTGCTGGGGCGTGAATTTACGCGGCTGTCCTGGCTCTCTTGCAATTCTTTCCGCTAAAAGATTCAGGTTAAAAAGTCCCTGTAAATCTTGTAACTCTCCCTTGATCCAGCCAACACCCTCCAGAGGCATGGGCTGTTTAACCTCGTCGCTATTCCAGATCTCCGTGAGATCATCTCTGGGAATTTCGTCCTGCTTGTCCTGATCGTAGTCCGTTTTCAGGACCATGCCCGCCAATTCCTCACCGGCGCGCAGATAGGCCTGCACCTGCGCGTCGGACAGTATGTTGGCGCTCCTCTGGTAATAACGGTTGAACTCGCTTTTCATGGCAACAACCAGCGCCGCCGCTAATGCAAAAATCAGCATGGCGACTATCAACGCGGCGCCACCCTGCCGCTGCCGGTCATTCTGCGCTTGTCGGTCTCTAAAGCGGTGGTAATGCATACAATCGCCTGATCTCTTCCCAGTCGTCCAACTGCAGTATGATTTCTACGGCGGTAGGTGGCGCAAGGGTGGCATTGGGCGCGCTCGTATCGGCCACCCAGTTCTCGATCCAATCGGAGGTATCTATGTTCAACCCGCGATTGCTCACCTGCAACTGATCCAACCCTGCCATAAAACGCAGTTGCATCTCTTCTACACCCTCCAGTAGCAGCACACTGGACGGCTCGGTGCTTGCGGCTCGATCCAGCACCGTGTAGCTATCCCGCCACAGCGCATCGTCTTCAAGGCGGTAGTTCACCCGCTGCAAGTTGCTGCGTGGATAGCCATTCGGGTTGTGCCAGCCGGTACGGGTAAAACTCAGGGGAAACCGGGCAAGCAACCCGCCAGTCAAGCCGGGCTCCCGTTCGCCAAATTCATCCCGAACAGGACGATCAACGAACTGGCGCAAGTCGCGAGAGAGAATCATGAAAGCACGGTTTATCGCATACGAGCGGTCAGTGTTATCACGCAATCGTTCGACGCCACTCAAAACGGCGGAGAGACTGGTATAGGCGATCACCGAAACAAACGCCGTTATACCCAGGGCAATCAGCACTTCTACGAGCGTAAAACCGGCCGTCGTCCTGCGCGCTCTCACGGCTCCACCGGGGGGGGCGGATCACCGTCCTGTGGCTGCAGGTCACGTTCCAGATCACTGGTCATAAATGCGGTCAGCGTATAAACAGGGTTCTCGTCCTGCTCTCCCTCGGGGGCGACATTGATTTCGATACGATAGAACTTATCCATAGGCGTGGTCTTGGTCTCCTGCCACCAGCGCCAATCGCGGCCGGCCATAGGGGATACACCATTGTCTTTCCCTGCCGCCAGATTGCCGCTGGCTCCAATTATCAGTCGCATTTCATTGAGTTTATTGGCGGCTACCATCTGGGCAATAGTCTTGTCGCGCAGGTACGCGGTGTCGTTCATCTGTTGCGACAGCGCCATCAACACTGCGGGCAAGGCGATAGCCACAATGGCTAACGCTACCATTACCTCCACCAGCGTGAATCCTCTGTTGTTCATTAGAGATCCTCGTCGTCCGGTATGCCCCGGCGCAGTATCTCAAACCGTCCCAACAGGTCCCACTCGACACGCCATAGCAATTCACCGTCATCGATACGCATCACATCAATGGCCCCCACCGTCGTCTCGCCGCTGGCATAAAAAACAACCTGTGGAGCCACTATATCGCTGCCCTCATCCTCCAGTGACAACTCCACCAACGGTGCGTCCTGCAGTTCAAGCTGCAGAGAGATACCCGGGGGCATAACCTGAGCCTCGAACAGGTCTTTACCGCTCGCAGGCATTCTCCAGCCATCCAGAGCGCGTTCCAGCCACTGATAGCGGTAAATAACCTCCGCTCCTTCCAGACGTTCTTCGACTAACAATCCATAATCGACGCCCGACATCTGTGCTTCATCCAGAGCGTACGCAGCAACGCTTGCCAGGTTGCGCACCTTGGACTCCAGCTCCACCTCCTGTCCGCCGGAAGTGAAATTAAAGCTCACCATAGAGGTAATCAATACTATAACGAACAGAGCAACCAGCAGTTCCAGCAAGCTGAAGCCGTCGTGGCGAAAGACGGTAGGGGCGACACCGTGGCGCCGCACGGTGTCCCTGTGAGGCTGGCCTTGTTTCATTTTCATCGGCAATTGCCGGTGCCAGCGGGTCGCCAACTGCCTAACGGCAATAGACACAGGGCACGAGCCCAAGGAATGTTATTCCTTACTTTTCCAGTTACCGATATCGGCATTCTGTCCCTCACCGCCCGACAGACCATCGGCGCCCAACGTATAAATATCCACCGCGCCATTTTCTCCGGGACTCAGATAGAGATAGGGACGACCCCAGGGGTCAAAGGGCAATTGCTCCAGGTAGCCGCCCTCCTTGAAATTGCGCGGCTCTGGATCCAGTGTGCTGGCCTCCACGAGAGCCTCAAGGCCCTGCTCTGTCGTCGGATACACATAGTTATCCAGGCGATAAATTTTGAGGGCCGTTTCAATCGCGTTGAAATCAGCCTGCGCCTTTTGCACCCGCGCCTCGTCTGCGCGGTTCAAGACAGTGGGCGCGACCACACTGATCAGCAAACCCATAATGACCAGCACCACCAGTATCTCAACCAGTGAAAAAGATGGCCTAGATTACACTCAACCGATTTATTTAAACGTGGCTGAGAATTACGATGCGACGGTAATTCCGCGTTATATTCATGGCCGTGGTTTTCAGCTAGGAGCTGAGTTTAGACACCTTTCTTCGCTGTTTAGCACCCAAATTACTGGTGCGCACTTATCGGATGATGATGGCGGTTCTTATTCTAAATATTACGACCAGTACATTGACGCGCTGATTGCCGATGGTGCTCTATCAGAGGGTTACACAGAAGAAGAGTTGGCTGCGCTGGACATCCAAGAAGACGATGTTCTGCCTTATAAAGGTGAAGA
>JAAENL010000218.1 GCA_024224435.1 Halieaceae bacterium
CTGCGTGCTTATTCGTTAGCTTGGTTATCCGATTCTCATACTTCGCCTGAAAAGATGCCCTCATATCGTTCGGCATATCGTTGCTATCCGACCAGATCGTGAGTGATACCCCCTCAAGTTCGGCGATGCTGTCCGATTGCAACGCCTGCGAATACTCCTGAAAGTCGATTTGTGCCGGCAATCCCTGCTTTTTGGTGATCCCCTCGCCCACGGTGTAGACACCGAGTTCTACCGCGTCGTCGATCACGTCCAAAGCCAGGGTTATATCACGCGCTATTACCGCGCTCTCAAGATTGGCGTCAGCGCTTGAAACAAGTTCCTCCTGCTGGCGCAGTGCCTTAACCGTGACAGCCGACTCACCGCCAGCGGTCCATTGTGCTGTCATGCCCTTGACGTATTCAGCCTTTAGCGCATTGCTGAATCCCTCTTTCTCAAGTGCGGTATATGCCTCTTCCTTGCTGGTTTTATACTGGTAGCTCATTACGTCGGCCATAATGTCGCTAGTTAGCATTACCTCACCAGCCAACAATTCGTTATTTTCCGCGTATGC
>JAAENL010000219.1 GCA_024224435.1 Halieaceae bacterium
CTTACCGTCATGCGTTACGCCATTGATGTGTTGAAGGTGCGTGACGTTTTAGTCGTGGGGCACTACGGCTGCGGTGGTGTTCAAGCTGCCTATGAGAATGCAGGGAATGGAGAGCTCGATCACTGGCTGTGCCATATCAGGGATGTGCAAAAGCGACATCACGATGAGCTTGAAGCTATGGACGATAAAAGCGCAAGGCTGCAGCGTCTATGCGAACTCAATGTGATCGCTCAGGTGGGCAATGTGTGCCGTACACAAATCGTGCAACAGGCCTGGCAATCCGGGCAGTCCCTTGCGGTCCACGGCCTCATTTATAATCTCGCCGATGGTCTACTGAAGGATCTCAACTGCACAACAGACGGGGCCGCGCTGGTATCCCAGGATCTGTCCGGATAATATCTGGCTGTGCGGGTGGTTTGCTTGCTTGGCCACTCGGGGGCAACAAGCGAATGGAACCGTTTGTTCGATCAACCACAGGGGCGCGGAGTCCAGCCAGGAGTGCAGAGTGCCGAATCTGTTGTTATTGCTGCTGTTAATTTTTGGCGGGGTCGCCTTGATGGTGTTCCTTGGGCAGCGTTTTGCCGCGCCCGCTGACTCGCAGCGAATGGAACAGTTGCGCCGCTGGTTGATTCCTCTGGTCGGCCTGTCCCTGGTGTTGTCGTTGCTGAAGTATTACCTGTAAATGCGAGTAACAATATTGACAGGACGCCGTTGCGAAAATTTCGCTCTTCTATTGGGGTCGCTCGCGCCGTCTCGCGGGCACTGGGTGCAGGATTGATGTCAGCAACGAACGAATTGCCCCCCGCATCCGACCCCGCTGTCATGGCGGATCGCCTGTTGGCCGCTCTCGTTCCGGGGAGCAGCGGCGCGGTGCGGGCTCTGCGCCGCCTTTCCGGCGGCGCCAATATGGAAACATGGGCGTTCGATCTTGAGCATGGCAGCGCTACAGTGCCCTTGATTCTGCGTCGACAGCCCGGCGTTATCGGCAGGAACACTACGGACTGGAACGAACTCGGAATTGCCGATGAGGCGGCCTTACTGAGTGCTGCCGGCGCGACTGGTGTGCCTGTGCCCACAGTACGGCACCTCCTGACAGCGGGTGATGAACTGGGCGAGGGCTATGTGATGAGTCGCGAACGAGGTGAGGCGTTACCGCAGCGTTTGCTCTCCGACGCACGCTTTGCCGCAGCGCGGGACAAGCTGGCCTGGCAGTGCGGTCACGCATTAGGCCAGATACACAAGGTGCCGGTGGATACATTGCCTGCGGGCCTACCCGATCACAGTGGTCCGGTTTTGTTCGAGCACGCCCAGTCTTTATTGGATACCCACGATAATGGTTCACCGGTGCTGCAACTGGGCCTTGACTGGTTGCGCGACAATCGACCGGGCAGTCAGTCCAAAGCATTGGTGCATGGGGATTTTCGCAACGGCAATCTGCTTGTCGACGAGGGCGGTCTGGTGGCCGTGCTGGACTGGGAGCTCGCTCACCTGGGCGATCCGGTGCGAGACCTGGGGTATCTCAGCGCCAACGTGTGGCGCTTTGGAGCGGATGCACCCGTGGGTGGGTTTGGTCAATACGATGATCTTCTTGCAGGCTATGAGGCGGCAACCGGGCAGCGCCCGGCCATGGACGAGATAATCTATTGGCAGGCGTACGCCGCGCTTTTCTGGGGAACCGTTTGCCTCATCATGCTCGAAAAGTACCGGAGCGGAGAAGATGCCAGCCTCGAGCGTGCGGCCGTGGGTCGCCGCCTGTCGGAAGCGGAGATCGACCTGCTTTTACTGCTGGAGGGAAATTTGCGATGAGTGGCACCGAATCCGGGGAGTTACTGGCTGCGGTGCGTGCGTTCCTGAAGAGCGAGGTGCTCGGCGAATTGGACGGGTTCAAAGCCTATCAGCTCAGGGTGGCTACGAATGCCCTGGGGATCGTAGAGCGCGAACTGGCTCTCGGAGACGCGGTGGTCGCGCTGGATAGCGAGATGGCCGCCATTCTGCAGATAGATAACGGCGCTGAATCATTGCCACGCATTATCGCGCAGCGGCTCAAAGCGCGTTCTATCGAGTTGGACGAGCGTTTGTTGTCCTATTTGCGGCATCGGGCCCAGCTGGCACTGGCAATTGATAACCCGCGCTACTCGGGCCTGCAGCAGTCGCTGCAGCGCTGGGGTGACCTTGCGAGCATGGCCGATTAGCGCGCCACTGGGTGCTTGAAATTGACCTGCCCTCAGTTACACTAGCGCCCGCTGCGCCGACATAGCTCAGCTGGTAGAGCAACGCATTCGTAATGCGTAGGTCCGGCGTTCGACTCGCCGTGTCGGCACCACCCAATACCCGGCTGCAAGATCAGCCATTGTCAGTATTGACCCCCTTGGGTGCCTTTTGGTTCATGTAGCCGAACAGGTAACCCGCCACTCTGCGCTTCTGTATTTCTTCTGTGCCCTCGGTAATGCGGTAGCGGCGATGATGTCGATAAATGTGCTCGAAAGGCGTGTGTCGGGAATAGCCCATTCCACCATGTACCTGCATGGCTTGGTCGGCCGCGTTACAACACAGGCGATTAGCGACGTAGTTACACATGGATACTTTGTCTGACACGGAAAAAGCGCCGTAAGTGTCCATTTGCCAGGCCGTTTTATGCACCAGCGCTCGCAGCATTTCCGCTTCTGTTTGTAACTCGACAAGGGGAAATTGAATGCCCTGATGGGTCGAGAGTGGTTTGCCGAAAGGCGCGCGTTGTGTGGCGTACTTTACCGATTCGTTGATGCAGAACTGCGCTGCCCCGAGCGACGATGCGGCCTGCCGAATACGGTTTTCGTTGAAAAAATGCTGTACCACCTGAAGGGCTTTGCCCTCACCCCCGAGAATGCAATCGTGTGGTACCTGCACATCGGTGAAGGACACGCGTCCATGGTCTGTGGGCATGTTGAATGTCCACAACATTTCCTCTACGACCAGTCCCTCACTGCTCCTTGGTACGAGGAATGCGGTGAGGCCGCCCGCGTCACCGGCCTTGCCTCCCGTGCGGGCTATCAGGAGCACGTGGCTAGCCCTGTGTATGCCTGTGTTCCACGATTTTTCGCCATTAATGGTCCACGTGTTTCCTGACCGGCTCGCGTGGGTTTCCATGTGGGTAGCGTCGGAGCCGTGGGCGCTTTCTGTGATACCCACGGTGAAGTAGCGGCGGCTTTCGCTTAGATCGTCTATCCATTCGCTTTTCTGCTTCTCGCTGCCATAGTGAATCATCAGCAACAGGCCAATGTTATTGCCTACAATAGAGTGCTCATTCTGCAAATCGTTGTGCAGACCGAGGCCGCGTGTAGCAAGGTGCTCGCGGATCACCGCCATTTCCAGATTGCTGCCGTCGCGACCACCGTATTTCACGGGAGAGGCAAAACGGAAATGACCGGCTTTGTCTGCCAGGCGCTTGGCCTCCTGCAGCAGAGACTCCCAGTCCTCGGTGGGCAGCCCTCCGTTTTCCCAATCGGTACGCGCGTGCTCCCGGCGATGGTCGAAGAA
>JAAENL010000220.1 GCA_024224435.1 Halieaceae bacterium
AGACCCATCACGTTGGAGGTAGAGCGCGCCAGGGATGGGCTCAGCTTCAGCTCCCGCCGTGTGGTGGCACTGCAGGGAGACAAGCCCATACTGGTAAGCTCTCTGTCATTTCAGGCACCGTCGAGGGGCGACGATTTTCAGATTGCAATGCCCGACGTGCCTCCGCCGGAGTCACTGCCCAGCGAACGCCAGTTGAGTCTCGAAGCGGGTAAGCTGGACGAAAGTTTTATGATTACGACAGGGGAGGACCTGGATATACGCGTGGTGGAACCGGTGGATTGGGACAATCCCGTGCCGCGCGATCCGAGTTTGCAGGCCTGGATGAAAACCACAGGCCGCCTGCCTGATGACCGTGGTGTGCATCAATCCCTGTTGGCATATATGTCGGACGCCTTCTTGATCGATGTGTGTCTCATCGTACATGGGCGCCATTTTGCCCATGCTGGTTTTCAGGTGGCGAGCCTTGACCACGCACTGTGGTTTCATGAGGATTTCCGTGCAGATGAATGGTTATTGCATACGGTGGAAGCGGACCGTATCGGCGGCGGCAGGGGCCTCGCGCGGGGGCACTTTTATACGCAGGAGGGCAAGCTTGTAGCGACGACCATGCAGCAGGCTGTTATGCGCTTTCGTTAACGCAGTCTTTCACTTTTTCGGTAAGCGGTTGTAGTATTTAGAAGCCCAGTCAACAACAGGACATGACCTATGCCACACCCCAGTATCACCGCTGAGACGTATCCTCACAAACCGGCTTTCATCATGGGCGCCTCGGGCGAGATGGTTACCTATCGGCAGCTGGACGAACGCTCCAATCAGGCGGCACAGTTATTTCGCTCACTTGGTCTGAAGTCCGGTGATCATGTTGGCATGATGCTGGAAAATAATCGCCAGTTTATTGAAATCCTCTGGGCGGCGCAGCGTTCGGGTATTATCTACACCCCCATTAGCACCCACCTGAAAAAAGACGAGACTGCCTACATACTCGAGAACTGTGGCGCTACGATGTTTATCGGTTCTCATGCTCTGGCGGAGGTGGCGGAGGAGTTGATTGCCGAGCCCGGGAGCGTCGAGCACTTTTACATGGTTGGCGGTATCCGGCCGGGGTTTGAGTCCTGGGAGGAGGCGACTGACCGGCAGCCGGCAGAGCGTATTGCGGACGAGTGCAATGGCGCGGCGATGTTGTATTCCTCTGGTACTACAGGCAAGCCCAAGGGTATTTTCGTCGCGGAATACGATCAGGATGTCAATACACCGCCGATGTTGGTGCCCAGCATTGGTGTTTTGTTTGGCTTCGGCGAGGAAACGGTCTACCTTTCTCCGGCGCCCCTCTATCATGCGGCACCACTGCATTACAACATGATGGCGATCTATAACGGCGGCACATCCATAATCATGGAAAAGTATGACGCACGGCTTGCGTTAAAGTTGATCGAGGAGCACAGGGTAACCCATAGCCAGTGGGTGCCGATTATGTTCTCCCGTATGCTCAAGCTGCCCCGAGAAGTGCGCGAAGCTTACGATATGAGCTCCATGCAGGTTGCGATTCACGCGGCCGCCCCTTGCCCGATCGATGTTAAGGAGAAAATGATCGATTGGTGGGGCGAGATCATTTTTGAATACTATGCCTCCAGTGAGGGTATCGGTTTTACCCTGATTGATTCAGCTACCTGGTTGCAACACAAAGGTTCTGTTGGCGTGGCAATAGTCGGGGACCTTCACATTGTCGATGAACATGGCAGGGAAATGCCGCCGGGAGAAAATGGCACTGTTTATTTCGGTGGCGATCAGGCGCGCTTTCACTACCATAATGAACCCAATAAAACGGCTGAGGCATACAACGATGCTGGCTGGGCGACCACCGGTGATGTGGGCTACGTGGATGAAGAGGGGTATCTTTATCTTACCGACCGCAAGAACTTCACCATTATCAGCGGCGGGGTAAATATTTATCCTCAGGAGATAGAAAACGTATTGGCCGCGCACGACAAGGTGGCTGATGTCGCCGTATTTGGCGTGCCCAATGAGGAGTATGGAGAAGAGGTGAAGGCAGTGGTCGAGCCCCTTAACTGGGCAGATGCTACGGACGAAACCGCCATTGAGATTCTCGAGTGGTTGCGCGAGCGCATATCCCACATCAAGATGCCGCGCTCACTCGATTTTAATGAGAAGTTGCCGCGCATGGATAACGGTAAACTGTATAAGCGGCATTTGGTGGAGCAGTATCGCGGCGCGGCTCGCAGTGATGACAAGCCCTAGCGACTGTTAGCCTCAGGCACTGATGGCGATTAAAATGTTACGGCACTCTTGTTCGGTGATGAAACGCGGCGACGCGTAGTTGCCACCCTCTGAAATTGCGGCTTGAACCAACCCGTCGATGTCGCCGGCCTGAATGGTGTCGGTCGTCCGGGGGATACTGATTTCTTCATTGAGTGCCCACACCCTGTCTACCAGTGTCTGTGCCAGTGTTGCTGATGAGTCACCGGGCGAGCCCATGCCGCAGTGCCGCGCAATGTCCGCGAACTTCTCCTGCGCCTGTGGCTGGATCAATTCCATGACATGGGGCAATACCATTGCGTTGCCCAGACCGTGCGGCACGCCGTACTTCGCACCAAGGTTGTGCGAAATAGCATGTACATAGCCCACCAAAGCCTGAGAAATTGCGAGGCCGCCGTAATAGGATGCTAACGCCATAGCCTCCCGTGCCTCGAGGTTTTCGCCGTTATGACAGGCTTCGGCAAGGTTATCAAACACCAGGCGACAGGACGCCAATCCATAATAATCCGTATCGTTGTTTCCCCAGCGTGCGACATAGGATTCAATGGCGTGGGTCAGGGCATCCATACCAGTGGCCGCAGTGATGTGAGGCGGCAAGCCGCGCATCAGTTCGGGGTCCAGGGCTGCGGCTCGGGGAATGAGACTGGGATCGATTACGGCATTTTTGGCATGAGTTTCATTGTCGGATATGACGGCGATAAAGGTGCCCTCTGATCCCGTGCCTGCGGTTGTCGGAATAGCGAAAAACGGAGCGGCGGGGAGCTTGCATTTTTTTGCACCGATACAATCGGCGGCCATGCACCCGTTGGCTGCAGCCAGTGCAATGACCTTTGCCGCGTCGATGGAGGAACCCCCTCCAAAAGCCAGAACCGCGTCGCAACCGCTTTGCCGGTACTTTTCGATGCCCTCGTCTACAACCTTTTGCGTCGGGTCTGGAAGGACCCCGTCGTAGACGGTCGTGCTAACGCCTGCCAACGCTAACGCGGCGAGGGTCGTATCGAGGACACCAAGCTCTCGCAACGGCCTGTCGGTCACGACTAACGTATTGCTCAGGCCGAAACGCCCGATAGCCTGCGCCAGTTGTGCAGATGAGCCAGGGCCGAGGAAGATCATTGCCCTGGGCTGTGGCTTTGCCATGAAAGCACTCATAAGTGCCTGGCGAGTGCGGAAGATCATTTTGCGGTGGACAGCGGTCACGGTGGCGTATCTCTTTAGAGTGTGGCTATGAAAGATAGCGCAGATTTCGGGTCAGGCACAGTTCTCAGGAAAAAAGTGTCAAGAGGTCTGGGGCGTCGACACGGGTATTTCGTTTTCCCTTCTCGCCTGAATGGCCTTGCCCTGACGAGTTAGCGGCAGATAGAAAACCGGTATGACAAAAAGCGTAAACAAGGTTCCCACCATCATGCCGGCCGTAATCATAAGGCCGATACTAAAGCGGCTGTTCGCGCCGGGACCCGAGGCGATGACCAGAGGCCATACGCCCATTACGGTGGCAAATGTGGTCATCAGAATAGGTCGCAATCTCAGTGACGCCGCTTCGAGGATGGCGTTGCGCCGGGATAACCCTTTTGAGGACAGTTGATTGGCAAACTCCACGATTAAAATGCCGTGCTTGCTGATCAAGCCGATCAAAGTCAGGAGGCCGATCTGGGTATAGATGTTGAGTGTAGCGAAGCCCAGGGCGATCGGGACTGCCGCGCCGAAGATGGATAGAGGCACACTCAGTAGCACAACGAAGGGGTCGCGGAAGCTGTTGAACTGGGCAGCCAGTACAAGGAAGATCAGCACCAGTGAGAGAGTAAACAGAATGGGGAAGGAGGCCGTTTCCTGCATGAAACGGTGGGATGCGCCGGTGTAGCCTGCGCGAAACCCCTTGGGGGCAATTTCCGCCATTTTATCCTCCAGAAATGCCAGCCCTGTGCCCAGACTGTTGGGAGGCATCATCATTCCCTGAATAGTCGTGCTGTTCAGCTGCTGATACTGAGTGAGCTGGTTTGGCTCGACGATCGATTCCAGGGTGATGAATGCGGAGAGGGGCACGAGGTCATCGCTGGCGGTGCGCACGTAGTACTTCTCCAGCTCTCGCTTGGTCAGCCGGAATCCGCGACCCGCTTGCGGGATTACCTTGTAGGAACGGCCGTCTAGATTGAATCTGTTGACCTCTGCCTCGCCGAGCATGACAGACAGGGTAGTGCCGATGTCCTGCATCGAAATACCCAGCCTTGCCGCCAGCTCACGGTCGATATTGACCTTCACCTCGGGTCGGTCAAAATCCAGTGTCTGAGTAACAAAAATGAACAAGCCTGACTCTGTCGCCGCGCGAACCAATTCCTCGCCCACCTGCCTGACCTGGCGATAGTCTTCAGTTGATGCAACCACGAAACTGACAGGCAGGCCGGCGTCAAAGCCGGGCAGAGGAGGCGTGCCGAAGGAAAACATATTCATGCCGGCGATTTTGCTGATTTTCTTCTGGAACTCGGCTTGCACTTCCTGCTGACTGCGCTCGCGCTCGGACCATGGGTGCAAGGTGATGCCGCCAAAATTATTGCTGGGAAACATCACCTGCCAGGAGTGACTGAACTCGGGAATATCCTTCCAGATTTCCACCACCTCGGCGAGAAAATAGTCGATGTACTCTATATTTGCGTAGCGTGGCGCTGAGCCCGTCACGTAGATGCCTCCAGTATCCTCTTCAGGTGCCAGTTCTTGCTGTGACAGCATAAACAGCAGGGGCAGGCTGGCGAGGATGACCGCCGCGAACAGTATTACCGCACCGCGGTTGTCCAGAGAGTGATGCAGCAATGCTCGGTAGCGCGCGTTGAGCCATTCGAAACGGGCATCGAGCCAGTCAGCCAGTCGCCCCTGATGATCACGATCCTTGAGCACCCGGGAGCACATCATGGGGCTCAATGTAAGAGCGACCACGCCGGAAACCAGCACCGCACCAGCCAGGGATAGGGCGAATTCGCTGAACAGTGCGCCGGTGAGTCCGCCGATGAAGGCAATCGGGGCGTATACCGCTGCCAGCGTCAATGTCATCGCCACCACGGGTAAAGCCACCTCTCGGGCGCCAATCAGCGCGGCATCGCGGGGGCTCTCGCCAGATTCGATATGTCGATGGACGTTTTCTACCACCACGATGGCATCATCTACCACCAGACCGATAGCAATGACCATCGCCAGCAGCGTCAGCAAGTTGAGTGAAAAGCCCATCGCAAGGATGAGAAATACGACCCCTATCAGGGACAGCGGGATAGCCACAAGAGGGATTAAAACCACCCGGAATGAGCCCAGGAAAAGGTATATGACCAGAATAACTATGAGGCTGGCTTCCAACAGGGTTTGCAGCACTTCCTTGAGTGCTTCGTCGATTACCAGGCTGCCGTCCCAGTCGAGAAATAACTCCATGTCCGCGGGAAGATTGTCACGAATGCGCGGCAGTGCTGCATGAACTGCCCGGGACACATCCAGCGGGTTGGCATCGGGTGTTGGAGAGATTGACATGAACACGGCGTCACGGCCGCTTGACTGGGTGCGCAGTTGGGTGGTCTCTGCGGAAAGTTCAACGTCCGCGACGTCGCCCAGACGGACGCGATCCTCACCCAGCTGGCGCACTACCATATCCTCGAACTCTGCAGCCGTCTTCATATCCGTGCGTGCATCGACCGTGGCCCGCACCAAGTTTCCCTCCGTTGCGCCAGAGGTGGAGACATAATTGTCTCTGCGGATGGCGCTGCTCACATCGTTCGCGGTGACGCCAAAGGCGGCCATCCGGATCGGGTCAAGCCAGACACGCATGGCGAGGAATCGTCCGAAAATTCTCGCCTTGCCTACGCCTTCCAGAGTGGCTAATTCGGGCTGAACGTTACGCACGAGGTAGTCGGTGATCTGGTAGGGGGTCATTTGTCCGCTGTAAAACGCGAGATACATCATGGCATCACCGCCGGAGGCCGTGGTCACGACAGGTTCCTCGATATCCCGGGGCAGGTTGCCCCGCGCCTCGTTGACTTTGGCAATCACCTCAGACAGGACATCGCTGCTGTTTTCTCCCAGCCGCACATGCACCTGTATCTCCGAATAGCTCGGGTTACTCTCGGATGACATATATTCGATGCCTCTGGCGCCGGCCACGCTGATTTGCAGCGGCGTCGTGACAAAGCCCTGCACAGTGCGGGCGCTGGCACCTGGGTAGACCGTCTCGATCGAGATAACACTTCGTTCCAGCTCAGGGAACTCTCGCAGATTTACCCTTGTAAGTGAGGTGCCGCCAAGCAATAACAACAGACTACTGACGACAATGGCCAGTACTGGGCGCTGGATAAAATGGTCAGTGAATCGCATTACAGTTTCACATCGTCATCGATGGTGACGCGAGCCCCTCTGTAAAGTTTATTCTGGCCTGCCGTAACGACCCATTCGTTGCTAAGCAACCCATCTATAATGGCTATCTGGCCGTCTCGCGTGGCGCCTGTTTGCACTACCCGCGGATTAACCGTTGTCTGCCCTTTGCTCTGTGTCAGTACGTAGACGGTATTGCCGTGTAAGGAGTAGCTCACTGCGGTTTCAGGTACTGTCACTACCCGAGTGGGTTGATCGAGATCTACCACGAGATGAGCGAACATGCCTGGTAGCAGGCCGTCGCTGTTGTCGATGATGGCGCGAAGTAGCAGGTTGCGAGTACTGGTATCGACGCTAGCGTCTAACGCACTCAATGTAGCGTTAAAGGTTTTTTCGGGGAAAGCCGACACCTTTAGCTTGATTTTTAGTCCGGTATGCAGATTTGGGACATAGCGGTCTGGCACTGAAAAGTCGACCTCCAGCTCGCTGAGGTCCTGGAGTGTGGTGATAGGCGTACCTGACTCGACATAGTCACCGACCTTGATCTTAATAATGCCCGTGGTGCCGGCAAACGGCGCAATAATCCGCTTGTGGTCGAGTTGTGCATCGGTCTCAGCCAGCTGTGCGATAGCGCTATTGAGTTCGGCGACGGAGCGGTCGTACTGGGTTTGCGGAATAGACTTTTTCTTGATCAGGCTGGAGTCGCGCTCGTAAAGTTGGCGCGCAAGCTTGAGATTGGCTTCCTGCCGCTTGCGTTGTGCCCGCTCCCGGTTGTCATTGAGGGAGAGGATGGGTTGCCCGTCTTTGACCTGTTCTCCAGACTTCACGCTGATACTCATTACTTCGCCACTGGACTCGGCACTCAGCTGCGCACCCCGGGCGGCGCGCAGAGTTCCCACCGCTTCAAGCTCTGACGGCCAAATGGCCGCTTTTGCGGTAGCTGCGGCGATAGTAATCGGCGGCGGCGTGAAATCTGTGGCGGCCAGCGTGGAATACTTGTTGTAAAGATAGCCGGAGATGCCGCCAAAAATCAGGAGTAACAGAAGAATGACAAACACGTACGCTCGCAAAGCCTCGCTCCTCTCATTTGTCTGTATCTAAATAGGTTCACGTCTGCAGAGTATTCTAAGTGCTTTGCAACGCTGGCGCACCATCGGTGTTCAAATTGTGCCGGAACTGGGCAGTATCTCCCAAGTTTTCGGTAAGCCGGCAAACCCCAGAATCAGTTGCTCGGCTGTCTCCGTTGTGCTGGTCGCGCTGCGGTAATTGGCATATGCTAGAGGCGGTAGCAGGGGCTATCCGGCCAGATTAGGAGCGCAATCTTTTGAGAAACACACGCAAACTCAAACGTATCGAAGAACAGATGGATAGGGCATCCACCTACGAGCAGTGGAGTAGCGCTGCCCGCGAGCACGATGAGCTTTCCGGACAGGCGCGCTGGCGCCAGGTGGACCAGACAAGTCAGTACGACTATGCCCAGATCCGCTTGCGGCTGGATAAGCTGCGCAGTCTCCGGTCGCGACATGACTACCAAGGGCTCATGTTTACACTCAATGAGGGGATCCACGGCAATATGGGGGGGATGGGGCGCCATTCGTTGTACACGCGAGCGAAATTCGGCACAAAATATCTCATCGAACAGTATATTGCAGAGGTGGAAGACTCGCTGCGCCTAATCGCAGAGCTGGACAACAAGGAAATCAGCGAGCAGGAAAAGCTTGATTTTTTCTATCGCGCTAATATTTGTTTTGGGCGTTCTGCGCTGATGTTGAGCGGAGGCGGAGTGCTGGGCTTTTACCACCTCGGGGTAGTCAAGACCTTATTAGATGAGGGTCTTTTGCCAAGGGTGATATCCGGCTCCAGTGCCGGTTCTATTGTCGCCGGAGCACTGGGTACTCATACGGATATTGAGTTGGAGAAGTTTTATGATCCGGCCAATATACTGACCGAGGCCCGTAACGAGGCTGGCACATTTTTGCGCATGTTTTTTGGCGCCAATCCGCAAATTGACGTGAGGGATCTGGAGGAGCTCATTGCTAGAATGATCCCCGACCTCACCTTTCAGGAGGCGTACGAGAAAACAGGGCGACAGATCAGTATTTCAATCGCACCAGCGGAGGTTCATCAGCGTTCTCGTTTGCTCAACGCCATTACCTCGCCCAATGTGTTTGTTCGCTCAGCTGTTATGGCATCTTGTGCAGTGCCAGGCGTATTTCCGCCAGTTACCCTCATGGCTAAAAATCAACATGACGAGGCGCAGCCCTACCTGCCCACGAGACGTTGGGTAGATGGCTCTATTGCCGATGATCTGCCCGCCAAGCGCTTACAGCGCCTTTACAGTACCAACCATTTCATAGTGAGTATGGTAAACCCAATTGCGATACCGTTTTTGAAGAACGATGGGGATCGCAATGCCATGGTGTCTGCCTTAGGTGGGCTCGGAGTCGGTGTCGGTCGAGAAATACTTAATTTTTATCGTGGTATCGTGCAGAAGCGGGGTGAGAGCTGGCCGCGGTTCAATCTGCTGATGAACAGTGTGCATGCCTTGGTCGACCAGGAGTACAGTGGCGACATCAATATTGTGCCCAGCTTCAGCTGGTACAACCCGGCCAAGTTGTTGTCGCACCTATCCGAGAAAGATCTGCTCGACCTGATGGAAGGAGGCCAGCGCTCCGCGTATCCAGTGGTCGAGGCGATCCGCAGTTGCACGCAGATCAGTCGTACGATGGAAGAGATTCTGCATCGCTTCGAGCATGGTGATCTGCGACCTGACTCCGTGGATTATCATCGTCCGCGGACATCCCGGCGGCGCCCGCCGCCAATACGTGCTGATGGAATGCGTAAGTCAGAAAAGGGCAAGCCCCGTGCTCGCAAGAAGACCACAACGGTTAAAAAGGGCGCTGCCACGAGTAAGGCGGCGAAGAAAAAATCTGGGCGCGGGGCGTCGAAAAAAGCGGCCTGACCGACGGTATGCGTTGTTTAGTGTCTCACTAACTCGACATCTGCGCTTGTTTGATCGCTCTCTGCGGCAGCGGTCACAGAGACCGAATGATGATTATCCAGACCCGGCTTCCAGCCGGGGGGATTGGTCCATAACTGTTTTATCTTTGCTAACGATCGCGCGCTGGCGGTATCCCGGAGCAGATGTTGCCACTCCGTGAATGCGATACGGATGGGATTGTATGTATCGATATTGTTAATCAGTCCATAGCGCACCGGGGCCACCTCTGGCTCAAAAGTCCCGAACATGCGGTCCCAGATGATCAGGAGATTGGCATAGTTTTTATCGATATATTCTGGGTTAGAGCCATGATGAGCGCGGTGATGGGAGGGGGTAGTGAAAAACCACTCCAAAGGAGCGGGCAGTTTACGTACGGTTTCTGTATGCGTCCAGAAACCGTATATCGTGGCGACAGCTCCTGCGCTGGCGATCACAAGTGGATGAAAGCCAAGCAGTGGTAGCGGCCAATAAAACAGAACAATGGTCAACGGCCCTGTTGGTGATTGACGCAGAGCAGTACCGTAGTTCATCTTTTCGCTGGAATGATGCACCACGTGCGCGCACCACAGGAACCGCACCCGGTGTGAGCACCGGTGATACCAATAAAAACAAAAATCGAGAACAACGAGCGTGAACACCCACTGCAGGGGGCCGTTACCAACTTCGAATAGCCTGAACTGGTAGAGAAAAAAGTACAGCCCGACAACCGCGCCCTGCGTGGCCAGCTTGACGACAACGTTCATTGACAGTTGCGACATGGAAGCGACGAAGTCTTTTCCCGCATAGACTTGCTGGCCGCGCCACGCGCTATAGATCGCCTCGGTCAGTATGAGAAGGGCAAATATTGGCAAAGCGTAGGTGGTTAAATTCATGCGCGAATGGTAACTAAGACGCGTCGATTGCGCAAAATATTCATGTTGCAGGGAGTTCACTCACTGGAAGCGTGGAAATTCTGGCCCCCATCAATTTTATTTTGCTACCATGATCCCTCACGCGCCTGGATTTACTATGAAAAATTTTCTGCTCGGGCTACTGTCAATTCTCATAGCGCTGCTTTTTCTGTTGATTTTGGGGGAGCTCGTTACACGCGCATATTTTGCCTACGATGAGCATAGAAACAGCGAAAAGCTCTTCACGAGCCTCACGCTGGACAAAGAACTGGGTTGGCGACCGTCATCCGATTACAGCTTCTCCGGCGAATTTCGCGACGCCGCTAAACAGCCGTACTCTGTGGATTTGTCGACTGATTCGAGGGGTTTCAGGATGTACGGTAACCCGGAGCAAGGCCAGCGCAAGAAAGTCCTTTTTCTGGGTGACTCCTTTACGCAGGCTATGCAGGTTTCTGACGACAAGACCTATTACGCACTTCTGGGTGAAACGATGGATATCGAGGTTTTTGCCTATGGCGTTGATGGTTATGGCAGCTTGCAAGAGTATATGGTGCTCGACAAGTATGTAGATGAGATAAAGCCCGACGCCGTTATCATTCAGTTTTGTCCCAACGACATATTCAACAACCACCCCGATCTTGAGAGCCGCAGTAGTCTCAACCGCATGGGCTTGCGCCGTCCTTATTTGGTCGATGGTGAGGTGGTTTACATTACGGCCGCCAGTTTTCCGCGCTTGCGTGAGTTCGCTGCCCACTACTCAAAACTGCTGTATACCGTTATCCGGCAAATCGATCGTCTTACCGCAAATCGAGACACATCCATAGAGCGTGTCGTGCGGGAGGAGGGTATGGAAAATCCGCTGTTTGTCGAGTCGCTGGATGTCGTCGATCAGGTGTTGGCT
>JAAENL010000221.1 GCA_024224435.1 Halieaceae bacterium
ACTGTGTCATCTTTGTCGGAAGCAAGCGGGCAGGAGACCGAGTAATGGAAAGTGTCAGCCGTTTTATCGTAAAGAAATTACGGCTTCAGGTAAACAGGGAAAAGAGCGCTGTTGGTCGCCCGTGGCAACGTAAGTATCTGGGTTTTTGCCTGACCAATTCACGCAAGGACCCCAAGATCCGTATCCACTGGAAAACGATCAAACGCTTTAAGCAGCGGGTGCGTGAAATTACCGCCCGCCGACGTGGGCGCAGTCTCTCCCAGGTGATCTATGAACTGAAACAGTTCATGAGCGGGTGGTGGAACTATTACGGCTTGACCGAATCGTTCAACCGCTTACGCCCATTGCCGCATTGGATTAGACGCCGATTACGGGCGTTAGTCTGGAAGCATTGGAAGAACCGCAAAACCCGAGTGAGGGAACTCCTCAAAAGAGGAGTATCCCGAAACTATGCCGTCACGACAGGCTGCGCCCGTAAAGGCCCCTGGCGGATGAGCAAAGTAAAGTGGGTTAATATCGCCTTACCTGACAAACACTTCGAATCACTTGGGCTTTCGTTCCCCTGGAGCTGAATTTGCCTGATCAGCCGAACCGCGCAGTACGGACCCGTATGCTGCGTGGTGTGGGAGGGGGGAGCTGTGAGGCTCCTCCCTATCCCGATGTGTGCCGGGCATGGCCCGGCTGCTAATTGGTGATGTCCGGTACTATGACACACGTATCGGGCAAAGTCCATACCCAGCCCGACGGAGGCGAAGGGTAGCTGATGGCAAGTCGAAGATCCCGGACTTTGAGCGGGGGGTGTTGCAGCAATGTGCGCCTCAAGGAAGCCGGAGATAAAAGCGTGGGTCAAGGTATCCCGCCAACAACAGCGGGACGCAAGCGCACGCAT
>JAAENL010000222.1 GCA_024224435.1 Halieaceae bacterium
CCAACCCTGCGCCCAGACCTCTTCGCCGGTAGCCATCGGGGGCAGGATACGGGCTTTCTGCTCCTCCGTGCCATACTCCATCAGAGTAGGGCCCAACAGGAAAATCCCATTCTGGTTTACCCGCAGAGGCGCTTGCGCACGGTAGTACTCCTCCTCGAAAATAAGCCACTCGATCAAGTCACAACCCCGTCCGCCCAGCGCCTCGGGCCAGGTCACCATACCCCAGCGCCCGCTATTTAGCGTAGCCTCCCACTGGCGGTGCGCCTTGAACCCCTCTTCGGTATCGAAAGACTGCAGCGGCTGCGCCGGCACGTTCGCCGCCAGCCAACTGCGCACCTCCGCACGGAAGGCCTGTTGCTCGTCTGTATACGCTAATTCCATAGGTCTATCATCTCTCCCCCGGTCTTGGCTCCGGTCACACTCTTAATCAAACTTGGCGTCGCGCTTTTGCACAAAGGCATTTCGCGATTCCTGCGAATCACCCACGGTATAGGCCTCCAGAGTAAACCCCTGCTCCCAGCGGTACTTGTCCTCCAAATTGCCATCTTCAATCCCGGTGAGCGCTTCTTTCGCCAATCTCACCATGGCCGGGGATTTCTCCGCGATCCTGGCAGCGATCTCACGCGCAGCCGGCAGCAGCTCATCAAGAGGCACTACTTTTTCTACTGCGCCGAGGCGGTAAGCCTCTTGGGCATCGATAAACTCACCGGTGAAATACATGTAACGCACCTTTTGTACCGGGAACATACGTTGCAAATGCGCGCCACCGCCCATCGCGCCCCGGTCGATCTCAGGCACACCGAAGCGCGCGCAATCAGAACACAGGATGATATCCGCGGCACCTGCCATCCCGATGCCACCTCCCAGCACAAAACTGTGCAACGCCACGATCACCGGTTTTGGATTGCGATGAATCGCCCGGAACGTCTCGTAATTACCCTTGTTCACGTCGACGATCTTTGTGCTGTCAGCCGCCAACTCCTTGATATCCACCCCGGCACAAAAACCCTTGCCGGCAGCGGCGATTACAATCACCCGGACATCGCCGTTTTCGCCAAGGGCATCGATTTCTGCCGCGATAGCGAACCAGCCGGCACTGTCGAAGGCATTCACCGGAGGGTGGTCGAGGATCACTTCAGCGATACCGCTGTCGATCGTTGTCTTAAATGGCTTGGCCATAGTTCCGATTCCTGTCATGTTCTGCTGTGTTAATGGTACGTCGGCCCCCGTGTCGCGGTTTCGACTTCCGGATGAATCTGTACCTGCCACGCTCACACCCCGTGTGCTCAATCCCCTCCGGGATTTGACTGTGTGCTAAGCCTCTGCTTTTAACGCCAATAGTTTCAAGCGCTGCTCCGCTTCCTCAACAATCGAGGCAATCAATTTTTCGCAGGTCAACAGCTCGTCAATGACGCCGGCGACCTGGCCCGAGGGCAACACCCCCCGGGACGGCTCCCCATCCACCATCGCTCTTTGGATAATCATGGGGGCATTGGCAGACATAATGGCTTGGGCCGCTGTCATATCGCCATCGCGGCCCATTGCCATAGCGGACTTGAGCAAACTGATGATGCTCGCACCCGTGTGCTTGCGGAAAGCCAGGCCGTTACGCATCGCGATCAATAACTTCTTCAGGGCACTGGCTTTTTCCAGTTCAACCAGCAGCTCGTTCATGATCATGCGCTGCGGCAAACCGTCCATAGCCTTCGACACGATAATCTCACCGGGATTCTTGCAGTCGATGTAACGCTGTAGCGTTTCCCGTGGCACCGGGCTTTCTTCTGTCATAAGAAATCGTGTGCCCATAGCGATACCGTCAGCACCAAATGACAGCGCGGCCAGCAAGCCGCGACCATCCTTGAAACCACCTGCTGCCACCACGGGCACCTTGTCACCGACCGCATCAACAACCTGCGGTATCAACAACGAGGTGGGCACAGCACCCGTATGTCCTCCACCCTCTCCACCCTGCACGGTAACCGCATCCGCGCCCAGCTCCACCGCCTTGATGGCGTGTTTGGGCAGGCCGATGGTCGGCATGCATACAACACCCGCATCCTTCAGCTTTCTGATCATGTCGGGCCCGGGAGACCGGGAATAACTCACCGCTTTCACGTCGTGGCGTATCACCAGATCCACAATATGCATCGCGTTGGGCTGGTACATATGGAAGTTCACACCGAAGGGCTTGTCGGTTAATTCCTTCACCTTCTGAATGTCACGCTCCATCTCCTGCGCCGGGATAGTGGCGCCGGCCAGGAACCCAAACCCCCCCGCGTTGCAGCTACCGGCAACGAGGTTGGGGTCAGCGACCCAGCCCATTGCGGTCTGCACAATGGGGTAACGGCAATCCAGCAACTCCGTCAACCGTGTCTCAAGCATGTCTCAGTGTCTCCAATTAGCCACGGTTGCCGGGCGGGTTATCCTTGATCTGGTGCGCACGCTGATTGTGCGGATCCAGAGTGGCTATAATATCCAGTTGCACCTGCGAGGGAGCCACTGTCACGGGGACGTCCCCGGGGACATGCACCGGGTAGCCGGTATTTTCCTCAACCTGCTCCACCGTCACTCCGGGATGCAGCGACACCAGTCGCACCTGATGCTCCGGCCCCCCGAAGTCCATCACACACAACTCAGTCACAACCAGGCGGATATCGATGTCGTCCAGACTGTGGCCCTTGGGCAACCGCGCCGGGTTGTAACCGATAGACGATACAAAGTCGCACTCACCCTCCATAAACACGCGTGTGTTGTGCGAAGGCACAAAAAAGCTGTTGGGGTGGGAAATTGAATTGCCCGGAAAGCCGCGAGCGCCCAACATCATTACCTTGGGCCTGTCGTAGGTGCCACCCAGCGCAGAGGTATTGGACTGGCCAAAGCGGTCTATCTGGGTCGGGCCCAGCATGGCGTGACGCTTGCCGCTCCAAACGTTGTCGAAAATGCGCGAAAAACCCATCCAGGATTCTCTGGCAGGCACGAAATCATCCGGGCGTTTGCCCAGCGGGTTGGGCTCGCTCAGCATCCACGCCTCGGAGTCTGTCATCATCAGCTCGGGGTTAGTCGTTTTCATGGCAAGGCTTGCCGCCAGTCGCGGGATGACCCCGATGCCGGTGGCCAGTACCTCACCCTCATTGGCAAACGCCTGGCTCGCGGCGACGATGCACAGCTCGGCCAGGGTGTAATCAGTTGCTGCAGTCATGGTCTTTATCTCCCCGGTCGGTTAATACGTAGGCAATTCGATGGCGCGGATGGCGTCGAGGCCACCCACATTTTGCTGATACTCGTCCTCTGAGCTCCCCAGGAACTTATCGAGGTAGCTCCGGATACCGCCCTCATCCTTCGCTGACGCCACGTACGCCTTAAAATGCGCAACATCAAATCCGTAAAGCGGGGCGCAGGAACTCGGGTGTGCCCCTCCCGGTATAGCGATCACTCCGGTTGTTGCGGAACGCTCCCAGTGCACCAGTCGGGCCTGTGCGGGATCGTGGAAATAGTCGCTGTCGACAAGCTCGTCGCAGGAGACCAGGGTTTTGTCAGCTGCCCGGGCAAACCAGTCGTCCATGTAATGGTCGGGGCCCGCGATCTGACAGACGCCGCGTGCGTCGGCCCGGTCCGCGTGAATAAGGGACACATCCAATGACAATGCCGGCATGGCAACCCACTCTTTTTCGTCGTAGGGGCTATCAATTACCTTGAGGTCAGCGTTTTTCGTAATAATATCGGTACCCAATCCCACCTCCGTCGGAATGAATGGCACGCCCCAGCTCGCGGCCCGCAGGCCCAGCAGCATCATGCCCTCGTCCACCTCCATCACCTCGATGGCACCGGACTGCCGGGCCTGACGAAAGTAGGGCTCCAACGGAATAAAATCGAGGGAGACAAACGCAAATACCACCTTCTTGACTTTGCCCGCTGCACACAGCATGCCCACATCCGCGCCACCATATGCCACCACGGTAAGATCTTTCAGATCGGAGCGCAGGATTTCGCGCACCAAAGCCATGGGCTTGCGGCGCGGGCCCCAGCCACCGATCCCGATGGTCATGCCATCTTCAATCTGCCCAATGGCCTCTGCCGCCGTCATCTGTTTGCTCATCGTTCGCTTCCTTTTTTCTGGCGCGCTAGTGTCAGCCCGCGTCTAACTGACTATTCGCGCCACGCGATAGTCGTGTTTGATAAAATTGACGCCCAGCGTACTGCGAGTACCCCGCACGCCCTGAATCACACTGATACGCTTGTGTACAAATTCCGCCAGATGTTCCGCATTACGCACCATCGTGATGGCCAGAATATCGGCCCGACCCAACATCACGCCGACAAAACCCAACTCAGTTACATCCGCCAACTCACTCGCAATGGCTTTGGTCTGGTCACTGCGCTCAACCTCGATCCAGATATACGCCAGCGCCGCATCCTTGAACCGGTCGATATTGGTCACCGCTGTAATGCGAATCTGCCGTTCTTCTTCCATACGTTTGACGCGCGATCGAACCGTGCCCTCAGTGACACCGAGCTGCTCGGCAATCTCCCGGTTGCTGACCCGTGCATCGCGGGACAGTCGCTCCACGATTGCCAGGTCTGAATCATCGAGGTTACGCCGCATGAAAAGGCACCCAGTCCGGCTGATTCTTCAACACATCAAGTGCCAGTGCCGGCGTCAGTCGCCGCACACCGGGCACCACACCCAGTTGTTCAGCGATCAGGGCATTCAGGTGCAATTGGTCTCGAGCAACCACCAGTATCTCGATGTCCTGGGCACCCACCACCACGCTGACGGAAAAAACTTCGGGCACAATTGCCATGTCTCGCGCCACTTCCTCTGGTGAGCGGCCCTCCACCTGCACACCAATGGCCAGCAACATGCCGAAGCCCGCGGCTTCGATATCGGTGACAGCCACCACACGCATGGTGTCGGACTCCTCCATGCGCCGCACCCGCGCGCGCACCGTGTTTTCCGAGACATTCAGTTCCCGCGCGACAGCCCGATAGGGCATGCGGCCGTTATCGCGCAACAGTGCAATAATGGCGTGGTCTGTGTCATCCAGATCAATGGGCTCGGCCTGCCCTGTCGGCGTGGCGATATCCTTCACCCCGCGCCACCGCTTGCCAGCGCGGCCTTGTCAACCTTGCCGCCAGCGTTCATCGGCAACGCATCCAGAAATACCACGGAACGAGGCACCTTGTAATTGGCCATATTGTCGCGTGCCCAGGCAATGACTGTCGTCTCATCCAGCTGCACACCGGCATCACGAACCAGAAAAGCACGTGCCACCTCGCCCATGCGATCATCCGGCACACCGATGACGGCGGCGCGAGCAACACCGGGCATATCACACAACGTATTCTCAATTTCCGCTGGGTAGCAGTTGAACCCCCCCACGATAAACATCTCTTTGATACGACCCGTAATGCGGACGTATCCGCTTTCGTCCATTTCGCCCACATCACCGGTGCTTAACCAGCCGTCATCTGTAAGCGCCTCAGCAGTGGCCTGCGCATCGTTGAAGTAGCCCTGCATCACGTTAAATCCACGCACCAATATCTCGCCCACTGCACCGTCAGCGACGCCCTTGCCGCTGCTATCTACCAACTTGACCTCGACACCGTCCATGGCGCGCCCGGAGGTGTGAGATATACGCTCGGCGCTGTCGTCAGGCCGACAAATCGACACGACGCCACAGGTTTCCGTCAAGCCGTAGGCGGTCACTACGATCTCAAACCCCAGCTCCTCTCGCATTTGCCGCACCAGCTCAACCGGTACCGGTGCCGCCCCTGTCACCGCTAGACGCAGGCTCGACAAATCGTATTCGCCCCGCTGGGGGTGAGCCAGCAAAGACTGATAAATGGTGGGCGGACCAGGGATCATGGAGATCTTGTCCTTTGCGATCTGCGCCATCACCGCATCGAGGTTGAAGCTCAGAACCGGCAGGATATGTGCCCCACGAATAATCGCCGCCAGCCATCCCGCCTTGTAGCCAAAGGAGTGGAAAAACGGATTGATAATGAGGTAATTATCCTCGCTTCGTAAACCCACCGTCCCGCTCCAGTTTTCAAACGTACGGATATTCTGCCCATGAGCAGTCACCACCCCCTTGGGGTTACCCGTGGTACCGGAGGTAAAAAGGATATCCAGCGTATCTTCAGGGGTCAGCAACGCCGCGCGCCGTGTGACCGCCTCCGCAGGAACAGACTCGCCCGCCGCAAGGAAGGATGACCAGGTCTGGCCACCCACGGCAGCATCGTCAAGCAATACCGTGCATTCGAGCTCAGGCAGTGTTTGATCTGCAAGCATCTCCGGGTAGGAGACACCCAGAAAATCCCCCACCGTGAACAGCATCCGCGCACCGCTGGAGCGGAGGATGTAGGCCGCCTCGGAGCCCTTGTAGCGCGTATTCAGCGGCACCAGCACAGCACCCACGCTCTGCGCACCGATGGCAGCGACGATCCATTGCCAGATGTTTGGCGCCCAGATGGCGAAGCGGTCGCCCTGCTCAAGACCCGCAGCGATAAACGCCTGCGCCGCGGCGATACGGGCCCTGTCCAGCTCTTCATAGGTCAACTGCACCGCCCCGTCGGTGATGGCGAGGCGAGACCCGTAGCGCAACGCCGCGTCGACGACGACCTGGGGCAGGGTTCTGGCTGGCACTGGATTATCGGTCATCGATAAATTACTGAGTGAAGGGCAACAGCGACCCGGGACGAGCATATTAGTCAGTCAGGGCGCAAATAAAAAGACTTTTTCGTAGTTATTTGACAAAAAATCTACGAATTTAGTAGATACCGCCAAGCTAAGGTCACTATCGCGGCGGCGCCCCCCAAAGGTAGAGCAACGGCGGGCGCTCCAAAACCGCGAGTTGTGACCGACAGACGACGCGAAGCCAGCACACTCCCCTTTGACACATTGCGCACAGTGTGGCGCTGCCGCATTGTTGATTGGTTAAGCCCGCGAGACAGCTCAACTCGTCCTGCTACGCCTTGAAAGAAAAGTCTCTGAACTGGTCTCGCAACTTGAGCTTCTGCACCTTACCGGTAGCGGTGTGGGGTAGCTCGTCAACGAACTCCACCGCGTCGGGCATCCACCACTTGGCGATCTTTCCCTCAAGCGAGGCGAGGATTTCCGCTGCAGTAACGTCCTGCCCGTCGCTGGACCGCACCACGATCAGCAGCGGCCGCTCACTCCACTTGGGGTGATAGCATCCAATCACCGCAGCCTCCGCTACCTTGGGGTGATCTGTCGCCGCGTTTTCTACCTCAATGGAGGAAATCCATTCGCCGCCGGATTTGATCACATCCTTGGTGCGATCGGTGATCGCCAGGTAGCCGTCCGCATCGATCGTGGCCACATCACCCGTCTCGAACCAGCCCGCTTCGCGCTCGTGAGCATCAGAGCCCTCCAACTTGAAATAACTGGAGCAGACCCAGGGTCCTCTCACCAGCAAAGAACCGAATGCCTCGCCGTCCCAAGGCAACGCTTTACCCTCGTCGTCGACGATTTTCATTTCAACACCAAATATCGGTCGCCCCGCCTTCAGGCGAAGCTTGGCGTAGTCTTCATCACTGTACTTGTCCCGCTCGCTGTCGCCGGCATTGGCCGAACCGAGGGGGCTCATCTCCGTCATCCCCCAACCGACCCGGGTGCTTACACCGTAACTGTCTAGGTCTTCCATGATCGACAGCGGGCAGGCCGCGCCGCCGACAATGATCCGCTCCAGTGAATCGATACGCTGGCCGGATTTTTTAAGGTGGCCCAGTAACCCCAGCCAGACCGTGGGCACACCGGCGGACAGAGTCACCTTCTCTTCATTTATAAGCGCTGCCAGCGTCTCTCCATCACCCATTTTGCTGCCCGGAAACACCAACTTGGCACCCGCGATCGGGCAGGCATACGGGTTGCCCCAGGCGTTGACGTGAAACAGGGGCACAATCGGCAACACTACATCCCTGCGCGCGATGCCCAGGGCATCCGGCATCATGGTGGCATAAGAGTGCAACAACGTGGAACGGTGTGAGTACAAAACGCCTTTGGGGTTGCCGGTGGTTCCCGACGTGTAACACAGCGCACAGGCGTCCCGCTCTTCCAGCGCCGGCCACTGAAAATCAGGACTGCCTTTTTCCAACAGTGTTTCGTAACAGATCGCGTTGGGCAGCGAGGTTTGCGGCATGCGCTCTGCACTGCACTGGATGATCCAGCCCTTCACCATGGGGCACTGCTCCGCGAGACCTTCAACCAACGGCACAAAATCCGGATCAACAAATACGTAGCGATCTTCCGCGTGGTTAATAATGTAAATCAACTGCTCCGGAAACAACCTCGGGTTGATGGTGTGACAGACGTGGCCGGTGCAGGCTACACCGTAATAGACTTCAAAATGTCGATAGTCATTCCAGGCGAGGGTGGCAATGCGGTCGCCGCGGGCAAGACCCCACTGGGTCAGGCTGTCGCCAAGCTGACGTGCCCTGGCAAACGCCTCACGGTAGGTATAGCGATGCCGAGGGTTCTCCGCGGTCACTGACACAATCTCGCCGCCGCCATTGATTCGTTCCGCATGCTCCACGATCGAGGCAATCGTCAGCGGCATGTCCATCATTAACCCGTTCATATGTCACGTTCTCCAGTAGTCTTTATAAACGACGGCACACCCGGGAGGCCCACCCCTCAAAATGCGCCATCGACCTGTCAAAATTAGAGTAACTCCCAAACGCCGTCTTCCGGGTGTTCGCTGACGCGCGCTTCATCGCGCAACTTGATCAGGTGCGCACTGAGGGATAACTTCGCCATCTTGTGCAGACTCGTATCCACATCGTCGTAAACCACCTTCACCAGCGTATCCAGCGAACAGCGGCCGCTGCTGCGCAGCCCGTCGATCACCTTGCCTTCGCGGCCCAGCCGATGCTGCACCAGCCACTCCACCGCGGCCGCAGGGTCCTCAATGACATCACCGTGGCCCGGCGCAATCTGCCTGAGCGGATAGGCCAACAGCAATTGCAAGGATTCAATATAGGCTTTCATGTCGCCACTGGGCGGAATAATCACCACCGTAGAGCCGTTCATGATGTGATCCCCAGCGAACAACATGCCCTCTTCCTCGAGAAAAAAACAGTAGTGGTTACCTACATGCCCGGGCGTATGGATTGCCCGCAGGGTAAGCTCATCAGTGGACAGTACATGATCGTGTTGCAATTCTATGGAGGGCTTGAAGGTCTTGTCCTGATGGTCATCCTCCGGCGGCACCGCCCCGATAACCTCGGCACCGGTAGCCTGCGCCACCGCCAACGCAGCCGGCGAATGGTCGGGGTGCGTGTGGGTGCAGACAACCCAGTGTATGCGGTCGCCGACCGCGTCCAGAATGGCATCAACGTGCGCCGGAATCGCCGGGCCCGGATCCAACACGGCAACCTTTTCGGTCCCCAACAGATAGGTATTGGTGCCGGGGCCAGTCATCACTCCCGGATTGGGGGCGACCAGTCGACACACCCGGCTATTAAGACGAAATGGCACGCCGTGCTCAAGCATCGCGCTAGACCAGATTATCTATCAATACAAAGGGATCGACGTCCTGCTCGTAATCCACGCCATCCACTTCGAAGCCGAACAATTGCAGGAACTCTCGACGATAACCTGCATAGTCCGATAACTCCCGCAGCGTTTCAGTGCTGATCTGACTCCACAGCGCATCGACAGCAGCCTGTACCTCGGGATCCAGTTCCTTGCCATCGGCACGCAGTCGCCCCTCCTCATCCAGGTGAGGGTGGCTGCCATACAGCGATTCCCGAAACAAACCGTCGATTTGCTCGATACAACCCTCGTGTACACCACGCTCCTTCATCACCTTAAACAACAGCGCGAGATAAATGGGCATAGCGGGGATCGCAGCACTGGCTTGAGTGACTACGGCTTTCAGTACCGACACTCTGGCGTCACCGCCCCTGGGCGCCAATCGCTCTCGAATGGCGAGCACGCGGCGGTCCAGATCCTGCTTGGCTGCACCGATGGTGCCGTGCCAATAAATATCCCAGGTCAGCTTCTCCCCAATGTAGGTGTAGGCGGTTGTCTTCGCCCCATCGGCCAAAACCCCTGCTTCGTCGAGGGCCTCAATCCACATCTGCCAGTCCTCACCGCCCATAACCGCAACGGTGTTATCTATTTCTTCCTGCGTCGCGGCCGGGAGAGAAAATTCCTGAATCTCTTCCTTATCCGTGTTTACCCCCATTTGTACGGCATCTTTACCGATGGGCTTGAGTGTGGAATCGTGCACTACGCCAGTGACCGGATGCTGCCGCCGAGGCGCAGCCAGGCTGTAGATCACCAGGTCTACCTGACCCATATCTGCTTTGATTACGTCGATTGCCTGTTGTTTGACCGCGTCACTGAAAGCATCACCATTGATACTTTTGGCATACAAGCCTTCTGCCTC
>JAAENL010000223.1 GCA_024224435.1 Halieaceae bacterium
CCCCGCGGTACAACTCGGTATGGCCTTTCTGCCGGCCAAAGCCTTTGACTTCGGTTACGGTGATGCCCTGGACGCCTATCTCAGAGAGTGCTTCGCGCACATCGTCCAGTTTGAAAGGTTTAACAATGGCCGTAATCAGTTTCATATAAATCTCCAGTCTGAGAGTCGGCCAGAAATCTGACCGACTCGGTGCAGAATGCTGCTATTAAAAGCTCTTGGCGATGCTGAATACTGCGGTGTCGTCACAGGCATCTGCATCATTGAAACAGTCGTCGGTATCGAGGTCGGTACCGACCCACGCCACCGAAAGATCCACACCCTTGAAGGTATAAGTCAGCGTTACAGAGTAGTCAGTGTAAGAATCCTTCCCTGTTGGGAAGAAATCCTTTTCATCGAAGTCGTTGTAGCCGGCATGCAACCCCAGTGAGAAGTCCTCGGCAAACGTCAGACTGTAGTCACCGGCAAAGTACCAGAACTTTCCAGTCTCGGCGTAATAGTCATTCGAATAGGTAACGCCGATGGTCAGGTCGCGCCAGGACGGCTTGATGTAGAATTCCTGATAATCGCCCTTGGGGTCGACCGTGTCACCAGGATACTGATAGTAGGTGTATCCTACGTCAATACCGAAGTCTGTATCACCTACCGGGCCAGACCAGCCGGCGTAATAATCGATCTCCATGGTGCCGAAGCTACCGGTGTCGTTGCCACCGCCGAAGTCGACAGAAGACGCCCAGGTGCCAAGATAGAAACCCGGCTCCCAGCTAGCATCAAATCCGCCCTGAACGGCCGCATCTGTCCCTGTTTGCGAGATACCGCGAAAACGGTAATCGCTCACCAGCGCAACATTTGCACTCACGTCAAACGCTTGTGCGGCAGTCGCCCCTATTCCAGACAACAGCGCCGTGGATACAGCTGCGGTAATCAGTTTCTTGTTTAACATGTTTCTTCTCCCCTAAAGTTAAAGTCATAAAGCAGACTCTGTAACGTGTCAGATGATCGCTGCGGGCACTGTGTGTGCGCGTTGCTGCTCTGTCGGACATAACAGAGCAGAGTCTGTGCCAATTAGTATATTATTCCGAAATTTCAATAGGTTATTAACTAGCGCCTAAACAGGACGCGCTGTCAGGCACCCGCGAATCGCACTAATAAGGTGCATTGCACAATAAATGTGCGCATTTTCGCACTGTGCCGACTCGCTGATTTGCTCTACACTCCCTAGACACCTGCGATCTCACGCAAAGGCTCACTCATATGTCACCAAAACCCCCTCCTCCCCCCTGGGATCTGCTGCAACAGGCAAGCTCCCGAATGGGCGGTGAGCTAGACAAGGGCGCGCGCGCGCTGGCCCAATCGGCGTTGTCGAAGCTAGACGTGGTCAGCCGGGAAGAATTTGATGCACAAAGCGCGCTGCTTGAGCGCACGCGGGAGCGTGTCATCGAGCTGGAAAACACACTGGAGGCGCTGGCGAGCGCACTCGAAGAGGGCAACAACGAGGTGTAGTTACAGCAGTTCTCCGCGAAACCCCCAGACAACCGTTGTATTTACTCATTTCAGGCCAATCAATTCATCCACCCGCGCGCCTCCCATACACTTCCTGGCATCGTTTTGGACAGGGCGCAGGATGGCCATGGAATTATCGGTGTTGTACAGTCGCGCCCTCTCGGGCCTGGACGCTCCATTGGTGCAGGTCGAGACACACCTGGCCAACGGTCTTCCCGCATTTCACATTGTGGGCCTGCCCGAGATGGCCGTGCGCGAAAGCAAGGACCGCGTGCGCAGCGCGATCATAAACTCCTGTTTCGAGTTCCCTGACCGACGGATCACGGTAAATCTCGCCCCCGCAGACCTGCCCAAGGAAGGCGGCCGCTTCGACCTCGCCATCGCACTGGGCATACTCACCGCATCCGGTCAGCTGCCCACCAACGATCTGGCACTCCACGAATTTCTGGCTGAACTGGCACTCGACGGGAGTCTCCGCGCTGTGCGCGGTAGCATCGCCTCAGCTATTGCCGCCACGGGCAGCGGACGCCGGCTGGTGCTGGCTCAGGAAAGCGCTGGCTCCGCGGCGCAGGTTCCCGGCAGCAAGATTATTCCCGCAGCAGATATCCTTACTTTGTGTGCCCACCTCAATGGTCGCGCAACCCTGCAGAGCGCCAGTCCGGACGATACGCTGGCCGCTGCAGAATACCCCGATATGGCTGACGTGGTTGGCCAGGCTGCAGCGAGGCGCGCCATGGAAATCGCGGCCGCCGGGGGCCACAACCTGCTGTTTTGCGGTCCCCCCGGAACCGGTAAAACCCTGTTGGCTAGCCGGCTACCCGGAATATTGCCCCCTCCCCGTCGCAGAGACGTGCTCTACGGTCTGGCCCTGCAGGATATTGAAGGTCTGCCTGCGGGAACACCTCTGCGTCTGCAGCGACCCTTTCGCTGCCCGCACCACAGCGCCACAGCCACCTCCCTGACCGGTGGTGGCGGCAGTCCTCGCCCGGGGGAGGTTTCGCTCGCGCACGGAGGCGTACTCTTCCTAGACGAGTTACCTGAATTCAACCGCCGCTGCCTGGAGTCACTGCGTGAGCCCATGGAGTCCGGTGAAATCACCCTGACGCGCACCAGACACCGAGTGACCTATCCCGCCCGTTTTCAATTAGTTGCCGCTATGAACCCATGCCCATGCGGGTTTCTCGGTGATCCCGAGCGCTCCTGTCGCTGCAGGCCCGAGCAGGTCCAGCGCTATCGAGCGAGGCTGTCGGGCCCCCTGTTGGATCGCATTGATCTGCATGTTACGGTGCCGCGCCTACCACCCAGTCAGCTGCTGTCTCGTACGACACCGGCAGAGGCCTCGGCACCAGTCCAGGCTCGCGTGACGCGCTGCAGAGAGATTCAACAGGCCCGCCAGGGTTGCTCCAATGCCGGGCTCGCCTCGGCAAGCCTGCATAGCGTCTGCCAGCTTGGGGAAAAAGAAACCCGCCACCTGTCCACTGCAACACAGCGTATGCATCTGTCCGCAAGGGGGCTGCACCGCAGTCTCCGTGTCGCCCGAACCATTGCCGATCTGGAGCAAGAGAACACGGTTAGCGCGCCACATCTCGCTGAGGCCCTCGCCTACCGGCAACAGGCCGAATAAATCGACTAATAACGAGATGTGTAAACGCGTTGCGCGCCTGCCGAACGCCAATTATCCATCGCAGTGCCATCACCACGTTGCCCACTTACCGCAAGGCTTGCGCCGCAGCACTTTATAAAACAGCGGGGACAATACGCTGGAATGACGGACACAGCAGTTCAAACCGGTTCAGCCAGAGTACCGAACTCGGGTTTACCCCGTGCCAAAGACCGTGCCACACTGAGGTGTAAAACGTTGCTAGTACTTAAGTGGCACTCCGCAACGCGCAGTCGATGTGCTGGAGCACCTTTATGAATCAATGTCCATTCGCCAATTTATTGGATCCCGATACTTACGCTCAGGGCATGCCCTACACAAGGCTAAAAGAAATTCGCGATGCCGGGCCTGTTGTCAAAATTGAGGACCCCATTAGCGGCACACCTTATTGGGCCGTCACTCGCATTGCTGAGATGGACGAGGTATCGAAAAATCCGGCGCTGTTTTCCTCCGCTGAGCGCTCCGCTTTCCCGATGGAATACGGTGACGATATCGTCGAGATGCAGCGCCTTACGATTATCAACATGGATCCGCCCCAGCATCAAAAAGCGAGGCGCATCGTACGCAATGCATTTACGCCCAAGCGTGTCGAATCCTACGCTGCCAGATTTCGGGAACACGCGCGCCTCATCGTCAATGCCGTTGCGCATCGAGGTGAGTGCGAATTCGTGGAGGAGGTTGCCGCTGAACTGCCCCTGATCGCTATTCTCGAATTGCTCGGCGTCCCACTGGACGATCGCAAACAATTTTTCGACTGGACAAACACGATGATTTTCGCCGACGACCCGGATATGGCGACCTCGATGGAGGAGGGTCAGCTGGCCGCGATGGAGGTCATCACCTATGCGCTGGATATCGCGGCCAAGCACCGCCAATCACCAATGGACAATATCACGGCCGCGCTGCTGGACGCAGAATTGGGCGGAGAGCCTATTACCGAGGAGATGTTTGGCTGGATGTTTATCCTCATACTCGTTGGCGGCAACGAGTCCACCCGCACCGTTATCGCACAGGGCATGCGCTTACTGATGGAGCATCCTGCACAATTGCAGTACCTGATAGACAACCCGGACAAAATTGGCAATGCCTGCGAAGAAATACTGCGCTACAACACCGCGTTTATCTGCATGCGACGCACAGCCATGGCAGACACAGAGCTGGGCGGACAGCACATCGAGAAGGGAGACAAGGTTATCCTCCACTATCACGCCGCCAATCACGATGAGCACGTCTTCGGTGAGGACGCCATGGCGTTCGACGTCACGCGCGCTGAACGTATGCCAGATCTTTATAGTCAGCTTCGCTCCTTTGGAATTGGCCAACATTTTTGTATTGGCTCCCACTTGGCGAGACTCGAGCTGAACATCATGTTCGAGGAGATCATCCCGCGATTGCGCAACCCCCGCCTACAGACTGATCCAAAGTTTGTGCGCTCTTTTTTCGTGAATGCCATGAAGGAAATGCACATCGCCTTCGACCCTGCGGCGAGTTTACCAGCGGCCTGATGTCACAGACCCGGTAAAAGAGGCATTGGCCGCCACGCAGCGGTGTCAAGGTGTCTCAATAAACCATACATCGGGCAAACCGCTAGATATTTCGTGCTGTGTGCACTAATCTTCGGTCTGCATTCTTGTTAAGCGCAGCGGAGCATCAGTAATGACGATACGAACCACCCTGGCAGCCATCTGCCTCTCTACTTTCACCGCCACAACTTCCCTCGCGGCAGTCGCACCGGACCAAGCGGCGAAGCTTGGCAAGGAGCTCACACCCGCCGGGGCAGAGATGGCGGGCAATGCTGACGGCAGCATCCCAGCCTGGAACCCGGACGGCACTCCCGTCCCCGAGGGCTTTGTAGCGGGCTCAGATAATTACATCGACCCCTATCCTGATGAGAAGCCGCTCTATACCATCGACGGCAGTAACTGGCAGGACTACGCCGACAACCTCACGGCGGGCTCCATAGCCCTGTTTGAAAAATTTGGTGCCGACGGATTCAAAATGCACGTCTACCCCACTCACCGAGGAACCATCAGGCCCGAGTGGTTTTATGCCAATTCCATCAAAAATGCCACACAGGCCACGCTGATAGAAGGAGGCCAAAAAATTGAGGGCAATCTTCCTGGCGTTCCCTTCCCGATTCCCGAATCCGGACTGGAGGCCATCTGGAACCACATGATACGCTACGCCGAGGATGCGTCTGTCGTCTCTGATGTCTACTATGTTGGCGCCAACGGCAGGCCTATTCTGGCCACAACCGGCTCCTCTGTCTCCGTATTCCCCATGTTCAAGAACCCGGATGAAGTCGTCGGCGAAGCGGTATGGGGCAAGCTGCGTATAAACTATGAGGCACCGCCGCGCCGTGCCGGCGAGATCCTTTTGGTACACGAGCCGGGCGCAGACTACACCAAGGGCAAGGGCCGCAAGGCGTGGCAGTACCTGGTGGGGCAGCGCCGCGTGCGTCTGGCCCCAGCCGTGTCTTTCGACACGCCCAATCCAGCAGTGGCAGGCACCTCGACGTACGACGATGCCTTTATTTATAACGGATCGCCTGAGCGCTATGACTGGGAACTGGTCGGCAAGAAAGAGCTGATAGTCCCTGCCGGCAACTACGAGATGATTTTCCAGGCAGATATAGAGGACCTGCTGGGCGAAAAGTTTCTCAACCCGGACATGATTCGCTGGGAGAAGCGCAGAGTCTGGATAGTTGATTCCCGGCTCAAGGAGGGCAGTCGTCACCTCTACTCCCGGCGCACCTTCTACCTCGACGAGGACAGCTGGGCAGCCTGGTCCAGTGATATGTACGATGGCCGCGACCAACTATGGCGTGTGCAGTTCGCCTACCCCGTCAACCTGTATGATCGCGCGTCCGGATTCGGTTCGGCCTACGGTGCGTATGACCTGCTGCAGAATATCTATAACTTGAGCGGGAAGCCGGTTCCCGGTAAATACAAGAATGGTGTCACCGTCAAAGAAAAATACTTTACGCCCGAAGGCATGGCGAGACGTGGCATTCGCTAACCCATGAAGCCATGAGAAAGCCGGCCTTCGTGCCGGCTTTTTTGTGTCAGTCGTTTTTACCGCTCGATACGCTCAGGCAAACGTTTTACCGCGCTTCGCCATATCGAGCAGCAACGTCGGCGGCTCGAATACCTCGCCATACTTCGTGGCCAATATTTTGGCCCGCTCGGCAAAGGCGCTCGCGCCGTAGGCATTAACGCACTGGAACACACCACCAGTATGAGGTGGAAAACCAATACCCATGATCGACCCAATATTGCCGTCGCCCACACTGGTGATAACACCCTCCTCCAGAATCCTGATGGCTTCCAGTACCTGAGGGAATAGCAGGCGGTCCCTAACGTCTTCGAAAGGCATCTCAACATAGCCATCACTGGCAAACAGGCTCTTCAATCCGGGCCAGGTGACCGTCTTCTTTCCATTATCGTCGTAATCGTAAAACCCGGCACCCCTGGCCTGACCGACGCGCTTCGCCTCTTCCACCATGATGCGGATAACTTCAGACTCCGGCGCCGGCCGCCACGCTTCACCCGCGGACTCTGCATCAGTTCGCTGCTGGTTTGCAGCGTGGTATGCCGTCTCCAGTGAAATACTGTCCAGAGTCTCTAGCGGCCCCATCGGCGATCCGTTCATGCGGGCACCATTCTCAATCAGGGCAGGGTTGACGCCCTCTGCCAGCATGCGCTGCCCCTGCGTAATGGTCTGCCCAATGACGCGGGTCGTAAAAAAGCCCGGCGCATCCTTTACCACGATAGGTTTCTTACCCAGCTGCTGAGCAAGGTCAAAGGCGCGAGCCAGGGCCTCGTCCGACGTTTCATTGCCCGTTATGATTTCAACGAGGGGCATGCGCTCTGCCGGAGAAAAGAAATGCATGCCAATGTAGTTCGCCGGGCGGGCAGAGGCTTGCGCCAGCTCAGTGATCGGCAACCCCGAGGTGTTGGAGGCAAACACCGCGCTCTCGGAGAGTACCGCCTCTGTCTCTGAGGTCACAGTAGCCTTGATCTCACGGTCCTCGAAAACCGCCTCAATCACAAAGTCACAGTCAGCGAGATCTGTTACGTCCGCCGTCGGGTGAATACGCGCAAGAATCTCCAGCGTTTTCTGGGCGTCGATACTGCGGCTTTTCTCGCACGCGCTGCTGGCGTACTCCTTGCCCCTTTCCGCATTACCGAGGGAGACGTCCTTTAAAACCACCTCAATGCCAAATTTTGCGGCGTTGAATGCGATGCCGGCTCCCATTACGCCGGCACCGAGGATGCCGAGCCTTTTCACCTCAGTCTTATCGAAGCCGTCCGGCCGGGAAGCCCCGCCATCCATCGCATTCATTTGTACAAAAAAGGTGGTCATCATGTTGCGTGCCACCTGATCCAGCAACAGGCGCTGGAAGTAGCGGGCCTCAACCATGTGGGCCGTGTCATAGTCCACTCGCGCGGTATCGATTACAGCAGCCATAATGACTTGCTGTGCGGGCATGTTGCCCCACGTCTGTACCATAACGTTCACCGGGCCGAAATACGTCAGCCCCTGTGTCGCAGGATCAGAGGGCAAGCCGCCAGGCATGCTATAACCTGGTTGCTCCCAGGGTTGTTTCGCTACGGGATTCGCAAGTATCCAGGCCCGCGCTTTCTGTGCCATCTCCTCTTCCGACGCCGCCAGCTCGTGGATCAAACCTTTTTCCAACGCCTTGTCCGCTGTAAGCTGTTTGCCCTGAGAGATCAGGCCCACGGCCTGCTCCATACCCAACATGCGCACCATGCGCACCACGCCGCCCGCGCCGGGCATCAAGCCCAACATAGCCTCGGGCAAACCCACCTTTACACTGGGGCTATCCAGCGCAATCCGGTGGTGACAGGCCAGCGCGATTTCATAACCACCCCCCAGGGCGGGACCGTTGATGCCGACCACCACCGGCACGCCGAGCGCCTCAAGGCGCCTCAAAGGCGCTTTCGCCTCGGCAATACCGTCGAGCATCGCCTTGCGCTCTTGATCCGAGGGATTAAGGTCCATTGCCAACATCATGGTGATGTCACCTCCAGCAAAAAACTGTCCCGGCTTGCCCGAGCGAATATAGATACCCTTGATACTGTCCTTCATCGCCTCCAGCTCACTCAGCGCCTTTGGCATGGCCTCGGCGTATTCGTCACCCATCACATTGACGTCTTTTCCGGGCTGGTCGAAGACCAGGTCTACGATGCCATCCGCATCCTTTTCCAATCGTATGTAACTCATATCTTCGCTCCAATACGGTCCATATCAAACTCGCTCAATGATAGTTGCAATGCCAATACCGCCACCGGCGCATAGGGTTACCAGTGCCGTATTCAAATCGCGGCGCTCCAGTTCATCGAGCACGGTGCCGAGGATCATCGCCCCGGTGGCACCGATAGGGTGGCCCATGGCAATCGCACCGCCGTTTACGTTGATCTTGTCATCGGGGATATCCATCAACTGCTGGAAGCGCAGCACCACGGCAGCGAATGCCTCATTCAGCTCGAACAAATCAATGTCCGAAGTGGCCATACCTGCCTGCTGCAAAGCCTTCTCGGACGCGGGCGCTGGACCTGCCAACATGATTGTCGGCTCGGTTCCGGTCAGAGCGCAGGTACGGATACGGGCACGGGGTTTTAGACCCTGATCATTCCCTGCCTGCTTAGTGCCGAGCAAAACAAGTGAAGCGCCATCCACTACTCCAGAGGAGTTTCCCGGGGTGTGAATACATTCCACACTCTCTACCTGAGGATACTTGAACTTGAGAAACTCTCCGTGACCGAAATCGTTGAACATGGTGAAAGAGGGGCTAAGCCCGGCAAGTCCCTCAGGCGTGGTCGGGCGAATCAGCTCATCATGCTGTAGCACGCAAACGCCATTCAAGTCTCTCACTGGAACAATCGACCTGTCGAAATAACCGTTATCTCGCGCGTGGGCGGCCCGCGCCTGAGACTGAGCCGCGTAACGGTCCACATCCTCACGTGTAACACCATCCAGCTGTGCCATCAGGTCAGCGCCCAGACCCTGTGAAATACCGTAGCTCTTCATTGCGACCCAGGCATCCCCTGCAGCCGCTCCAGAGGCACCAATGCCGAGGCGCGACATGCTCTCTACCCCGCCAGCCAGACCCATGGACTCCATACCGGACATGATTTTCATCGCCATGGTATTTACTGCATCCAGACCACCCGCACAGTAGCGATGCAGCTGCGCACCCACGGTCACATCGTCCCAGCTGGAGTAAACCAGCGCTGTCTTCGCAATATTCTGGCCCTGTTCGTTGACCGGCTCGCCCGTCGCGCAGATAAAGTCTGTCACCTGGGTCGTGTCCAGCTGGTGACGGGATTTCATCTCCTCCAGCAGGTTGGTCACCAAATCGATCGGCTTTATTTCGTGCAAGCCTCCGCCGGGCTTACCCTTACCCCGCGGCGTGCGAACCGCATCGTAGATATAAGCTTCTTCACTCATTGGACACCTCTATGCATGATGCGGCGCAGCCGCTGGAATAGCACGACTGCAGATTAGGAGTTGCAAACATACCGATTAGAAAGGGCGCGACAAGGTGAGAAACTGATTTCCCGGACCTCGTATGCGGATTTGAACCACAAACGCACAGGCAGTGTGCTGTCGGGCCAAAGGACACTGATCAATGGCGTCACGACACGGCCTTCTCGGGCTGGATGGCGTTTTGCGTTTCGCCATAATACAAGCGAGAATCGTCACCGACAGTGGCATCGGAATACAATGGAATGGAAGGAAATAACATAGTCGACTCAATGAATGCGAACAAACCCGGGTTCATCGAGATGCTGGGCGGAGAAATCACCGGCATCGATATAGACAAGAAAACCTGCACGTTTGAGTTCAAGATCAGCACCCAATTCTGCCACTCGATTGATGTGGTACAGGGAGGGTTCATCACCGCCATGTTGGACGCAGCAATGTCGCATGCCGTGTTCGCGACGGTAGAGGGCGTCAGCGGTGTATCGTCGCTGGAGATCAAAACCAGCTATCTGGAGCCGACACGGGCAGGCACCCTCCAGGTTGTCGGCCTGGTGATCAAGGACAGCTATAAAACCGCTTTCCTTGAAGGCAGAATGTATAACGCGGAGGGGCTGCTCTCGGCCACCGCCAGCTCAGTGGCGAAGCTTGTGCGAGCGAGCTGACTAACAACCCGCCGGAGGGAGCGGCACCGTCGTCGAGCCGGACCGGATCATCAGGTAATCAACGCTCACCGTGTCAGCCGTAATGGATGTGCCTGCGATACGGTCATCGTCTCGCAAACTGATGATAACAGGCCCGGCGATACCCTCGGGGAGACTGAACTGGCGCTCTCCGGAACTACTGTCGTTAACCGAAAACATATCTACCCAGGCCGAGGGATTTGACGTCAGCGACGCAAGGGATGTCGCATAGGCAAAGGTAAAGGATTGGGCACTGTTAACCGCTATATCTGCATACAGGGTGATTGTGTCGCCGGGGCCGGCATTGACCGCCCAGTAGTGCTCCAGGTAACCGTAGCTATCCGGGCCACTCGAGGGGACCTCGGTAATAGCCTGCGCGATACCGTCATCGACCTGTGTATCTTCATAATTTCCTACCACTGAACCCGCAAAAGTGTTCTCAACGAGCACAAAATAATCCGTAGAATCCGCTAATCCGTCAGTGCTAGCCAGCGCCACGTTCGAAAACGGTGAGTAGCCCGCGTCATTTTGCGCTCTTACCCGGTAATAATAGAAACTACCCGGCGTCAGGTCTGGATCGGAGTAGCTGGTCGTCTCCGGGGGCAGGACAGCAATCTCGGCGTAGGTAATGCCATCCCCCGAGCGCTCGACCGAGAAACCGGTTTCGTCGGTGGCCATATCCAGCCAGCCGAGACTCACCTGATCGGACCCACTATCAAGGACCGAAAGATCCTCAGGCCCGGCCGGGGGCACCTCATTAACGACGCGGAAATCAGCCACGATCGGGGCAGTCTCATCGATAGCGCGCGCATTTTCAGCTGCACCAAGCGTCCCTGATGGAAAACCCATA
>JAAENL010000224.1 GCA_024224435.1 Halieaceae bacterium
CGGGTTTCGAGCCAGTGCTTCACGCTGCATACGCACTTCTTTGGTACGGTATACCCGGGCGATAAAGCGTGCCCACCGGCGAGATATTTTTCGCCGCACGAGCGACGGAAAAACATCCAGCCAGTCTACAATGACGACATCTCCCAGACCATCGATCGCAACCAGGCGTGCCGAGGTATCAGAGACTCTCTGAAACAACAGGTTGCCGATCGTCATATCGTGATTAAAAATAATCAGGTTTTGCAGGAAGGATTTTTTTAATTCGTCGAGATAAGGCTCGAAGTCTTCGATTGGGTAGCCTTCGGCAAGATACCAGTTCAGGGGCCTTGAAATTTGCCCATCCTGATCCAGGATCAGATCGACCACGATGCCTTGCCCCAGGTTCGTCTCGCACAGCCCATAAAAACGCGGGACATGCGGGACATTGACGTCATTGCGTCGCTTCAGCTTTTGATAAAACCTGATTTCCCGGCGAGATTGCTTGCGGACACCGCCAAGCGAAATTTTGATCGCTTTGCTCGGTTCGTCGGGGTGGACGAAGCAGGTTCGCTCCTTGCCCTTGCCGACGGGGTCTGTAGTAATTTGCAGCATTTACGAGGAAGAATAGTCCAGGACCGTAGACAGGGTTAGCAGAATTCCGGCAAGAATAGCACGAAGTTTAGCGGCCTGGTCGTCAGCGTATCGCCACGGGGGTCGCTCAATCATATAGTTGCACTGCGCCAGTTCCATCTGGATCGCGTGATACCCGCGCTCGGGTTCGCCATAATGCCGCGTAGTCCACCCGCCCTTGAAACGACCATTGCTGACCGAGCTATAGCCTTCGGCCGCTGCGCAGATGTCCTGCACAGCAGACTCGATTGCCTGGTTACAACTATCCCCGCTATTCGTGCCAATATTGAAATCGGGGAGTTTGCCACTGAACAGATAGGGCACGAGCGACCGGATCGAGTGGCAATCATAAAGAATCGCATAGCCGTGTAATTGATGAATGCGCTCGAGCTGCTCGCGCAGCGCATCGTGGTAGGGCTGGTGATAAAGTTGCTGCCGTTCGGTGATTTCATCGACCGAAGGTGCCTGTCCGGGATGATAAATCTCGTCACCATCGAAGGTCGTGGTCGGGCACAGGCGGGTGGTATTTTGGCCCGGGTATAACGATAGGTCGGCCGGATCGCGGTTGGCGTCGATGACATAGCGATGCAGTGGGGTGCTGACAGTGGTGACATTGACACCCAGTCCCTCGTAAAGACGGCTGATATGCCAGTCCGTGTCAGCCCGCGCCTGACCGAGCTGATTGAAGCGTGTCATCATCGACTGCGGAATTTCGATGCCACCATGTGGTTGGGCGAGCAGCAGCGGGCCACTACCCGTCTCGACGACCGGCATCATGGCTTAAGACGTGGCAGTAAACCGGCTTGCTCGAGCTCGGCGATGATGTTGCGCTTCATGACCAGTTGCTTTACGGACGCGATGTCACCCGCAAGATAGCGATCATCGCCAAGTGGCACCACCTGTTCGCGAACCTTTTGCATCACCTGTTGCAGGTGTTTGCTGGTTTTTGCCGGGGCGCGGAATTCGACGGCCTGGGTGGCAATCAATAACTCGATTGCAACAATATGTGCGAGGTTGTGATTCATGTCGGTCAGCCGCCGCGCCGCGTGGCAGGCCATCGATACATGGTCTTCCTGGTTGGCGCTGGTAGGCGTCGAGTCGATAGAGCACGGGGCCGCGCGTTGTTTGTTTTCAGCCATCAACGCGGCCGCCGTGACTTCGGCGACCATGAAACCCGAGTTGAGTCCGGGATTCGGGGACATAAATGCCGGCAACCCGAAATTTTGCGCCGGGTCGACCGTAGTAGCGATGCGGCGTTCAGCGATGGATCCGATTTCAGCAATCGCGAGCGCGCACTGGTCAGCGCCGAATGCAACTGGTTCGGCATGGAAGTTGCCGCCGGACAGGATCGAACCGTCCTCGACCACGACAATCGGATTGTCAGTGACTGCGTTGGCTTCTATCTCGAGCATTTGTGCGACCTGGCGGAACTGATCCATGCAAGCCCCCATGACCTGAGGCTGACAGCGTAGGCTGTACGGGTCCTGCACGCGTTCGTCATCGTCGCGATGAGAGTCGCGAATTGCCGAGTCCTCGAGCAGGGTGCGCAGGCAAAACGCCGCTTCAATCTGGCCCGGCAGGCCGCGCAATGCATGGATCTCGGACCGAAATGGTCGCGTCGACCCCATCAAAGCATCGGTGGTCAGGGCGCCGGTTATCAATGCGGTTTGTGCCAGGCTCCAGGCATCGAAGAGTCCCGCAAGCGCAAGCGCGGTCGAAACCTGGGTGCCGTTGATCATCCCGAGCCCTTCCTTCGGTCCGAGTTCCAGTGGTTCCAGCTTAGCGAGCCGCAAGGCATCAGCTGCGGCCATGTCCCGGCCCTGGAAATGAACATCCCCTTCGCCGATCATCGCGGCGGTCAGATGCGCAAGCGGTGCCAAATCACCGGAAGCGCCTACCGAACCCTGCGCAGGAATCAGTGGCAACAGGTCGATATGCAGCAGGGTTTGCAACTGCTCGATCACTTCCCAGCGCACCCCGGAGGCACCACGCCCCAACGACAGCATCTTCAACACGATAATCAGGCGCACTATGTTGGCTGGCAAAGCATCACCAACCCCGCAACAGTGCGACAGAATCAGGTTGCGCTGCAACTGCGAAGTCTGTTCCGCCGGGATGCGGGTAGAGGCGAGTTTACCGAAGCCGGTGTTGATACCGTACACCCCGGCATCTCCCTGCGCGGCCCGGGAAACAACTTCGGCAGCGGCATCGACGCGGGACTTGCAGCTCTGGTCGATGCGTAGAACTAATGGTTCACGGTAGATTCGACACAAAGCGGAAAGGCTTAGCTTGCCCGGCGTCAGCAACAGTTCATTGGTCAATTTCGAATCCTCTAGTTTGCGAGTTGATCCAGCGTATTTCGGTAGTTGCGTTGAATGCTTTCTTCCTCGACGTGGCGGCCATGGTCGATAATCAGCTTACCGCCGATAAAAACATCACGGACCAGGTTCTCATTGCCGGAGAATATCCAGCTATCGAGCAAATCGTCCTGTTGTCGACCATACAGACGCGGGTGCTGGTCGTCGAGTACGATGAAATCCGCACGGGCCCCTGCGGCGATGCTACCGGTATTACGACCACATGCGCGGGCGCCCCCTTTGAGCGCGCCATCAAGCAGGTTGCGCCCGGTGTTGGCGGCGCCGGGCGACACCAGCACATTGCGCTTGCGTGTCAGCAGGCGTTGGCCATATTCAAGCCAGCGTAGTTCTTCCACCGGATCGGTCGAAATATGGCTGTCAGAACCGATCGCCCAACAACCATCCTGGCCAAAATAATCAATCGCGTTAAAAAAGCCGTCACCAAGATTCGCTTCGGTGGTCGGGCACAGACCTGCAACGCAACCACTTTGCGCCATCGCCGTGGTTTCGGCAGCGCTCATGTGGGTGGCGTGAATCAGGCACCAGCTCGGGTCGACATCGAATTGATCGAGCAACCACTCCACCGGGCGCATTTGACTCCAGGCGAAACATTCATCGACTTCCCTGGCCTGCTCGGCGATATGCACATGGATCGCGGCAAGGTTGTCGAGTGCGCTGATCACGTCACGCAGCAATTCCCCGCTAATGGCACGTAGCGAGTGCGGAGCGATGCCGACCGAGGTATTGGGATCCGTTGCCGACGCTTGCTGCAAACGGGTGACGATGTCGACGAAACCCTCCGCATCATTGAGAAACCGCTTCTGTCCGTCGATCGGATCGGTGCCGCCGAACCCCCCATAACGATAGAGTACCGGTAACGCGGTAAAGCCAAGGCCCACCCGTTGCGCCGCCTGCATGCATTGCAGGCTCATCTCGGCGCGATTTTCGTAGGGAGATCCGTTGAGATCGTGATGCAAATACTGAAATTCGCCAACGCAACTGTAGCCGGCCTTGAGCATTTCCAGGTAGAGCTGCGCCGAAATGTGAAACAGGTGCTCGGGCTGGATGCGCTCGAGATAGTGGTACATGATCTTGCGCCAGGTCCAGAAACTGTCTTTAGCCGCATTACCGCGAAGGCCGGCGCGTTCGCCAAGTCCCGACATGGCCCGCTGGTGGGCGTGAGAGTGCACGTTCGGGATCGCGGGAATCAATATCTCGACCCGGTCGCCCGACGCATAAGGCTGATTACAGAATATCGACTCGATATTACCCGAATCAGCCATGTCGATGACGACGGACTCCGCCCAGCCATTGGGAAGTAAGGCCTTTGCCGCCCAGATTGTCGTCGTCATGATTTTGGTCCTGGTACCGCGCCTTGCGTTTGGAGGGCATTGAGCGTAACATACTTGTATATACAAGTATAGCGCGCCATCTTTCCGACCCTATTCATGCCTGAAACCCTGTTTATCAACGCCACCCTTGCCCGCCTCGATCGCGAATCGGGTTACGGCCTGTGTGAGCATGGCGCATTGCTGGTAGAAGCCGGCAGAATCGCCTGGCTTGGCCCGATGAGCGATCAACCCGCGGTCGGCGACGCCGAAGTAATCGATTGTGCCGGTCGCCTGTTAACCCCCGGCCTGATCGATTGCCACAGTCACCTGGTTTACGGCGGCGATCGTGCCGATGAATTTGAAATGCGCCTCGAAGGGGCGAGCTATGCACAAATTGCACAACAGGGTGGGGGCATCCTCGCCACCGTGAATGCAACCCGCGCAGCCAGCGAAGCCGAGCTATTCGAGCAGTCGTTGCCACGGCTCGATGCTCTGCTCGCCGAAGGTGTGACTACCTTTGAAATCAAATCCGGTTATGGTCTCGACAGCGACAACGAAATCAAGATGCTGCGGGTGGCGCGGCAGCTGGAGCGCGAGCGAAAGATTCGGGTACAGAAAACGTTTCTCGGTGCGCATGCGTTGCCACCCGAATATGCCGGGCGAAGCGCCGACTATATCGAACGGGTATGCGATGAAATGTTGCCCAGGGCGCATGCCGAAGGGCTGGTCGATGCCGTGGATGTGTTCATCGAATCGATTGCGTTTAGCCTGGAGCAGGGCGCCAAGGTTTTCGATTGCGCGCAGGCGCTGGGTTTGCCGATCAAGGCGCATGCCGAACAGTTGAGCGATCTCGGTGGCGCGGTCATGGCGGCGCAACGGGGTGCCCTGTCGGTTGATCACATCGAGTATCTGGCGGCAGACGATGTTGCCAGGTTGGCACAAAGTGAAACCGTTGCGGTGTTACTACCCGGCGCATTTTACGTACTCCGCGAAACGCAGTTACCGCCACTCGCGGCATTGCGTCAGCACAAGGTACCGATGGCGCTGGGCAGTGATGCCAATCCCGGTAGTTCGCCGATAACGTCATTGTTACTGGTCATGAATATGGCCTGCACGCTGTTTCGCCTGACGCCGGCAGAAGCGCTACGCGGTGTGACTATCAATGCCGCGCGCGCGCTTGGCCTGCAATCCGAAATCGGTTCGCTCGAAGTGGGCAAGCAAGCGGATATCGTGCTCTGGAATGCCGCCAAACCTTCAATGCTGAGTTATCAGATTGGCATCAATCCTTGCGCCGCGGTGATGCAGGCCGGTCGCTGGCGTAACCAGGCGGGCCTGGAAAAATGAGCGCAGTTGTTAGTGGCTTCGACGTGATTGACAAGTCGGCACCCGAGCCGATTTATCGGCAAATCATCAAGGCCATTCAGCAGAAAATTGATACGGGTGAGTGGCGCGTGGGACAAAAGCTGCCTTCGGAAAATGACCTGGTCGCGATGCTCGAAGTAAGTCGCATGACGATCAACCGCGCGCTGCGCGAATTGACTCAGCAAGGCCTGATCAGGCGGGTCCACGGGCTGGGTTCATTCGTCGCCGAAACGCCGCGCCATGCGAGCCTGATCGAGCTGCAGGATATCGCACTTGAAATAGAGCTGCGCGGCAAGCGCCATTCATCGCGAGTGCTGGCATTGACGACGGTCGAGGCGGATGCCGAAATCGCCGGACAAATGGGTTTTCCCGTGGGGGCACCGGTTTATTACCTGGGTGCGGTGCACTTGCAGGACGACACGCCGCTCCAGCTTGAAATGCGTTACGTCAACCCACAGGCAATGCCAGAGTTTATCAACCAGGATTTCACGCATATCACTTCCACGGCGTATTTAGTGAAGCAGTTTGAACCCGATGAAATGGAACATATCGTGCGCGCCTGCCTGCCCGATGTGTATACCTGTGAACAACTACTGATGAGTCCGGGCGAACCCTGCCTGCAATTGACCCGGCGTACCTGGAAAAACGATCAGGTGATTACCTGTGTGGCATTGACCTACCCCGGGAATCGTTATGATCTCGGCGCACGTTATGCCACCAACCAATACCGAAAGCGATAACCGCAATTGAAAGAGGAACCGACCATGCCTTTAGACCGTATCGACAACAGTCGTAAAATCCGCGCCCCGCGCGGTCGTGAATTAACCTGCAAAAGCTGGCTGACCGAAGCACCCTATCGAATGATTCAGAATAACCTGGATCCCGAAGTTGCCGAAAACCCCGACCAGTTGATTGTCTATGGTGGCATCGGGCGTGCGGCGCGCAACTGGGCGTGCTACGACAAGATTCTCGAGTGCCTGAAAGAGCTGAACGACGACGAGAGCTTGCTGGTTCAGTCGGGTAAACCGGTGGGGGTCTTCAGGACCCATGTCGATGCGCCTCGAGTGCTGATCGCCAATTCGAACCTGGTGCCGAACTGGTCCAACTGGGAACACTTCAATGAACTCGATCGCAAGGGTCTGATGATGTACGGCCAGATGACCGCGGGCTCGTGGATCTATATCGGCAGTCAGGGCATCGTTCAGGGGACCTATGAAACCTTCGTCGAGGCCGGGCGCCAGCATTTCGGCGGCGATCCCGGCGGCAAATGGATTCTGACCTCGGGCCTTGGCGGCATGGGTGGCGCGCAACCGCTTGCGGCAACCATGGCGGGATACAGCATGCTGTGTATCGAATGCGACGAAGATCGTATTGATTTTCGACTGCGTACCAAATACCTGGACAAGAAAGCGGACTCACTCGATCACGCACTGCAGTTAATCGATGAGGCCTGCAGCAAGGGTGAGGCGGTTTCGGTGGGTCTGCTCGGTAACGGCGGTGAAATTCTACCCGAGCTGGTGCAGCGCGGGATCAAACCAGACCTGGTGACCGATCAGACGTCAGCGCATGATCCAGTCAATGGTTACCTGCCGATTGGCTGGAGCATGGAACAATGGACGGTAAGACGAAACACCGACCCACAATGGGTTGCCGCCGAAGCCCGCAAGTCGATGGCGGTGCATGTGCGCGCGATGCTCGATTTTCACGGTCAGGGCATACCGACCGTTGACTATGGCAATAACATTCGGCAGGAGGCTTTTGATCAGGGGGTCAAGCATGCATTCGACTTCCCGGGTTTCGTGCCGGCCTATATCCGCCCGCTGTTTTGTAAAGGGGTGGGTCCGTTTCGCTGGGTTGCGTTGTCGGGCGATCCGGAGGATATATACAAGACCGACGCCAGGGTCAAGGCGTTGATTCCGGATGATGCGCACCTGCACAACTGGCTCGATATGGCTCGGGATCGCATCAGTTTCCAGGGCTTGCCGGCGCGCATCTGCTGGGTCGGACTCGGTGATCGGGACCGCCTCGGCCTCGCGTTCAACGAAATGGTTGCATCGGGAGAATTGAAGGCTCCGGTGGTAATTGGGCGAGATCATCTCGATTCGGGATCGGTGGCAAGTCCTAACCGCGAAACCGAAGCCATGATGGATGGCTCGGACGCGGTCTCCGACTGGGCCCTGCTAAACCTGTTATTGAGCACCTC
>JAAENL010000225.1 GCA_024224435.1 Halieaceae bacterium
CCCACAGCGTGTTATTGATCGTCCGCCCTCCGCCGAACTGGCGCCGGACCAGAAAGACGAGGACAGCCTGCCGCCCTACGAGGTACTGGATCGTATCCTGGCTCTCTACGTCGAGCAGGACTGCAGCGCGGAGTCAATCATTGCCTCCGGGCTGGACGGGGAGCAGGTGCACCGAGTTATCCGTCTCGTCGATGTGAATGAATACAAGCGCCGGCAGGCGCCCATCGGGGTGAGAATTACACAGCGAGGTTTTGGACGTGACAGGCGCTACCCGATTACGTCGGCCTGGCGCCCGGGGGAGTAGTGTCGTGGTGCGCGCCTAAACCTCTGGGCGGTTATCGAACTGGGGCGGCTGCGGCGGATCAAACAGGCCCAGTGTCAGTGTATTGACCCAGGAGCGCTGCACCCCGTCGAGGGTATAAGAACTTTTAAACTGGCCGTTTTTATCGACCGACGGGTGGTCGGGAAAGTTCTTGGCCAATACCGCAATGGATTCTTCTGCCAGCTCATCCATATTCAGCAGGATGTAGCCCTGCGCCATGACGGCCAGTCCGTCGGCGACAGCGGGCGTGCGCTGGAAATTTTCCACCACGTAGCGCCCGCGATTCGCGGCCGCAAGATAGGCCCCTCGACGAAGATAGTAGTTGGCGATATTGATCTCGTGGCGTGCCAGCAGATTGCGCAGCGCAATCATGCGGGCCTCCGCGTCGGCGGCGTAGGGACTGCCCGGGAAGCGCGCCAGTAGCTGCGCAAACTCCGCAAAGGCTTCGCGAGCCTGACTGGTATCGCGCTTGGTGTTATCAGTCGGTAGAAAGCGCGCGAATATGTCCTCGTTGGCAGTATAGGCTGCCAGACCCTTCATATAGTAGGCATAGTCTACATTGGGGTTCCCGGGGTGCAGGCGAATAAAACGGTCTGCAGCCTCCACGGCCGCTTCGTGCTCATAGGCATTATAGTGGGCGTAAATCAGTTCGAGCTGTGCCTGCTCGGCGTACTTGCCGAAGGGGTAGCGCGCTTCCAGTTGCTGAAAGCTGCGTACAGCGAGGTCGTAGTTCTCACTGCGCAGGTAGCCCTGTGCCTCATCGTAAATCTGCTGCTCGCCGGCGTCCGCGGCGATTTCTGGCAGTTCGTCGTTGCTGGAGCAGCCGCAAAGGGCGAGGCCGATAATCAGGGTCAGGACGTATTTCATGGGTTCACCTAATGACTGCACAGGGGCTGCATGTTGCCGTGCTAGAATCCAACGACGCGTTGCAACCAGTAGGTTGGTATTTAACCACAGGCGAGCGGACGCATAAACAGGAATCGTCATGAGTGAAAAGGTGGAATTGCAGGCCAGTGTGCCGCAGGAGATGCACGGTCGTAGATTGGACCAAGTCGCTGCTCAGCTGTTTCCCGGCTACTCGCGCTCCCGCTTGCAGTCCTGGATAAAACAGGGAGCCCTCAGTGTCAACGGGGGTTCTGCCCGGCCCAGAGACAAGGTCGCTGTCGGCGCTTGCTTGCGCGTTGATGCGCAGTTGGAAGCGGAGGTCGGCTGGCAGGCACAGCAACAGTTACCGTTGGATAGCGTGTTTGAGGATGAATCGATACTGGTGCTGAACAAGCCCGCAGGGCTGGTTGTGCACCCCGCGGCGGGTCACACCGAGGGGACTCTTGTGAACGCGGTGCTGGGACACGCGCCGCAGTTGGATCGCCTGCCCCGCGCTGGAATAGTGCACCGCCTCGATCGTGAAACCTCGGGCTTGTTGGTGGTAGCCAAGACACTGGAGGCTCACCACCATCTGGTAGCGCAATTACAGGAGCGTAGTGTATCCCGTGAGTACTGTGCTGTGTGCATCGGCGCGATGACCGGCGGTGGCACTGTGGATGCCCCGATGGGGCGCCATCCGCGGCAACGCAAGAAAATGGCTGTGCTGGAAACCGCAGGAAAACCCGCTATCACGCACTATCGACTGGCACAGCGTTTCGGTCACCACAGCCAGCTGGCGGTCAAACTGGAGACAGGGCGCACCCACCAGATACGTGTGCACATGGCCTATCGACGTCACCCCCTTGTCGGTGATCCGGTCTACGGCGGCAGGCCGCGAATTCCGCCCGGTGCCTCAGATCGGTTGATCGAGACGCTGCGCGGTTTCAACCGACAGGCCCTGCATGCCCGGTCACTGGGGTTTGTGCACCCGGAAAGCGCGGAGTGGGTGCAATTCGACTGTGCGCTGCCACCGGACCTGGCCGAACTGATCACTGTGTTGGAACAAGAAGACCCACCGGACCGTGCCCATTCTGCCCTTTATTGAACCCGACTGGCCTGCGCCCGACAACGTTGTGGCCTGCTGCACGACCCGCGACGGAGGGGTCAGCAGCGCCCCGCACGACACCTTGAACCTGGCTGGCCATGTTGGTGATTCGTCTTCGGATGTGGTCGAAAATCGTGAGCGTCTGCGTTTGGCACTGGAGTGTGAGGTGCAGCTGTCTTGGCTCGATCAGGTGCACGGTGCCGCTGCGGTGGAGGCACAGTTGCAATCCTGTCCTGCTGCGGATGCCCAGTGGACCCGCCAGCCAGGGCTCGCATGCACGGTGATGACGGCCGATTGTTTGCCGGTATTATTTTGCGCCCAGTCTGGGGATGTTGTCGCGGCCGCTCACGCGGGTTGGCGCGGGCTGCAGGCGGGCGTGTTGGAGGCGACGATTGCCGCGATGGCTGTTCCTGTGACTGAGCTGCTCGCCTGGCTCGGCCCGGCCATCGGCCCTGACGCCTTTGAGGTGGGGCCAGAGGTGTATAGAGCCTTTGTGCAAAGTGACGCTGCCGAACGGCAAGCGACGCGTGCGTGTTTTCGTCCCAGCCGCCACCGGCCTGAACATTGGTACGCGGACCTCCATGCTCTGGCGCGTCTGCGTCTCGCTATGGCGGGCGTGACTCGTGTCTACGGCGGAGAGTATTGTACTTATCAGGATTCGGCGCGTTTTTTCTCTTACCGGCGGGATGGTGAGACGGGCCGTATGGCAAGCCTCGTGGCGTTGCGTCCGGGCGGTTGATTCGCAACACCTTTCTGCTCAATTCCCTACTTGAAATAGGGCATTTTGCCCCCATATCTACAGCAATGCGGAGCATTTGATTGCGTAGTGGGCAAAGATTGAAAAGGAGGATTACATCATGCGTATGGACAAACTGACGAACCAGCTGCAACTGGCCCTGGCAGATGCCCAGTCCCTCGCACTGGGGAAGGACCACAATTACATTGAACCGGTGCACTTGCTAAGTGCTTTGCTGGACCAGCAGGGCGGAGCCTGCTTTGGATTATTGCAACGCGCAGGTGCAAACGTGCCCGGCCTGGCCGCACAAACAAAGGAGGCGATCGATGCCCTCCCTACGGTGAGTGGCAATAGTGGCGACGTGCAGGTGTCCAGTGATCTTGGCAAGATACTCAATGTTACTGACAAACTCGCCCAGCAAGGGGGAGATACTTATATTTCCAGTGAGTTGGTGCTCCTTGCCATGCTGGAAAGCAAGACCACTGCCGCTGAGCTTTTGAAGTCAAGTGGCCTCAAGGCGCTGGACCTGAAAGCCGCGATTGACGCGGTGCGCGGTGGAGAGTCGGTGGATGATCCGCAGGCCGAGGAATCTCGGCAGGCCCTGGAGAAATATACGATCGACCTCACCGAGCGCGCAGAGCAGGGCAAGCTGGACCCGGTGATTGGCCGCGACGATGAAATTCGACGTACTATTCAAGTGTTGCAACGTCGCACCAAGAACAATCCGGTGTTGATCGGGGAGCCCGGTGTGGGCAAGACCGCAATTATAGAGGGGCTGGCCCAGCGCGTGGTCGACGGCGAAGTGCCCGAAAGTATGCGCAACAAGCGCGTGTTGTCCCTAGACCTCGGCGCACTGCTGGCAGGGGCTAAATTTCGTGGAGATTTTGAGGAGCGCCTCAAGGCGGTGCTCAACGAGCTGTCCAAGCAGGAAGGCCGGATCATCCTGTTTATCGATGAACTTCACACCATGGTGGGCGCGGGCAAAACCGAGGGCTCCATGGACGCGGGTAACATGCTCAAGCCGGCGCTCGCCCGCGGCGAATTACACTGTGTCGGTGCTACCACACTCAACGAATATCGGCAGGACGTAGAGAAAGATGCGGCACTAGAGCGTCGTTTCCAGAAGGTATTGGTGGATGAGCCCAATGAAGAGGATACCATTGCTATCCTGCGTGGCTTGAAAGAACGCTACGAGGTGCATCATGGAGTGGACATTACCGACAGCGCCATCATCGCGGCTGCGCGACTTTCGCAACGCTATATCACCGACCGGCAGCTACCTGACAAAG
>JAAENL010000226.1 GCA_024224435.1 Halieaceae bacterium
GCGTCAATGATCTCCTGTTTGCTGCGTTCAGTGCGCGCGCGACGACCATCTACTGCTTCTTTCTGTTTTGGCACGGGACTACCCTGATAATGGTTCAGTGAACACTTATACTATTTTGACATATTTTATGCTAATTGAATATACAAAGACGCCGCACTCGCAAGGTACCGCCCCGAGACACACTGTAAAGCGGCACATGCCCTCCTCAAACCATCGCCTGTATCGCCCGAGCAGTATCGGTAATACATTGTCGCAATGCGCTTTTACTGCCAAAGAAACCGTGAATGGTCGCAGGATAACAATTGAACACTACCTGCACTCCTGCCGCCCTAAGCGCGTCCGCAAAAGCCTCACCCTGGTCTCTCAACGGGTCGAACTGGGCGGTCGCTACAAATGCAGGGGGCAACTCATGCAGGTTCTCGGCGTAGGCTGGGCTTGCCAGGGGCTGCAGGCGAGCCGCAACGTCCGGCAGATAGTTAGCGATCATGTCTGAGAGGTCACTTGCGGTCAGCACGTAACCGCTCGCGAAATCCTGCAGTGACTCACCAGAGCGCTGTCCGGACAAGTCGGTTACCGGCACGACCAAGGCCTGCATACTGATGGCCGGACCACCTCGCTGTAAACTGAGCAGACAAACACCGGCAGCAAGGCCGCCGCCTGCACTGGTGCCATGCAGGACCAGACGCGCCGCGTCTCCTCCCCGGGAAGGCGACTGCTCTATTAAATAAAGCAGTGACTGGTAGCAGTCTTCCAACGCGGCGGGGTAAACGTGCTCAGGCGACAACCGATAATCAACTGAAAGCACTATTGAACCACTCTCATGGCACAGATGCCGCATCACAGCGTCATCGATGAAGTCATTTCCCATCCACCATGCACCGCCGTGAATGTTAAGCACCACCGGACAGTTCTCGACATTCTCCGGCCGATACCAACGCAACTGCAGCGTTCGATCGGGCAGTTCCAGCTGGTCGTCCTCTACTGCTACGCCCGGCGTAGCAGGCAAATTCATCAACCTGACCGTCGAGGCATTGGCAGAAGCTCGGTCACTCTCACTGTAAGAGGCCGGGCTACCATAGCGCGAGGCCAAAGCAGCCACTCGACAGATAACAGCGGGCAAAAACTCGAGTCGGCCATGCGCAGTGAATGTCCACGAATACATCCAGGCAGCAATGACCACTAACATGACAAGCAGTACTTCGATCATGCGTCCCGACTCCGCTCGGCGATGATTATGCGCAGCGGCAGACCCGGATAAAGCCCGTCGTTGCGGTCTTTAAAATAACGCTGCGTGAGCTCCGCTTCATCGGCATGTTCGATCACCGCGAACCCCCGTGAATGCAACAACTGCTCAAAGGCTTGCGGCGTGAAACGACTTACGAGAGGTTCGCCCGCTGCGTCCGTAATGGACAAGAGACGGGTCACAAACTCAATCTGGTCCTCCGACAGCGCCACATCGGGAGCGTAGTTCAGAATCAAACGGCTGCCAGGCGCCAGCACAGTAGCGAGGTCACTGAGCGTTGTATCTATCGCCTCGACGGAGAGGTAGTGCGTCGTGTTAAGCCACGTCGCGACTGAGAGTGCTGTTTTATCAAAACCAACCTCTCCCAGCGCGTCATCGAGCCCCGTGGTTTCAAAATCCACTGCGACGAATACAGGCATCGTGGCGGGCACTCTACCGGCAGCCCGAATGCGTTCAATTTTTAAGGCCTGAACATCTGGGTGGTCTACCTCATAGACAGCGACTTTTCCCAAAAGGTCATTACGACGCAGGGCAAACGTATCGAGTCCCGCGCCAAGAATAAGGTACTGGGCACTACCGCTTCCCAAACATTTATCAATCTCGTCTTCCGCATAGCGCAAACAACCAACATTGACAGCAAATATTGGCGATGTATCGAAGTCGCCCATTGCGGCCATCGTATCTGTTGGCTCTCCTTGCAGTACCTTTTCCCGGTCCTCCACAGCGAGTAGATGTATCGCCCAGTCATCGAACAACACAGGTGCGTCAGAATCGCGTGCATGCAAAGCCCGAGCGAGCGCCGCTCCCTCTGCTGTACCCGGCATCTTCTTCGAGCCAGTCTTGGCCATTAATGCGCCCCCGGTTTAATCGCGCAAAGGACAGTCACTCAGGTCACCTCCATGCGTGTATTGAAAAAATTTTGGTAAGGTGCCAATCGGTTCCGCTCCTCTTCAATATCCAGACCCGTATCAGTGAAGCTGTAGCCGTGACTACCATGCTGTGTTGCACTGTGCACCGCGAGGTATGCTTGCATCGCATCGCGTGTGTGCTCCGAGAATGACAAATCAAAAGCTGCGTAGATTTTCTGCACTTCGACGATTGGATCATCCATAAATCCGTAGAAATCGATATCGATAATATTCTCCTGCGAAATAACACCCCTGCGCCGGAATTCCGCTGATGCATTCAAGCCCAGCGCATTCCACTCGGCCCACTCGCGCGCAATCTGCAAGCCATCGACATGGTTGCTCGACATTTTTCTCAGGTGAGTGACGAGGCTTGAAAGTGACGCCAGCATTCGCAAAGGATCGCGATGAGTCTGGATAAAACGAGCATCCGGATATTCTGCAAGCAACGTATCCAAAGACCAGAGGTGTGCTGGCGATTTGAGCACCCAGGGACTGCGAGGGTGCTTCCATTGCAGCATCTGCAGGAAGCGACGATGATATTGATAGGCTGGCGCCATATCCGCCTCATCCTTGAGCCACCTCGAATAGGATGGCACGTCGTAGTTCGTCCAGAAAATCAAACTGAGGAACTCCCCCGTTGTAAACCGCACACACTCCTGCGGAAGAGTGGCACCGAGGCGATGAATGCGCTTGAAGTCCGGCAACACCACATCAGTCCTGCTCAACCTTTTCTGCACATCGGCAATACGCGGATCGCTCTTGTAGCTGGCCGTTTCCGGCGGCGGAAAGGGATAGTCCACTTCCCATGTCTGAGTAACACGAAACTGCGGATCCAATGCAAGCAATTCGTGCAGCACGGTAGTGCCACTGCGCCCCATGCCAATGATGAAAATAGGTGCAGCGATGTCTGCCTGACCAATATCGGGATAACGCTTGTGATGATCTATAAGGTGAAGCCTGTTGACCAGCGGAGTCAGAATTTCTTCCCGCGCTATTACTCGCCCGAGAGCGGTGAGCTGCGCTTCGGTCTTCAATGAATCGAGTAGACGGTCGAGACCCTCTTCGAATCCGGGATCGCCAAAATCCTCCAGGCCAGTTTTTTTTCTAGCCTCATCCAACAGCCTAGCCTTACTCAGGCTATGTCTTTGAAAGCCTAATGGGTGCAGCGCGCCAAGAAAATTATTTCCGGCTCGCAACCACAGTGGCAGAGTGGGTGCAGTGAGCATAAGTGATTGGCATACCTGTTGGATTTCTTAACCTGTTATACTGACACCACGCAGGGGAAGGCAAGCGATCAGTTATTTTTTTCGCTGCACCTCGACATTCACCTCAGCAACCAGCCCCTTTTTAGGAGAAATCATGCTTCGCTCTAGCCTTATTGCACTCGTTTGTATCGCAATCGGATTGTATGCCGGCTACCAGTTGCCGCGAGGCGCAGGGCTGATCACTGCATTGAGCAACTTAGCTGCTGGGGAAAATGAGAACGATTACAGTGCATTAGCGTCGCATCAGGCGCTGCTTGATTTTCAATCAACCGTCGATGGTGCGCGCGAGATGGTGCTCACAGACGCGCGAAGCAAGCAGGAGGCAATAGAAGGTATGCGCTGGCTGCTGCGCGTGGCGGCCATGAGTACGCACATCCTCGCAGACGCTAATCCCAATGCGCCCCGCTTCCAGCGCATGGATACGTGGGTGCGTAAAGCGGGCGGCGATAACCCTGACGCAGAGTACTACCTCGCCGCTATAGACGGCAGCAACGATTATCGAATTACAGGCAATCTCGGCACGGTTCAACACCTGAGTTTTACAATAAACGCTGGCAAGGGCATGGAGCGTCGCAGGCAGGTAGGCTATTTCAATGAGAAGGACCTGACTACGGACGAGGACGGCAATTTCACCCTGTTGCTGCACAAATCCAAACCCAATGCAGACGATGAAGTCTCTGACTGGCTGCAAATACCAGAGGATACCTCTGCCGTCCTCGTCCGCGCATACATAGCCGATCGAGACATCGAGCGTTTGCCGCAGCTGGATATCGAGGTGGAAGGCGGCAACCCGCCCTACCAGCCCCCCAGCGATGAGACCATGGCCGATGCGATAACCGGCACCAGCTTTGCTTTCTTTGCGCTAACCAATCTCCACCGAACCGTATTGCCGGAACTGATGGAGACGACCAACACGTTTATTCGCGCAACGCCGGAAAGACTAGGGAAAGATATCGCGGCCTCAGATAACCTGTACATGCTGGGCAGTTTTCAATTGGAGCCTGACGAGGCTCTGATTATCCGAGTACAGCCGCCAGCGACGCGATACTGGAATCTCACACTGGAAACCCGCTGGCACGAAATATACGACTACCTGTCGCGGCCTACCTCTCGCACCCTCACAGACGTCACACCAAGCCCAGATGGTTCCGTTGAATTTATGGTGTCTCATCGGGACACGGGACACCCCAACTGGCTGGATACCAGCGGCCATGCCTTCGGCTTTCTTACACTGCGCTGGCTTGACGTGGAGCATGCCGATGTTCCCATGCCTGAACTGGAGGTGATAACACTACCGCCAGCTGCATAAGCAGGAAAATCAGCCGCATTGCTTGATTGGCTCAAGCTGTCTGGAAGTCGTCCAGCGAACAGGCCTCATGAAGAGCGAGATATTCCTTATAGCCACCGGGAAACAGGAAAGGGGCATGGCCTGTTTCTGTGCGGTAGTAGCTGTGGCAGTCGGAGGCGCCCCACGAATACGTCTCATAGCGATCTAACAAGTCTTTATTGTAATCTTTCACAACATCGGCCCTGACTTCTATAGCACTCAACCCCGCCGCCTGTTTTTTCTCGAGCAGGCGCACGATAGTGCTAACGTTGCACTCTATGTTCCTGAAATAGGATGCGTTTATAGCTAATCCATTTGGCCCGGCGGCGAAAAAGTAGTTCGGAAACCCGGGGGTTGCAATGCCCTTGAACGCGACGGGTTCCCGCACCATCTCCTCGGCCAGATGCCTGTCGTCCCGGCCAACGACATCAATACGGTTGAAGTCCAGAACCGAGTAACCGGTGCAATAGATGATGACGTCAGCCTCGATCTCGCGCCCACTCGCCGTCACTATACCCGTGGGATCAACCCGCTTCAGACCCTCTGCAACCAGCGTCACATTGTCGCGATTAAGCGTTGGATAGTACTCATCTGACACCAACCCCCGCTTGCAACCATAGTGATCGCTTGGCGTGACCGCTGTTTGCACCGCGGGATCATCAATGCTCTCCCCAATAAACTTATGCACACGGGCCTCAAACTGTTCCATACGCTTGTGATTGAGGGTCACACCCTCAAGCACAACGCCCATCATTAAAGACTGACCTTTTTGCCAAAGCTGCAGGAAACGCGGAAACCGGTGAAATGCGCTTTTAAGAAACGGAGAGTACAGCTTGTGATTGCGCGGCATAATCCAGTTGGGTGTGCGCTGCAGCACCGTAAGGTGACCGGCTTGCTCCGCCACCTTCGGCACAATTTGCACTGCTGCCGCGGCGGAACCGACGATGACTACGCGCTTACCCTCAAGGGGGACTTCATGATTCCAATACGTCGAGTGCCAGTAATCTCCATTAAAACTTTCAATGCCATCCACCTCGGGAAAAATGGCCGTATGCTGCCCGCCCATGGCGTTAATCAAAACATCCATGACGTGGGTCTCGTGCTTCGCGGTTGTCAATAACCAGGTGCGATCGTTCTGATATCGCGCCGAGGCAATATTGGTATTGAGAGCAAGATGCGGTTCCAACCCAAACTCGCGAACACACTGCTGAAGGTAAGCCTCTATCTCGGGCTGCTCCACGAAATTGGCCGACCAGTTGGGGTTGGGGCGGTAGGAGAAGGAGTAGATGTGCGCCCACAGGTCGCACGCTAGCCCGGGATAGCTATGCAGGTGCCAAGTGCCACCAGCAGCATCAGATTTTTCAAAAATTGTGAAGTTATCGAAACCCTGTTCCAGCAGCGCATGGCCAGCTGCAATACCGGCGGGGCCCGCACCAATGATTCCAATTCGTAATCCTGACTTGTCGCTCATGAAATAGACTGCCTCGCGTTTTTATCAAACCGGCGAGGCAGGTATCGCAACATAATTGCTGTCATTGCTCCTCCGGACGAAACTGAATGAAGGCATTGCCGGGAATCTGATCGACCAATCCATACCCCGAATTGAGGTATATTTCATCGCCGGCAACGTACACTCCCCCCAAATCTATTGCGCCACCCTCGGCATAGCCCCCATTGACCGCTGAAAATTGTCTAGCGGTATCGAATGTCCATATTTGGTCTCCGCTGTCAGCATGAAATGCGCGCAAGACGCCGTCCAATGTAGGGGCAAAGACGATATCACCCACGACAGTAACCGGCGCGGAGAAGCCTCGATAACATCCCTCCACGGTGCCTTCACCATCCGGAGCCAGGCAATCTGCGGGTGAATCGACTGCCCAACGTGTCTCGCCCGTCGCGATATCCAGTGCGTGCAGTGAAGGCTGCGGTGCGCTACTTCCGCTATCACCTAGCAGCACACCGACATCCCGGTCGCTGATCGGCACGTACAGCAAACCACGCTCCGGGTCTGCCGCCATTCCGAAGTGCACGCCACCGGCCTTGCCGCCGCCGCCCAATCTCCTACTCCAATGCGTCGCGCCTGTTTCAGGATCAAGCGCAACCACGAGGCCGGTTTTCTGTCCGGCCAGCAGGTAGTCCACATCTCCCAGAGAGGTCAGTATGGGCGGCGCACCAAAGTCCAGGTCACCGCCGTTTTCCTCCGGACAATTATGATGGCCGGGAATCACGCATGCTACGTTCCAGGCATCACTCGCGGTGAACTGCCGCGTCCAGATGCGCTTACCGGTATCCAGATCAAATGCGAGGATGGCATCACTGCTATCGGTGGCAGGCGTAGAGTAATTTTCACCGGTTCCGACATACAGGCGGCGGCGCTCCGGGTCGATGGCAGGATGCGACCAGACCGGCGCACCGGAAGGGCCCTTATGATCCGGCAACAACAGGCGTGATTGAGTGACTCGCGGCTCTTCCTCGATAGTGTGAGCTTGCCACAAGAGCGCCCCTGTAGCGGCATCAACGGCGACTAATCCGCCCCGAAATGTGCAACAGGCATAAAAAGGATTCGCTGCCCAAAATACCTCCCACGAGGAAACGCCCTGGTAAAGCACGCCATCCTGTTCAGCGGTAGAACCGGAGATCATAGCGCGGGGGTGATCGGACACGCGGGTGCGCCAAACCTCTGATCCTGTTTCGGGATCAAGTGCGATAAGGTCTGCATCCAATGTGCCAAAAGTGAGTAGCGCGGCATCACCCGTGTGCACTAAACGCATTGCTGTGCGCACCATGCTGCCTGCATCGAAACGCCACTTTTCGCAGGCTGTTTGCCGATCCAGCGCGTAAACTCCGCCGTCGCCATCGGCGATAAAGACTGTATCGCGTGTTACTGCGGGCTGTGATCTGGGCGCGTCCGTATCTGGCAGCGCAAACACCCAGGCCGGGCTCCAATCCGAGATTGAGCTTGGCGTCGGGCCCGCATCCGATGGTGGCGTATAACGAAGATTACCGGGGCCGGCGCTCCAGCCACTAATTACGCTGTTTATATCCACGCCCACACTCCCCGGCGCACAGTTAGCTGCAAGCGTTGGGGTGGCTATCGCGATCAAGGGCGCTAGCAGGAGTATTTTTATCAAGTGCATCATGGTATTCCAAAATTTACTGCTCAATAGGCACCCGCAAGATAGGCTTCCTTCACCTTGAGTTTGTGTAATTTCTCGCTGGCATTGCGCGGCAGAGGCGTTTTCGCCACACGAATTGTGCGAGGCACTTTGTAGCCCGCTATACGGTCTCCAAGGAAGTCCCTCAGGTCTTGTTCCTGCAGCGAATGCCCGGGTGTAATAAAAATAACCATAACAAGTTCTTCGCCCATGGCGTCATCTGGCTCACCGAACACAACGCACTCGTGCACTTCATCCATTCCAAATGCGGCACTCTCAATTTCTCCGGGATAAATATTTTCTCCGCCCCTTATCACAATTTCCTTTATGCGGCCGGTGATATGCAGAAATCCGTCATCATCTATGTAACCAATATCACCGGATTTCATCCAGCGCTGGTCAACAAAAGTCGCTGCATTGGCATCAGGCTTCTGCCAATAACCGGGCGTACAGGTAATACCGGAAAGCTCTATTTCACCGGGTTGGCCGGAAGGCAACGTCACGCCGCTTGCGTCCACCATACGCATGTCCATGATGGGCGATATCAGCCCGGATGCATCGGGCTTCATATCATAAATACAACCGCTCATCGTACCGCCCACCGCCAGCGTTTCCGTCATCCCGTAGCCTGCGGAACGGCTCGGGTTACCGCATTTCTCTTTAATCAACTCCGGCATTCCCGCTGGAGTAGCGGCTCCCGCTCCCGTAACACGAATAAGAGAGCCTGTCTCAAAATCGTCAAAGGCCGGATTAGCGAGCAAATCCTGAACAATCGCGGGAACGCTGCTCAGGCTGGTTACTTTTTCTGCCTGGATAAGTTCCAGCGCCTTAATCGTGTCCCACTTGTACATCATGACCACTTTTTGGCCGGTCATGATCGGCAGGTGCAACCCACTTAACAAACCGGTCGCATGAAACAGAGGCACCGTTAGCAATGGGGTTTCCACGGTGGCACCGGCCTTGAATTCACGCGCACCTTCCAGCGAAATAACCAGCATGCCAAGGTACATCATGTTGAACACGGATTGGCACACCGCAATATGCCTGTGCGCGACACCTTTCGGATAACCTGTGCTCCCGGATGTGTACAGAATAAGGCATAGGTCCAGAGGATCGGGTTCCGCCACGTGAAAATCGAGACCGCGACCTTCGTCGACGTACGTCTCCCACTCTACAACGCGCTCGCCGGCCCGATGCTCTCGGTCGTCAGGTACCACTACGATGTCGATGTCCAAATCGTTACGCACACTGTCCAGCAGACGCCACCGCGGCGCGTCGCATATCAGCATTCTGCTACCGGAATCCTTCAGGGCATAGGCGAGTTCCTCGGTCTTACCCCAACTATTCACGGGCACCACTGTCGCACCGGACAGTGTAGCCGCGGCGAATGCGATGGCCCATTCGGGATTGTTGCGCATCGCAATCGCAACTCGATCACCGGCAACAATTCCAGACCGCTGCAATGCAGCGGCGCAGGCATCCACCTCACAGAAAAAACGGTTATAGGTGTAGCGCCGGCCCTCGTAGACAATCCACTCAGCATCACCATGCCCGCGAGCATTCTGAATGATCTCTATCGAGGTGGCGGGAGCGTGCTTGTAAATCTTGTAGGGGTGACCATCAACATCTTTCTCTTCCAGCTCAAAGAAACCGCCCGGTCCGATCAGTTCCGCACGCTTGGCCAATACGTCGTCCATGGTAACTGCGGTGGCAATCATGGTCTCACTCCTCCATCTATGGTGAGGCAAGCACCCGTGGTGTAGCTGGATGCAGCTGACGCAAAATACACCACCGCCCCCACAACTTCCTCGGGATCACCAATTCGCTTCAAGGCAACAGGGTCGAGTATATGTGGCAGTATCTCTGGATTGTTAATCATGCCTGAGGCAGCATCCGTGTCGAAGGTGCCGCAAACCACGCAATTAATACGAACGCCCATTGATGCATACTCCTGCGCCGAGGCCGCGGTCAAGGCATTCAACCCCGCCTTGGCAGCGCTGTAAACCGTTGTTAAAGGCGAGGGCCTGTATGACGCGACGGAGCTGATGTTGATAATGGAGCCGCCGCCGGTCTCACTCATTTTTGTCGCCACGAGAGCGGTGAGTCGAGTCGGTCCCTTCAGGTTGACGTCGATTATTTTATCGAACAGGGCCTCGCTTGTTTCCAACAGGGATGGCGCCACGGGAGACATGCCCGCGTTATTTACCAATACATCGATACGACCATATTTCTCGATTACACGATCCACCACTGCCTCAAGGTCATCCCAGTGACCTACGTGGCAAGCGATCGCCATGGCGTCACTGCCCCGTTCGATCAATTCACTCGCCAAGCGCTCGCATTCTGCAATCTTGCGACTGGCGACCACCACTTTGGCGCCACCCGCAGCGAACGCGTGACTCATTGCCTTGCCCAGCCCTCTGCTGCCGCCGGTAATCATGACAACCTTGTCTGTTACATCGAATTGATCCGCCAATGTCCTACTCCTGATGCGCGAACCGCTGCGCACGCACCATTAATTGGTCAACAAGAAAACCAAAGAACTCGTGATTCGGGTTTTTCGATTCCCCGCTAAGAAACTTTGCAAAAGACCCTTCCAGAACAATACCTAACTTCCACGCAGCAAAAGCCTGGTACCACTGAAAATTTTCCAGGGAGCAGCCCGTGTTAGTCGCATAGCGATTCACCAACTCCTCGGGGCGCTGACAGTGCGCTGCGTCCATTCCCCCGGGACTACCGGGCGCTGCAATGGCGATCAGATTGCCCTCCTCCGGCCAGAATATCATGCACCAGGCCAAATCGATGAGTGGATCTCCCACAGTAGTCATTTCAAAATCGACCAGCGTGATAATACGCGGCGGCACCGCCCTGCTGTACATCGCATTATCCACCTTGTAATCGCCGTGCATCACGGTGAGCCGCCCCGGCGGCGGGCGATTAGCCTCTAGCCACAGGGCCACCTCATCGACACCGGGCAAATCGCGGCAACGGTATCCTTCCAACTGCGTGGTCCATCGCTTGACCTGACGTTCGAGAAATTGTTCCGGATTCGATAAATCCTCCATCGCTGTCCCGCGCCAGTCAAAAGCGTGCAACTGCACCAGCGCATCAATGAGTTCCTCTCCGATGGCTGGCTGTGTTTCCGGTTTTGCTATGTAGTGATCGGGAAGCTTGCGTCGGATGACCTCTCCATCGACGTACCGCATGATGTAGAAAGGCGCGCCGAGCACGGTATCGTCATCGCAGGCTACCAGCACCTCAGGCACACGCAGGCCATCTCCGCTCAGCGCCTGTATCACCTTGAACTCGCGCACGACATCGTGAGCCGTATCGGACACCGCTGTCAGCGGTGCCCGGCGAATCACGAAACGTTCATCACCGCTGGTGCAGACAAACATCTCGCACGAACCGCCGCCGCGCATTGGCTCAATCTGCAGATCACCCGATCGGCCCGCCTGCTCTGAAAACCAGTCAGAGAATACTCCCCGATCGAAATCCAGCTCAGTCATCCAGTCGCCTCCAGCAGGTGCGCAAATCGCTTCAACGATTCCTCTCGACGTGAAGGGATATGCTCCGTAGGCCAGCCCTCTACACCCTCATAACGCTTGAGTTCCGCACGTGCGATACTGACGCTGTGAACTTCATTTGCACCATCGACCAGCGGCGCCATCCGCGCTGAACGGTACATCGCCTCCAGGGGCATATCACAACTGTAACCGAGCGAGCCATGCACCTGCAGGGCACGATCGATCACATTAAACAATACCTTGGCGTTGTTGACCTTCACCATGGCGATATCCTGGCGTGCACCGTGGTGTCCTACCTTGTCCATTTTCCAGGCAGCACGCAGAGTCAACAATTTAGCCATTTCCAATTCCATACGAGATTCCGCAATGTAACCTTGTATCGTCTGA
>JAAENL010000227.1 GCA_024224435.1 Halieaceae bacterium
CATGGAATATTTCAGATACCTTTCGGGCAACCTTGGGTCTGAGGTACAGCGAAGAGGAGAAGGAAGCTGCGCAGACCTATTTCACCGACCTGCCGCGCCCATTTGACCTCGCATTCGGGGCGGAAAACCATGAAATACCTACCCAGAAGTACGAACAGGATGACTGGTCCCCGTCGCTAAACCTGCAGTGGGACATAAATCAGGATGTCATGCTGTATGCCAGTGGGAGCATCGGATACAAGTCGGGTGGATTTGATGCGCGGATTTCCAATGATGGCATCGTGGATGGCCAGATAGACCAGGAGGCATTGGAGGAAAAGTTCGAGTTCGACCAGGAAAAAGCAACGACCTATGAACTCGGCTTCAAATCCGTGTGGCTAGATGGCTCTGCCGAATTGAACGGCGCCTTGTTCTATACCGAATATGAAGATCTCCAGTTCTCGATCTTCGATGGCGGGCTAGCGTTCCAGGTGGACAACGCTGCCGGTGTCGATTTGACTGGTTTTGAGTTTGAGGGGCGCTGGCAACTGTCCGAGAACCTTTACCTTAGCGGTGGCGGTGCTTGGCTCGATTTCGAATACACTGACTTTGAAGGCGGCCCCTGCGATATCTATCAGCAAACTGCACAAGGCGGGAGCCTGGTCGGGTGTACAACAGATCGCACAGGTGATGTAGGTCCGAATACGCCGGAATTCAGCTTCAATGCGACTTTGGATTGGAGGAGAGCGATTTCAGCAAACCTGGAACTGCAACTGGGTGGAACCGCCGTGTACGAGGATTCATTCTACGTGGCCCCCGATCTGGACCCGCTGCTGGAGCAGGATGCCTATACCAAATTGAATTTGCGCGCGGGTCTGAACAGTCTTAACGGCAATTGGAGTATTGCGATAATCGCCAACAACGTAACGGACGAGGAAACCTTCCATTACGGAACCGATGTTCCTCTGCTGGCCGGCGCTAGATTTGGTCGCTTGGATGCGCCCCGCACCATTACTCTCGAAGGGGTCTATCGATTCTAGGTCCTTCCCTTCACCGATGGGAGCCAAGCGCACCCATCGGATTTTTTTCAAAATCTGACCTGCTGTAGACGTTACCAGTCAATCTTTAACTCCGTACCCCTGATCGAAGGGAGTCCGCGGTTACCTGGGAAGCAGAACTCGGAGAATCCAGATGAGTGTATCCCCGTACCCCACTTGTGAAGAGCGTATCATGATACGCCAGGCGATTCGCTCGCTAGTGAGCGAGTTTTGGCCGCTCGAGAACATGGAGCACATGACCGAGCGTGCGAATGACCCTGGCAAGTTTCATGAGCTCAACCGGATGCTGGCTGAGCAAGGCTCTTTATTGATGGGCACGGAGCCCGCTTATGGAGGTTGGCGAGACATACTCGCGGTGATGGAAGAGATGGGCCGGGTCGGAGTCCCTTCGGCGTTTCTTTCCGCTGTATTGGCAAACCTGGCACTATCTGGATGTGAAGCGGCGGAACAACTGGTCGAGGACATTGGCACTGGAGTCGCCGTCGTAAGTTGGGTATTGCCCATCGGCGCCGACACCGTATCGGTAGAGGAATACGGTGGTACCTGGCGCGGGAAGGCCGAGTGTATCGAGCACGCAGGTGTGAGCAGTCATATTGCCGTGCTACAAGGAGGTGGTCGATTGGCAGTATTTGACCGGGACAGCGACGCAATCGAAGTTTCAACTACCCCCAGCCTGTCCGACCCGCACTGGTCGAGTGTTGCCATGGAAGATGCAACGCCACTCTTCGAAATCGATCTTGTAGCCGAGCTTTCTACAGAGTTATTGCAGTTGGCACAGCTAGGTATGCTGGCCCGCGCGCTGGGGGCTGCAGCGCGAGGTTTTGAACAGGCGACAGATTATGCAAAGGAACGCAGGCAATTTGGCCAGCCGATTGGCCGGTTCCAGGCGGTACAGCACAAGCTGGCAAACAGCTTCATCGAGCTGACGGGAGTGCGCTTGCTGCTGGACGGCGCGGCCGAGAGCCACGACGCGGGAGAAAGCCGCTGGCTGCCACTGGCGCAGGCCGCCAAGGCCTTCGGCTCATCGGCCCTGCGCCAGGTTGCCCTGGAAAACCATCATGTGCTTGGTGCCATCGGCTACTCTGATGAACACGAGGCGACGCATCAGTTTCGTCGAATACACAGCGATACCCTGTGTTTGGGTGGCCCCTTACAGGCCAATGCCGGCCTCGCCAGTTACCTGCTTGATCAGGGCTGCACCATGCCCGATTACGATCTTGGAGAAGCGGGTAATGCTAAACGAGAAGAGATCCGGGCCTGGCTCAACACCAACTGGGACGCCGGTCAGGGTGGTTCCGATTCAGATGCTCGTAAGCTACTGGGCAGCAACGGATTGATCAGTTTCGCATGGCCCACGAAATTTGGTGGTACTGGCGCAACGCCTGTGGAGGAAATGGCGTTGCAGGAAGCATTTGAGGAAGCGGAAGTTCCAGAAACTGCATATGCGAGCCCGCAGATACAGGCACACGCGATTATGGCCTTTGGCTCTGTCGAGCAACAGGCAGAGTTTCTACCCAAACTCGCATCTGGCGAAGTGCAATTCTGCCTGGGTTACAGTGAGCCCGGCTCCGGTTCTGATCTGGCGTCACTGCGCACCACAGCCGTTTTGGACGGTGATGATTGGGTGGTCAATGGTGAAAAAATCTGGACTACGTTGGCCGAATCTGCAGATTACATGTGGCTCGCTGCGAGAACCGATCCGGAAGCGAAAGCGCCCCACGCCGGCATCAGTATCTTTATCGTGCCGATGGATTCGCCGGGCATGACCGTCAGGCCGTCTCTGGCGTTGTATGGAAAAACATTTTGTCACGAGTTTCTGGATGATGTTCGCGTACCGGGTGATGCGCTGGTGGGTGAGCTGAATGGCGGCTGGACTGTCCTCACTGCAGCGCTGGCTGTGGAGCGCTCAATAATGGGTGGCTATGTATCCAAGGTGCGAAAAAAGTTCAGCTATCTCTGTAAGGCGGTTCGCGACAACCCCAGGCTGGCTTCCAATTTCCAGGTGCGTGATCGCATTGGCCGGATGGCTGCGGAGATAGAGGTGTCCCGTCGCCTGTACGTGGCAGCGCTGCAAATCGCGGAGCAGGGTAACGTACCAATTGTCGAGGCATCCATGAGCGGCGTTTTCAATAGTGAGTTGATGGAACGACTCGGAGAGATGGCGCTGGATATCCTCGGCCCGCGCGCCGTGCTGAGTAAGGATAGCGACGGTGCTGTAGCCGGTGATCTGGAGCAGATGCTGCGTCATGCCATTATGATGGTAGTCGGTGGTGGCACCAATGAGATCCAGCGCAACCTGATCGCGCAACGAGGACTGGGCCTACCACGCTAATAAAAGAGCGGCGAACTTCGCTGCAGATCGAATAAAACTGTAATTGATATCGAAAAACTGGGGGGACTTTTGAATCCCCTTTTTTGTCAGTCCTATAAAGAGGAATCTTGCTATGCCCTATAGTGGCGGTTGTTTGTGCGGCGCCGTTAGGTATCGCTTGGAGGGAGAGTTGGGATTTGTTGCCAACTGTCACTGCTCTATTTGTCGCCGTTCCCACGGTGCCAGTGTGGCTACTCAGGCAGTGTTGTGGAAGCCGCAATTGCAGTGGATAACCGGTGAGGAGGGTCTTCAGTGTTTTCAGGTAACAACGGGCTACAATCGTTGCTTCTGTCTCCACTGTGGGGCACGACTGATCAACTACCCCGATAACCTGGCGTTTGTGAGTTTGTCGATCAACAGTTTGGATGAGGTTACAGAGGAGTTACTGCCCTCCATGCATGTTTACGTGGTCAGCAAGCCAAAATTGTTTTCAATTTGCGACGACTTGCTGCAGTACGATCAGCTGCCACCAGTCTCTCCCAGGGAATAGGATCATCCATTTCCGCCAAGAACTGGTCTTTACGAGTTTTCTTGTGGTGTTTTTTAAAGCCATATGCCTAGAGGCATTTGCCGCAGAGCCTCTTGCAGAAAAAACATAAGAATTAAGCGCAGATTATGAAGATTGGTAAACCTGGACGGACACTTATAATTGCTAACCAGTTTTAGCAGCGCTGTTTAGCGCGCTTTGCAGATGTTTGCGCAGTCGTCGAGGTAGCTCGTGTAAGGTTTCGCAGCGAATATAGGCGGCGTTGCCGAAGGTTCTTGTTAGAGCCTGGTCGCTTTTATCAGTGCCGATGCTGACACAGGCGCAAGCGATACCAAGGTTACGGGCTTCTTCCAGTGCCTTGACGGTATCTGCTTCTGCGTAATGATCTTCGTAGCCATCGTCATAGGCAAAACCATCGGTCACAAACAACAGCAGCCGATGATGGGTGAGCCGCTTTTGGCTGGTCAGGTAGGTTGCATGTCGGATAGCTGCACCTAGGCGGCTGTAACCGGAAGGTCGGAGCTGTTTGATGCGGCGGGCAACCTGACTGCCGCCACGCTCAGTAAACGCCTTAATGCGCATGAATCGCACCATGCGACTGCCCCAGGAATGAAAGCCGTACATAGCGACCTGATCGCCCAGCTTATAGAGGGCTGTCGCAAGAGCATCGACAAAACTGGCTTGCTGTTCGTGAATACTGACGCCGCTGTCGTTGAAGTCTTTAGTTGAACCAGAGATGTCCAGCAACATCAGGGTGCTGAGATCGCGCCTGCTCTTTCGGGACATACGGTAGATCGACTCATCCGGGCTGTTGCCGCTGTTCAGTGTGATGGCATAGTTTACGATCGCATCAAGGTCAAAATCCTCGCCAGCGGGTTGATGGGAATGGCGCTGGTATTCAACGCCTACAGTGCTCATCTGGTGCTGCAGTTGACGGGCGTAG
>JAAENL010000228.1 GCA_024224435.1 Halieaceae bacterium
TCAGTGGTTATTCGGTCAGTAGAGGTAGATAAACAATCATGGCCAGGAAGCCATCATGGACAGGAATCGGAAAAAAAACCGATTAGAAAAAGGGGGCGAAAATGAAAACGTTAATGAAAACATTATTGGGCAGGACCATCATCTTTCCCGGTGCGCAGAGAACGTTGCATAAAATATCCATGGCAATCGTTGTATCCCTAATGGTTGTATTTCACTCGATCGTGGGCGTCTCGTCCGACATGATCGAGGACGAGCAAAGCCCGCTCCTTCTCCCAGAGGGCGAGCTGACGATCACCGAGCACGCCGCAGTCGATTATCAGATCCCCGACGCTACCAGCGGAGTGATCAACTTCGAGCTGCGTGGGGCGGACGGAGGACACCGCTACTACAACGACGGAATGCTCATCAACGCGAATTACGCGAAAGGGGGCGGGGGCGCCACGCTCACCGGCACGGCCATAGTCGGCTATGGCGCCGGCGAGATCGAGCCAGGCTCGCTAATTCGTTTTGTAACTGGCGCGAAAGGCCAGTCTCGGAATAGTGCCGTTTTCCACGGCGCCGGCGGTGGGGGCGGTACTGCTGTCCTGGTGCAGCGGCCTGGGTCTGAGTGGGTCGAACTTATGGTCGCGGCTGGCGGCGGTGGTGCAGCCGCTGACTCGGTTCAGAAGAAAGATGGCAAAAGCGGCAATAGCGACATCACCAACAGCTGCACCAGCGGTACCGGCGGCAGTGCCAAGTCCGTGGGCGGCGGTGGTGGTGCGGATACTGATGGGGGTGGGAGGGACAATCTTGGCGGTAGTGCGGGATATCCAAGCGGCGGTTCCGGCGGCCAGACGTCGGGATCTAGCGGTGGCTTCGGCTATGGCGGCGGCGGTGGCTCAAAAGGTTTAATCGTGGGCGGCGGCGGCGGCGGCGGTTACTGTGGCGGCGACGGTGGGGACAACGTCTGTTTTGTCGATGGCATTTGCTTCACCGCGTACGCAGGCAATGGCGGTACGAGCTACACCGCTCTCGAGCTCATCAGCGACCCTTCAGGCACAGACGGCTCGTCAACATATAGCCCACAGCACGGCTACATTGATGTATCCACGCAATTCTACGTGGGAGCGGTGATCGACGTGAGGACCGAAGGTCACGGTTGGGTCGAAGTTTACGACGAGGCGGGTGCGCTTCTCGAGACGTGCGAGGGTTCCGCGGCCTGCTACGTTACTGGCGCGCCCGAGGCTACACTTCACCTCCTGGCCGTCCCCGACACAGACAGGCGCTTCATCGAGTTCGACGGCCCCTGTGATGCCACGGGCATGGACGGCGACTCGGGCTACTGTGAGATCATACTCGAGCTAGGCGAAACCCTCACCGTTGAAGCTCTATTTTCCTCCTTCGAGACAGCGCCACGACTGTACCAGGTCTCAGACAAGAGCACGTTCATGACCGGACGGTTCAATGAAGGCCCTCTGTTTCTCGGGGAGGAGGCAAAGCAGACGAGGCTCGCCTGGACAACTACGCCTGACGGTGCGTCCGTGTCCGTGACCGCCAGCGAGGCCTTCTCAGTGCTGCTTGGCGAAGGCTATGAAATGGAGTTGTACATTGAGACACTCACCGCTTCCATCGACAGATGGGACAATAGCGCCGGCGTGGAAGTGACCGGTGACTTCATCGACTTCTTCGGCGACAGCCGGCCGGATAGCGCTATACCGCGCCGCGTCACGTTCGACCCGGAAACCAAAGACATCGAAATCACCTTCGAAGTCGACTGGTTTGGAAAAGGAAAAGACAGCACGGAAGATCTGACGCTCGTCCTTGAAGTGGACGATAGCTGGTAAGGTGCCGGAATGTCGGCCAACGGATCCCGCTCTCTTCAAACGGTCTGACCCTCTTCAAGCGAGTCTGACCCCTCTTCAAACGAGTCCTCTTCAAGCGAGTCTGACCATTCTTCGATAGGGGACGTAAGGGATGTAAGGCACCTTTTATTTTCTTTTTGTGATTTTAAACCCTTTATTAGAAAATTTTAATGTTCAGCTAATTTGATTTTTTATCTTCAGTGGTTATTCGATCAGTATACGGGCAGGCAAACCATCATGGCCAGGAAGCCATCATGGACAGGAATCGGGAAACAAACCGATTAGAAAAAGGGGGCGAAAATGAAAACGTTACCAGGTAGGACCAGCA
>JAAENL010000229.1 GCA_024224435.1 Halieaceae bacterium
CTCGAGGGTCTTGCCAGCGGGAATATCGTAGGAGTAGCCATAGACGTACGCGCGAGCGGGATTGCTCGCGCTGCCCGCCTGATTGCCAACCTGGTTGATCACATTCGTTGCAGCAACCACCGCCTCGCCCGTTGAAGCCAACTCAGTGCCTGACGGCGGGGGGTTATCGGTTGCAGTATTGTTTCGCCAATCGGTGAACGATTGAGTCCATGTGGCAGTTGAGCCATCGGTAAACTTCAGCGTGAACTCCTGATCGGTCTGGTTGCCGTTGGCCCCAGCACCAATCAGCAGCAGCGTGGAAAAGTCGCCGCTGACGAGATCAATCGCATCGCCCTGCGCCTGCACGAAGTTGTCGTTGCCATTGCGGTTGTTCGACTGGCTGTAGTGGTTTGGTGCGGGCCCAAGGTTGAACGTGGCACCGCCCCAGGTAATCGTGCGGTAGTCAAAATTGCCAGTGTCCTGGTCACTGTTTGATGCGGTCTGCAGGCCAAGAACGCCGCCGTAGTTGTTATTGGAGTAAAGGGCGTTGTAGTAGTTGCCGTTATCATCGAAACCCTGACTGTTGGGGACCTGTCCCTGGGATGCATCGAGTCCGTAGGCATTCCAGTTCTCTGAAAGATCAACAGCCGTTGGGTCAGAAAGGGTGGCCCCCAGAATGCGGATGCTGGAGTTGTTCGGCAGGGTGATGCTCTTGAGTGTTTTCCCTTCTGGCAGCGTGTAGCCGTAGCTGTAAATGTAGTTTGTGGTCTCGTTGGTGCCGCTCGAGGACGTGTTGCGATACGACTGCGTCGAAAGGAACGACTCATTGTCATAGTACTGCGGGTCGCACCAATCACTGAACGCCTGAGTCCAGGTCGCAGTGGTGTCATCGTCGAAGTTCAGCGTAAGCGCTTGGTCCGCTTGGCTACCATTGACCGCAGCCGCAGCAAGAGTGAGCACGCTGCCGCTGCCGCTCACCTCGATGTCTTGCCCTGCTGCGATTGTGAAGTCGGGCTGGTTTGGGCTGCCAATGTCAAACGCGAGGCCGCCGGAAACGAGCGAGGAGCCAACGAGAGCGCCGCCGGAGGATGTGTCGCCCAGAGCCGTCCAAGAGTACGTGTTGCCGGAGCCGTCAAAGCCACCGTCAGTCGCCGGCACTCCGTCAGTCGTGATACCGATACCTCTGTGGAGCTGCTTAGGGATGGTGTTGCCAGAGGCGTCGATTTGGAGAGCAGCAGTCTTACTTTCGCCAGCAAAGTTGTTCGCAGTCACCGTGAAGTACGTCGGCCCACTCCCCAATGTGAGTCCGTCGAACACACACGACGTGTCACTCGTTGTGATTGTTTTTGTGTACGTGCCTTGGGCGACCGTCGCAGTGTACGAAATGACTGGAGTTCCACCATCGATAACTGGCGGTTGCCAGGCGAGCGTCATTTCGCCAGGGCCGGGGCCAAATACTGCGGCAAGATCGCTTGGGGCATTGGGTTGAACGGCGATCTGCTGGACGGTGTTGCTACGGTAATTCGCCACCCAGATCGACCCGTC
>JAAENL010000230.1 GCA_024224435.1 Halieaceae bacterium
CTGACAAGGAGGCCGAGTACGGGATCTATTTTAAGGTCCCGGTGGAAAAGCACTCAGAATACGAACTCAGCGCCTGGATTAAGACGGAGAATGTGGCGGGGGGAGGGCGTGGCGCAATGCTCTACATTAGTGGCAACGACACGCCGGCCAGTAAGGCGGTGAAAGGCACGAAAGACTGGACGCAGGTAAAGATGCGTTTGAAGTCGGGCCTGGACACCTCTTTGAACATCACCTGCCTGTTCGGCGGTTGGGGCATTGTCACCGGCAAGGCATGGTGGGACGACGTCAGTTTGCGCAAGGTCACCTATGAGGTCATCGAGAGCGACGAATCGGAGGCCGTGGCAAAGGGCAATGTGGAACGCGGTAAGAAAATCTTCATGACGCACCCGATCGCCGCTTGCACCCGCTGCCACGTCGTGAACGGCGTGGGTGGACCGGTAGGGCCGGCCTTGGATACCATCGCAACGCGGAAGAAAGAAGATTATATCCTGCAAAGCCTCATCGATCCGGGAGCGACGATCGCTGAGGGTTACGTGGGGAAGGTATCCCCGATGCCGCCGATGGGAGTGCTGTTGAAGCCGCAAGAGTTGGCCGACATAATGGCCTACCTCCTGACCCTGAAGTAACCTTCGAGATAAATATCATGAAATTTCTGGTCTGTTTATTTGTGACTGCTTTGTGTGGAGCGGCTGCGGCGGCTGAGTACGCTGATGGCAAACTCGGCAAGGCGTTGATCCTCGACGGTAGTTCGCACACCGTCAAAATCCCGCACTACGCCGGACTCAAACCGGCCAAGGCGATCACGATCTCTGCGTGGATCAAGCCGGAAAGAGTCGGCAAAGGCGGCTGGCAGTGGCAGCAGATTTACAGGAAAGAGGATGGGAACGCCCGAGCCCTCATGGCGATTGGCGAGTACGAGAAGAAGCACAGTCTCTGCTTCGGCTTGGGGATCAGCGGGAAGTACGTCGAACATGGCGTTCCGCTTGAGCCCGCCAAACTGCTCGATGGAAAATGGCACTTGGTCAGCGTGACGTTTGATGGCAAGGCAATCAAATTCTACGCAGACGGTCAGGAAATCGGCGCCAGCACCAAGGCCAGCGGGGCGATTGACACGCAGGGTGAAGCCCCGGCGTATATCGGCTCGGATATCGGGACCCGTGAATTTTTCAAGGGTGGGATCGACGATGTGCGACTCTATAACCGCGCCTTGTCCACAGGCGAAATCAAGACGATGGCCGCGGCGCATTTAGCTCAGACAGCGAAACCTTTCACCCTCGCGGTTTTGCCTGACACCCAATTCTACTGCGACACTCGACTCAAGCTATCTGCCAAGTGGGGCAATGGAGACTTACGGCGCTACTTCTTTGCGCAAACGGAATGGGTCCGCGACAATCAGGAGCGACTCAATATCGCTTTTCTCGTCCACGAAGGAGATATCGTGCAGGCGGACGCCCCTGAGGAATGGGCCATCGCCAAGAAAGCAATGTCTGTGTTGGACGGGAAAGTGCCCTATTGCATGTGCCTGGGAAACCATGACATGGGTTTTGAGAAGGCGGACAATAAGTACGGCGGCAATATCGGCGTCAACCGGACCACTCATTTCAACACATACTTTCCTCGCGAGAAATTCGCCGAGCGCGCCGAGTTCGGAGGCACCTTCCCTCCGGATCGCCATGACAATTCCTGGTACCACTTCGAAGAAGCAGGGATGAAATTCCTTATTGTTGCTCTTGAATGCAAACCGCGCGATGAAGTGCTGGATTGGGCAAACAAAGTCGTCTCGAAACACCCTGACCACCGTATCATTGTCCTGACGCACGCCTATATGACCGCGAGCAAGTCGAGAAACACCGGGGGAATGAAGGCCAAAGGCAACATAGGCGAGCAGATCTGGCAAAAGTTCGTCAGGAAGCACAAGAACATCTTCATGGTTCTCTGCGGTCACCACGCTGGAGAGGCGGTTCTTACCTCCGCCGGAGATCACGGCAACAAGGTTCACCAGGTTCTGAGCGACTATCAGCACCTGAATAACGGGGGAGAATCATGGCTGCGTTACATGGTCTTCAAACCGGGGGCGAACAAGATCAGCATC
>JAAENL010000231.1 GCA_024224435.1 Halieaceae bacterium
CTACGCCCACGGCAGATAGGGACCGAACTGTCTCACGACGTTCTAAACCCAGCTCGCGTACCGCTTTAATTGGCGAACAGCCAAACCCTTGGGACCTGCTCCAGCCCCAGGATGCGATGGGCCGACATCGAGGTGCCAAACCTCCCCGCCGATGTGAACTCTCAGGGGAGATCAGCCTGTTATCCCCGGAGTACCTTTTATCCTTTGAGCGACGGCATTTCCACACACAACCGCCGGATCACTAAAGCCTGCTTTCGCACCTGCGCGACATGTTAGTCTTGCAGTCAAGCTCTCTTTTGCTTTTACACTCTTCGCACGATTGCCGACCGTGCTGAGGGAACCTTTGCGAGCCTCCGTTACATTTTGGGAGGCGACCGCCCCAGTCAAACTACCCACCAGGCAGTGTCCCCGACCCGGATAACGGGCCTAGGTTAGAACCCCAAATGCATCAGGGTGGTATCCCAAGGGTGGCTCCACCGAGGCTAGCGCCCCAGCTTCAAAGCCTCCCACCTATCCTTCACAAACACATTCGAGATTCACTGCCAAGCTATAGTAAATGTTCACGGGGGCTTTCCGTCTAGCCGCGGGTAGTGCGCATCTTCACGCACATTTCAATTTCGCTGAGTCTCTGGC
>JAAENL010000232.1 GCA_024224435.1 Halieaceae bacterium
CGCAAGCCATCTTCTTATGAGCAGCATATTAAGCGCCAGCTTGCGGATAACACACCGGAGACGTCGTTGTTTTCTATCTGGCACGCGCCGAATAGAAGGTAGTGTAACCTGATGTCTGGAAATTTGTTTGGGGTTTGCGCTGTGAGGCGTTTTACTGGGGGGCATGCCCCCCAGTAAAACGCGGCGCCATCGTGCTATCCCATGGAGTTGGAAAACATTCATGGAGGAAGCAAATGGACCTACGACACGATACAACGATTGAGGTGATTTTGGAACATCTGATCACAACTGGAGCGACCGATCTGGGGCGGGTCTTTGGACAGCTCTTCGAGCTTGCACTACAGATCGAGCGCGAACAGTATCTGAAGGCGAGCCATTATGAACGCACCCCAGAGCGGCAGGGCTATGCCAACGGGTACAAGCCCAAGCGGATTGATACCCCTTGCGGGACTGTGAGCCTACAGGTGCCCAAGACCGCCGGTCATGTGGACGAGCCGTTCTATCCCCAATCACTGGAACGCGGCCAGCGGTCGTCTCGCGCAGTCATGCTGGCTGTGGCCGAGATGTACATCAAAGGCGTTTCCACGCGCCAGGCCGAGGCGGTGATGCGTGAGTTCGGCATCGAGAGCCTGTCCTCGACCCAGGTCAGTCGCGCAACCAAGCTGCTCGACGACGAATTGGCCGCCTGGCGCAACCGCCCCCTTGGGCAGATGAAGTACCTGATCATCGACGCACGTTATGAAAAGGCTCGCCACGACGGCATTGTACGCGACGTCGCCGTGCTCTCGGCCATCGGAATTGGAGCAGATGAACGCAGGCACGTCCTTGGCCTCTCTGTGAAGCTGTCAGAGGCTGAGGTGCACTGGCGCGAGTTTCTGGAAAGCCTGCAGGCACGCGGTATGTGCGGCGTCCAATTCGTCGTCTCTGATGACCATTCTGGCTTGAAAGCGGCGCGGCGCGCGGTGCTGGGGGCGGCCATCTGGCAGCGCTGCCAGTTCCATCTGGCCCAGAACGCTGTGCACCACGCCCCGAACAGGAACATCAAAAGCCGCATCGGACAACAACTCAGAGCGGTCTGGAATGCCTCTTCGCTGCAAACGGCTCAGGTCGAGTTGGACACGCTCGAGGCCACCTACCGCGAAAAGCACCCGGACTTTGCAGATTGGCTGGAAAACAACATTCCCGAGGGGCTCGCCGTCTTCTCCTTGCCCGAGGCACACCGCAAGCGCATGCGCACGTCAAACGGCATCGAACGGCCAATCCAGCAGGAATTGAAGCGGCGCACCTCAAAGGTCAGGGTCTTTCCGAACGTCGAATCCCTGGAGCGCCTCTCAACCGCCGTTCTCGTCGAGATCGACGAAAAATGGGAAACTGAAAGCAAGGCTTACATCAAATGGGAAACGCTCGATGAATGACCTCTCCACGGCAATTTCCAGACAACAGGTTGCGCAATCCAAACGATTGGAAACACGGGTTGTAAGCTCTCTGGCGGCCTTGTCAGTAAACGTTACAACAAATAGTGATTCAGCCGTGGCACAGTGATTCATGATCAAATTCACAATCCGCTCGAC
>JAAENL010000233.1 GCA_024224435.1 Halieaceae bacterium
CCCTGCACACCAGGCACAGTCAGGCCGTTCGCGGCCAGGTTGTCCGCGCCTGTGATTATCTTAAACGGCATGGGATCACGCACCTGTCCCTGCACGGGTACGCGCCCGACCAGAGCGGTCATGGCGGTCGATCCGATGAGTGTGGCGTTACGCGGTACGGTGTAAACGGGCCGGACGGTGTTCAATGACTCTGTGAGGTTGCCGGTCTTTTTACGGGCTGTCTCCAGTGCACCATCGGTAGACTGGCCCACAGGTTGCAATAGTCTATTTGTAACCGATGGGGGTGTATCGCTGTCGAGGGCATCCAGCGGATCTATCCAGATCAGACTGTCGGTGGTTACAGCGCCCTCCCCAACACCATCGAGACCCAACCCCACCGGTATGTCGCTACTACCCTGAGTAGGTCCACTACGGGAGAATGACTGCGAGAGCGCATCCACGCGTGCCGTCAGTGAGGAGAGCACTCCAGCATCGATGCGGTCATGTACGTTCTGGTCTTTTTTACGGGAGAGCAGCTCGCGCTTGACCCGGGTTGTGACGTTCTCCTCGATCTGGTGACGGTTAGCCAACAGGTCGCGATTTCCCTTGCGAAGCTGGTCATTGTCTTTACGCAACGCTTTTACTTCCGAGGTCATCGCGGCTACG
>JAAENL010000234.1 GCA_024224435.1 Halieaceae bacterium
CGAGCATCACGCAAATCATCCAACATCTTCACACTCAGTCGCAACAATTGCTCAGGCGATAGTGAGCCTAGATATTCCCGATTTATTTGCCTCAGGTCATTATCCGTTAAACTCATTGTCCTACTATATAATCATTTTACTTTTCGCGCTAGTTTTTTATGCAGGGGGGTAAACGGTTACCTTTTTTCTCAGAGGGAGATATCCCATGAACCAGATCCGCCTCATTAAGCATAGGACTTTGTTTGTTTTCAGTGCCATTGTGCTGCTGCTGACATTATTGTTGATATCGCCGCCCACGGCTATGGCCCAGGGTACCTGTACGGCGACGACCGCAACCCAACTGGCGAATTGTATCACGGCGGCCAAACAACAACAGCGGCCATGATACGATCACGCTGGGCGCGAACATCACGCTGAGCGGACTGCTGCCGCCAATTAACAGTGAAATCACGCTGGAAGGCGATGGCTACACCGTCGATGGGGCGAACACGTACCAGGTGTTCGGGGTGACGCCGTCAGGCGAGTTCTGGGTCAAGAACGTCACGATCCAGGATGGCGTGGCACCCCAGGGTGGCGGTATCCTCAACCTTGGCCATCTGATCGTGACCAACAGCACCTTCTCCGGTAACTCGGCAAGCAGTATTTCGGGCGGTGGCGGCATCTCTAGCGCCGGCACGCTGACGGTGACCAACAGCACCTTCTCCGGCAACTCGACGACTTCTTTTTCGGGTGGCGCGATTGTTACCAGTGGTCTTGGCACCACCACCGTGACGTACAGCACCTTCTACAATAATTCGGCTCTTGTGGGCGGCGGCGCAATCAGCGCGGATCTGGCCTCAACAGTCAACCTGGCGGGCAATATCTTCGAGGACGGCCCGAGCGGCAGCCTACAGTGCAACGGCACCTTGACCGACAACGGCTACAACCTGTCGTCGGACGACTCGTGTGACTTTGACGAATCGGGCGCAAGCGGCTCCGCTGACAGCGCCACGCTGAACCTGGGTGGACTGAGTGGCGGCGTACATACGCCTGCCGATCCGAGCGACGCCATCGAGGCCATTCCCAACGGCACGACGGTCAACAACAACGGCACCCAACTAAAATGCAACCAAACCACCACCGACCAGTTGGGCAACAACCGTCCGATCAACAGTTGGACAGGCTGCACCAGCGGCGCGGTCGAAGTCACGACCTGTACCCAACCAACCGCCATCTCCAACACGGCTGAGTTGTATGACTGCATCGATTGGGCCAACACGGTCTCGGCAGGCGCGGACGAGCTGGGTCTGGACGCGGACGTCACGCTGAGCACGGAACTGCCGGGCATCGGCACGGAAATCACGCTCGATGGCGGTGGATACACCGTCAATGGGGCGAACACCTACGGCGTGTTCAGAGTCAACGGCGGCGGCAATTTCACCGTCAACAACCTCACTATCCAGAGTGGGTCATCAGATTACGGTGGCGGCATCGACAACGTCGGTACCCTGACGGTGACCAACAGCACCTTCTCCGGCAATGCGACCAGCATTCGAGGCGGCGCCATCCTCAACGTCGGTACGCTGACGGTGACGTACAGCACCTTCTACGACAATTCGGCCCCTACAGGCGGCGCGATCCGCCGGGACAGCGGCACGGTCAACCTGGCGGGCAACATCTTCGAAGACGGGCCAAGCGGCAGCGCGCAGTGTAATGGGGCGATGACCGACAACGGCTACAACCTCTCGTCGGACAACTCATGCGGCTTCAGCGGGACCGGCTCCGCCAACAACGCCACGCTGAATCTGGGCGGGCTGAGCAGCAACGTACATACCCCCGCCGATCCAAGTGACGCCATTGGGGCGATTCCCTACGGCACATTCGTCAACAACGGACCCTCAGACGTGTATTGCACTAGCACCACCGCCGACCAGCTCGGCGCGACTCGCCCGACGGATATAGCCGGTCTTGGCCCATGCACCGCTGGCGCGGTCGAAGTTGCGGTTGAAATCTGCACGAATCTGCTCACGATCTCGGATGAAACCGAATTGGCGAACTGCATCACCTGGGCCAACGCCAACCCTGGCGCGGACGACCTCGGTTTGGACGCGGACGTCACGCTGAGTGCCGCACTGCCGACCATTGACACTGAGATCACGCTCAATGGTGGCGGGTTCTCTGTCGATGGAGACAACAGCGTGCGTGTGTTCTATGTGGATACCGGCGGTGATTTCACCATCGACAACATCACGATCCAGAATGGCAATCAGGCCATCGGCCACGGCGGTGGTATCCTCAACGTGGGCACCGCGGCGGTGACCAACAGCACCTTCTCCGGCAATTCGGCCAACGGCGGTGGCGGTATCTACAACTCCAGCGCCGCGCTGACGGTGACGGGTAGCACCTTCTCCGGCAATTTGGCTGTCATCGGCGGCGCAATCTACAACACAAGCACGCTGACGGTGACGGACAGCACCTTCTCTGGCAATTCGGTACCCGCCGGCGGCGCCGGCGCGATCTACACCACAGGTGCGATGACGGTGACTAACAGCACCTTCTCCGACAATTCGGCACCCATCGGCGGCGCGATCGTCAACGAAGCTGGCAGCATGCATCTGGCCGGGAATCTCTTTGCCACCGGCGCGAGTGGCGCTAATTGCGAAAACTCTGGCACGTTCACCGACAACGGTTACAACCTGTCGGATGATACGACCTGCACTAACGGCGGCACCGGCTCCGCAATCAATGCCACGCTGAACCTGGGCGTGTTGAGTGGCGGGGTGCATACGCCCGCCGATCCGAGCGACGCGATTGGCGTCATCCCCAACGGCACGAGCATCAATAACAATGGCGTGACTCTGGCCTGCGACCAGTCCACGACTGACCAACTGGGCACGACTCGCCCGGCTGATACGCTCGGCATTGGTCCTTGTACCTCTGGGGCAGTCGAGGTCGCGGTTGACATCTGCCCGACCCCGCTCGCGATCTCGGATGAGACCGAACTGGCGGACGGCATCACCTGGGCCAACGCCAATCCCGGCGCGGATCCGCTTGAACTGGATGACAACGTCACGCTGAGTGGAACACTGCCGACCATTGACACGGAAATCACGCTCAACGGCGGCGGCTTCTACGTCGATGGGGCCAGTGCATACCAGGTGTTCTATGTGACGGCGGCAGGCGACCTCAGCGTCGACAATGTCACGATCCAGAATGGGTTGGTAAACAACGGCGGTGGTGGCATCCGCAACGCAGGCACGCTGACGGTGACGGCCAGCACCTTCTCCGGCAATTCATCATCCGGCACCGGCCAGCCAGGCGGCGGCGGCATCCGCAACGTAGGCACGCTGACGGTGACGGCCAGCACCTTCTCCGGCAATTCACCTGCCTACGGCGGCGGCATCTATAACACCAGTATGCTGACGGTGACGGACAGCACCTTCTCCGGCAATTCGGCACCCAGTGGTCCCGGCGGCGGTATGTTCAACGACGGCGGCACACTGACGGTGACCAACAGCACCCTCTCTGGCAATTCAGCTGGCTTCGGTGGGGGCGCCTTCAATTTCAGCGGCACGCTGACGGTGACCAACAGCACCTTCTACGATAATTCGGGCTCCGGCGGCGGCGCGATCTATAGGAGTGGTGGCACGGTCTACCTGGCGGGCAACATCTTCGAGGACGGGCCAACAGGTGACGCACAATGCAACGGCACAATGACCGACAACAGCTACAATCTCTCGTCGGACGGCTCATGTGGTTTCAGCGGGACCAACGCCAACAACGCCACGCTGAACCTGGGTGTGTTGAGTGGCGGCGTACACACGCCCGGTGCGGGCAGCGACGCAATTGGCGTCATCCCCTACGGGACCACGATCACTAACAATACGGTCAGTTGGACCTGCAACCAGAGCGGCTTCACCGACCAACTGGGCGGCACCCGCCCAATTGTCACTGGCGACGATTGCACCAGCGGCGCGGTGGAGGTAGCGTTGCCGCCGGTGGCTTGCGATATCAGTAACAGCAGCATCACCCAGACGGACGCGACCACTGCCCAACTATCCTGGACGAATTCTGGTGATGGTCCGGCTGCAGAGTACAGGGTATTTCGGAGTTCTTCACCGTATAGTGGGTATGTCCATCTCAATGAAACAGTTACTGGCACCAGCCACGACGTCACCATTTACCCCCTCCAGGACTATTATTACGAAGTGAGGGGTTATACGAACGCTATTGATGCTCCCGACGACTATAGCTGCAAATCAGGCAGGTTTGGCGTATTTTCCTTTACGTTGGTGCCGGGCAGTTAGAGTGCGGGAGCGACCCTACCCCATCTTGGCGCGAACTATGGGCCAAACCCCAACTTGATAAAAAACGCAAAAGATCCCGATTGTTCGGGGTCTTCGTGGCTTGTGGTGATTTGCTATAGGTCTAGGCGGGAGCGACGGGAGTCGGGCACGAGCGTGTATACGGACGGTTTGGTTTGTGCCGAGTCATGTGTCGTTACAGAAAGTATATTATGATTGGAGTGCGGTCGAATTAGGCGTTGTCTAGGATGTGTTGAGCGACCATATCTCCACTATTGTACAGTCCTCTAGTGTCCAATAGGTTATGACAACAGACATTGTGACGATTCACTATCAGGTCGTCCTCAATGCCTCTGTCGGCGACAACCGCGCCGCCCGCACAGCCGGATATAAGCCCGCCACCCCAGCGATGAGCAGCGCCGCGGCGATCCCGCCGACAATGGCAAGAGGCGGCACCAACATCGCCCAGCCTTTGATGTTAGCGTAAACGGCGGTGACAGCAATGCCAAGCAACACCCCACCGACGCCCCCCAGCCCGCCCAACATCAGCGCCTCGCCCAAAAACTGGCTGGCGACATGGCGGCGGGTTGCGCCCAGCGCCCGCCGCAACCCGATTTCGCCCCGGCGTTCCAGCACGGAAATGACCATGATGTTGGCAATGCCCACGCCGCCGACCAGGAGCGAGACAGCACCCAGGCCCAGCAAGAGCGTCGTAAAAGCATCGTCGGCCGCTTCCTGAGCTTCCAGCGCGTCCGAGGGCTTATTCACCAACACCTCCTCGGGGAACTGGGGGTTGGCCGTGACCGCCAGCACGGTCAACACCTGGTCGACTTTGGCCGGATCGACTCGCACCAGAACCCGGCTGGGCAGGTTTTCATGGTCGAGATAGATTTCGGCGGCAGGCTGGCCGACAAAGGCGGAACGGTCGAGGTCGGGAGCCAGTTCGAATAGATTGAGGATGCCGATGGCGGTGAACCAGCGTCCCCCCAACCACACCTGCAGCACCCCACTGATCTCTCGTACCCCCAACCTCTTGGCTGCCACCGACCCCAAAACCACGTTCGGGTACGCGGCTCTGGCATCGTCAAACCAGACACCATAGGCCACCGATCCGCCGAGCACTTCAAGCATGTCCTGGTCGATAGCCTGCACCGAGATGCCGCCGGTCTTGCCGGTGGGGATGAGGTCGTTTCGGTAGATGAAGGCGTCGACAGCGCTGAGCATGCTCGTTTGCTCAATCGGGCCGATGCGGGCGATCATGTCGGTGGCGGTTTCGGGCAGAGTTCCGGCGCCGCGGCCCAACCCGGCATCGGGTTGCACGGTGAGGAGATTGGTCCCCAGGCGTTCGAGCTGGGCGATCAGTTCCGCCTGGGAGGACTGGGAGAGGCCCAGCACCGCCACCATGGCAGCGATGCCGATCATGATCCCCAGCGCCGACAGTGACGCCCGCTGTTTACGGGTGCGGATGCCGATAGTGGCCGAGCGAAGCAGGTCGGTGGGATGCAGCTTGCTCGGTTGGAGTGTTGAGTTCATGCTACCGCTCCTCGGTCGTATTCGATCCGACCATCGCGCAGCCCCACCACGCGGGGGAATGTCTCGGCTATCTCCAGGTTGTGGGTGATGACGACGATGGTAGCACCGCCGGCGCTGAGTTCTTCGATCAGTTCGACGATAGCGTCGCTGTTCTTCGTGTCCAGGTTGCCGGTCGGCTCGTCGGCCAGAACGATGGAGGGATTGCCCACGAAGGCCCTCGCCGTAGCCACCCGCTGCATCTCACCGCCGGAAAGCTTGGCCGATTGCTGGTCCAGCCGGTGTCCCATCCCCACCCGGCGCAGGGCGATCTCGGCCAGCTCCCGTCGTACGTGCAGGGGTCTGCCGGTGTAGAGCAAGCCTTCGGCCACATTGTCGAGCGTGGTCAGGCTGCTGAGCAGGTGGAAGGATTGGAAGACAAAGCCGATGTGGTGGGCGCGCAGCGAGGAGAGGTTTCGGTCCGATAGTTCCGACAGGCGATGCCCGGCCAGGATGATTTCGCCGCTGCTGGGGCGATCCAGCGTGCCCATCAGGTGGAGCAACGTCGATTTGCCGGAGCCGGACGGCCCTACCACCGATACAAGCTCCCCCTCGGTCACCGAGAAGCTGATGCCACGCAGGGCGTGTACCGGCGGCTCGGTGGGATATGATTTGCACACGTCGATCACGTCGAGGACGGTTGGGGTGGTAGCGGTTTCGCTCATGGCACTACCACCTGATCTCCCGGCTGCAATTGCTCCGAAATCACGGCGATCATGTTGTTAGAGCCGAAGAAACCGACCTCGACGGCGACCATTTGCGTATCCCCACCGCCAGTCTCCTTCTCGACCGCATAACCACCCTCCAGCAACGCTACCAGGGAGGATACCGGGATGGCCATCACCTCCTCGACCGCATCCGAAACCACGATCACATCGACCGGCGCTTCATCCAGGCCAGCCGCCACAGTTGGATCATCCAACTCGATCCGAACCTCGAACGTAGCTGGGCCGTTTTCGAATGCGGTTGCGGTCTGCGCCACAAAGGCGACATTAGCGGGAACCGGCGACTGGTCGGGCATCTCGACGGTGACGGCATCGCCGACGGCAAGCAAACCCTGATCATTGGCGGGGAGATCAAAACGCACCACTTTTTCTGACAGGCTGATCCCCAGTAGCGGTGATCCTGCGCTCACCCCGCTGCTTTTGAAGGCAAGTTGATTGGTCACTCTCACCGAGCCAGGCAGGAAGACGACCTCCCCCAGGTCGATGATGCCATCTGGCTCAAGCCCGACCGCTGCCTGGAAGGCGAGGACGGCCTGGTTGGTCTCCGGGTTGTAGACGCCGTCGGCCACGAGCTCACCCTCCGCATCAAAGCCGAGGGCGAGCAGGGCTTGTTCGAGCTGGCGCACGTCTTCGCCGTGGGCGGCGTCGCCGGTGGCAATGTCCATCACAGCACCAGTGGCCGGGTTTCCGGCAGATGTCAGGGTTTGGAGAATCTGGGCGGAGCCAGCGAGGAACACGACCTCACCGAAATCAACCACACCGTCGGAGATGGCGCCGATGTCTTCCTGCCACGCCATGACAATCTCGCGGGTGGCGGTGGTGAATTCGCTGTCAAGGGTCATCGATCCATCGGGATCATAGCCTAGGGCGATGAGCGCTTCTTTCAGTTGTTGCACGTCGGGGCTAGGCCCTGCGGCGGATGCCCCGGAGAGAAGCTGATCCAGGGCGACTTGGGCCTGATCCACCTGCGCCTGAGCCGCGGCCATGGCATCAGGATCAGGGCCTTGTTGCAGGGTGTCCAGACTGGCCTGAGCCTGAGCGACCTGGGCTTGGGCGCTGGCGATCTGGCCGGGGGTGGCGCCCTGCGACGCCTGGTTGTATTGAGCCAGGGCGGTTTCGTAGCTGTTGGTGGCCTGTTGCAAGGCCAAACTTTGGGGCAGGGAGCCTACTTCGGGTCGCCACGAAACCGGGTCGTAGGCAGCCTGTGCCAGTTGTAGCGCTGCTTCGGCGTCGGACAGATTGGCCTGAGCGATCTGCACGGTATTGGGATCGGGCAGGTTGAGCAGGTCCTGGAGCGTCTGCTGTGTGCCGATCAGTGTCTGCCGGGCCGCCTGGACCTGCTGGTTACCGGCTGGTGAGGTCAATGCCGTGAAGTTGGCCTTAGCCGACGAGAGCGCTGCCTGGGCTGCGACCACGGCAGGATCGAACCCTTCGAGAGCGAGGGTGCGGTAGGCGGGCTGTGCGCCGTACAATGCCACCACCGGCTGGTCATTGACCCGGAAGAGGACGTCGCCCTGCTTGATCACCGTTCCCGGTTCGGCCACCCAGGTGATGGTGCCGTTGAGTTGGCTGGCAACGGTGACGGTATCCTCGCCGATGGCGATGTCGCGGAAGGCGGGCAGGTCGCCGTGGAGCAGCACCACCGGCTGATCATCGATGGCAAAGAGGGCTTCACCCTGGTTGATTGTTTCACCCGACGCGGGGATGTCGGTGATGGTTCCGCCAAGCTGCGTCGAGATCGGATCATTCGCAATGGAGCCGAGCGTGCCATCGAAGGTTTCTTCCTGCACCAGGTCGGTGATCACGACTTCGGCGAAATTCGATCGCTCCGCCTCAATACCCACCGCCACTGGCGAGCCGTCGATCTGAGAGAGAACCGTAGCGATGATCACTGCTGCTACAGCAACAAATCCGGCCAGGATCAGCCAGTACCGGGGACGTCGGTTCTTCATGCTAGTGCCCGACCGCTGTACTGGCTCGATCATTTTCCTTTCCTCCCGCCAACTGTGCTGCCACTGCATTCTTCGTAGTCCGCCACGGCTGCCTGATCATCCCAATTGATCGCATCCTTAAAGCTGCCCCGCCACTGAGCCAGGGTCTCGGCTGTGGGGTCATCGATATCGTAGCCTTTCTCACGCAGGCAGACGGCCAACTCGACGGCCTGATCGACCAAATTGCTTGTGTCGGCGCGATTTTTCTCGAAAATGAAGCCTTCAAGATGATCGTCGCAGACTTCCCACGTAGCCTTATCCTCTTCGGTCCACTCTGCACCCGCGGCCAATTGGGGTTTATCCACATTGCCGTCGGCGTCGACCACCGGATCCAACAGATCGATGCCCTGGTCGCGCATGCACTGGGCGAAGGCCATCATCTTAGCTTCGTTATCAGCAAGGACATCTTCGGCAGCGGCGGCGGGCTCCGCTTCCTGCGCGTCCTCGACTGATCGGAGCGAAGGCACATCGGTCGAGCTAGTGCCACAAGCGGCGAGAAGCAGGGCGAATGTGGTTAGAAGAATTAGGGTTGCCAATTTGTTTATCATTGTTCTACCTCGTTGAATGGATGGCGGACAGTGTCGCTCGTCCTTATCCATGACAGCATACCGACAAATTGTGGCGCAATTATGGCAATTCCTGCCGATTGTTCAACCCTGAATCGGCAAGCGCAGGTAGAAACAACTCCCCTTACCCGCTTCACTCTCCGCCCACACTTGCCCCCCATGCGCCTCCGCAATCTGTTTGACGATGGCCAGGCCCAGCCCTTGACCGCCCGTCCCTTTCTGCCGGGATGGATCGGCACGATAAAAACGCTCGAATACAAAGGGCAACTCCTTGGCGGCGATGCCAGGGCCAGTGTCTCGAACAGCTATCTCTATCCAACGATTTTCCTCAATCTCACACTGCACTGTCACGTGACCACCCGCGGGCGTGTACTGCAAGCCATTTTGGATGAGATTGCCTAGCGCCTGTCTAATTCGCACGGTATCCATACGGATAGGCGGCAGTTCGGAAGACAGGGGCAGGAGCGTCAGTTCCACATCCGACGCTTTTGCCTGCAACTGCCAGCGCTCGACTGAGGTCGTGAGCAGTCGGACCGGTGAATGCGGTTCCAAGTTGAGCCGCAGCGCTCCCGCATCCGTTTCCGCCAGCCAGTTCAAATCATGCACCAGATTGCCGAGCATATCCACTTCGCCCATGATCTGCTTCGCCGCATCTGCGGGCGGCTTGATGCCGTCGCTCATCCCCTGCGCCTCTAGGCGGATGACGCTCAACGGTGTGTTGAGTTCATGCGACACGTCATCGATCAGGCGTTTGCGCAAGTGGCGCTGAGTGTCCAATGAGGTCATCATTTGGTTGAAAGACGCGCTCATCTGTCCCAGTTCGTCGGATGAATTGACGGGCAAATGCCGGGTGTCGCCGCTTTCAGCAATGACTTGTGTGGCCTCGGTGAGGGCGATGACGGGGGCGGTGATGCGGCGGGAAAGCCAAAAGGCCAGCAATAGCGCCACCATAGCAGTGATCAAGCCGCCAATAGCCGTGGGAACAAGTGAATCGATGAGAAATTCGCGAGTTTCAGCCGCCAAATAGGCTCGGTTGATGTTGATGGCGACCGTGCCTACAGCTTGTTCTGTATCCAAATCAAAAATGGTGACCACGTCGCCCTCGATTTGCGGTACAGCCGCACCCTGTTCCAGAGCAGAAAACGTGTTCATAATCACATTGCCCTCGATATCCCGAACGACAACTCCCATCGGCATGTAGGCGGAATGATCCTTTCCAGCGGCTTCGGCTGCCCGTAGCTTTTCAGGATCAATCAAAAATCCTGTCCGGACAAGGACTGGCTCCAATAGATTCCAGTTTTTATCGTCCGTATAGGTTCGGCTCAAAATGCCGGCCAGGTCGCCAGATCTTATTTTGGCCGAAAACTGGCTCAGTTGCCTTCCCTTCGACCAATAATCGACCCCCACACTGAGCAGGATGGTGAAGAGGATAACAAGGATAAATGCGCCCAGAATGCGCCAACGCAACGACATCATTCACCCTCCACAACGAATTTATAGCCTACGCCGTAAACCGTTTGAATGGGGTGGTAGCCCTTCCTGTGGATGACCTTGCGCAGGCGGTGGACATGCGTGTCGATGGCCCGGTCATAGCCGTCAAAATCGTCGTCGAAGGCCAAGGCGATCAATTGGTCACGGCTGAGAACCTGATTGGGATGGCGCATAAAGGCGGACAGCAGAGCGAATTGCGCCTGGCTAAGATCGAGCGGTTTTTCGGCAAGCGTCACTTGCCGGGTGTTTTCGTTCAGGACGAGGATGTCGTAGCGGAGGATTTGCTGAACCCGGCCATTGCTGCGGCGCAACACCGCCCTGGCGCGGGCTACCAGTTCATTAGCGTCGAAGGGTTTGACGATGTAGTCATCCGCACCGCTTTCCAGGCCGTCGATGCGATCGGGCTGGGCGCCTTTGGCCGTGAGCATGATGATGGGCACATCCGATTCGCGGCGCAAAATGCGGCACAGCTCCATGCCGTCCATGCCGGGGAGCATCAGGTCGAGCACGATCAGATCGGGGACAAGAGAGCGGGCGAGAGAAAGACCTGTCTCCCCGTCGTAGGCGATTTCAGCAACGAAGTCCGCTCGTTCAAGGTAAATCTTGACCCAATCGGCTATGCGTTTGTCGTCTTCAATAATCAAGAGTGTCTGACTCATTGTTGATCCTCAATCCTCAATACCCACAGCGGATATTGGGTCCGTTGTGGGTTTGTCGTACCCAAAGCACTATTCTATGTTATCTGCATCGTTGCCTTCAAATTGAGGTCGATTCTGTCCAAGTCGTGTTGGCGGCGACAAGGAAATTCTCGTATACTTCATAGCGTATTTTCTCTGTCATCCGCATTAATCCAACCGGTAATGTGCTCTACCAATTTCTCCGTCCATTCCACGTGCACTCGCCTGCGGTGCAGTGGTACTTTTGACGACCGCCAACACCGCCAATTTCTTGTTTGTGCTTGTCACTGTTCTACCTCATGAGAAGATATTTGAATAGGGGGGTTATCCCCCACACCGCCAAGCATATAAACAAAATGTGGCAAAAATATGTCAGACCGGAAAAAGTCTTCACGTTCCAGACAGTTCAGTTACTCTGTCATCACAGTTTAGTCACAATGTATGTGGTCAAATGCAATTGGACAGCTAATGGTCGGGAATACTGGAAAGTTTGTAGTGCAGTCATTAATAGGTGAGTAGTTTCGGCAGAGGTTAGGGCGTACCAGAAGCCTAGCCAGCGTCAAGAGGCCGGCCAAGATGTATGATTAGCTTCAAAATCGCTTCGAACACACTAAAAGTACCAAATTGCTGGAGCAACCCCATTCCATTTCGGCGCGAACTATGGGACACCTCCCAATTTATTGGTAAGAAGCGAAAGATACCGAGTTATCGAGACCATGGTATCTCATATTGTTTTACTATCGGTCGCGGGTGCAATCGGGATCGGGCACGAGCGTGTATACGTACAGTATGGTTTGTGCCGAGTCACGTTAACCTTAGTGAGATTGAATGTAGTCTTTCAAAGGGAGGTTGAATTCATATTGTTTGGAGACTATTACAATTAACTGACAAACCAAGTTTCCATTTCCCCCTTACCCTTCACAACTATTCTCCCACGCGATTCGCAGGGAAACTTGTCGTGGATTCGTTCCCAGGTTGCACGAGCGATTTGTATTCGTCCTGGTTCTCCCAAAGCTTCCATCCGCGCCGCAACATTCACCACATCTCCCCATACGTCATAGTGAAACCTTGAGATGCCCACAATGCCAGCCACAACCTCACCGGAATTAAGACCGATTCTTACGCTCAGCGGAACATCGGTCGGCCGAGAATTCATGTAGTCACGTATCTCGATCGCGACTCGGACCATTGCCTCTGCATGATCCTCACGCGAGATTGGTGCACCACTTGCTACCATGTAACCATCTCCAATAGTGCGGATCTTTTCGACACCAGCACGTTCGCAAATCTCGTCAAAAGTCGTGAAAATCTCATTAAGAACTTCAACAGTCTTGACTGCGCTTAACCTTGCCGAGAGTGGTGTAAAACCTACAATATCGGCAAAAAGTACCGTTACTTGCTGGTGTCGGTCGGCAATGGTTTTATCTGGAGCCGCCTTCAATCGCTCCGCAATAAATGAAGGGAGCACATTCAACAATAGTGCGTTTGCACGCGCCGTTTCTCGATTTAAGGCATCCTCTGTCTCATCAACCATGTTCATGAAAACTGCCACCACTAACAACAGACCCGTCAGTGCAATTGCGGAGTTCATGATCTCTTGTTGGCGAACATCCATTAGAAATACATTGGTCGGAAATCTTTCCCTGAATACAATAAAAAACAACATGGCAAGACCAGCATACACAGCGAAACCATGAGCGACCCGCCTTGATTGACGACGGAAGGCTACATAAGGTGCGATTAACAAGATCGGGTAGTAGAGCAGCGATCCTGACGAAATACCGAAAAACGCCAACGCCCAGATAAGCTGAAAATGGCATGTCGCTAAAAGTAGGCTTGCAGCCACCTGGTGTCGAAATCTACTATTCAGCGTCAATACGAAAAGGAATGTGAATACGGCCAATGAATTTTCTACAGCAGTAAGAGTTTCGTTTGAAGCTAAGGCGATGGGCACCCACAAAGATAGCATTATTGCACCCATGATGGCTCCGAAATTCGTCACACGAACATGTTTCACATCAGTCACAGTCAAGTCACCGGTAACACCTAGGCTGATTATCTGTCTGAAAATGCTTTCTTTCGCCATCGACCAACTCCTTTCGTTCGTAGCAATGTTGTTTGTTGCACGTCTACCTTCTCTCAATTCATATATTATGGCCTCGATTGCGCTTTTAGTACACATGTCTATGCAGAACTTCACCAGTTCTATCGACTATACATTGACACTTGTGATATCTGCAGTTGAATTATAGAACTGCCAACCGGCTATTTGACGGGAGCGACCCCTACCCCATCTTTATGCGAACTATGGGTCACACCCAACTTGCTGCACAAAAGCATAAGACCACGATTCCTCGCGGTCTTATGATCTCATAGAGTTTTACTATCGGTCGCGGGAGTGACGGGGATCGAACCCGCGATCAAATCACCTTCTTGCCCAGTTGGGTGAGCATAAAGTCGATCAGTTTATAGCAATTGTTCCCCAACTACGCTGAGGAAATGAGGCCCCTCCGTCGCAGGTTGCAAGTCGTGGGTACAACTTCGGTTTGTGGACAAGCGAACGTGACTGCAATCTAGCATCTGCGAAGTTCTGTTCGATCAACCGGGGGCTTGTGCTCCCCGCAGGGCGCCATTACAATGCAACCCCGCAACAGTTCTTTTGGACTGAAGGAGATTTCGAGTTGGCATATCGGTTTTAAGTCACTATCCTGCATGATTGTTTTTTCTCTCCTGCTCGTCTTAGGCCTGATTCTGTTTATTGCGGGCCTGGAGGTGACGATTCGGCGGCGCGGGGCAGCCGACAGCGGTGCTTGGAAGACTCGTCCGCTCCCTTTGCCCGCTCCCAAGGCAACTCGGATTGTGGTGTTGGGTGATTCCATTGCCTACGCGCCCGATCTCACAGCTGCACAGGCTTGGCCTGCTTTGTTGGAAGAATATCTCGCTGCGACTCATCCGCCCCGGACCTGGCAGGTGATCAATGCCGGCGTGTGTGGCAATACCGTGGCTGATGGCTACGTCCGTTTTGAAAGACATGTGAGCAGATACAAACCCCATGTGGTCCTCATCGCCTTTGGCCTCAACGACTGCCGGCAGGTTTACCGAGCCATCGATACCAGACGAATCGCCCAATTCGAGAGGAATGAAATGAAAGTGTGGGGTCATAGCTACCTGTTACGTGCCCTAGCTGCGCGACTTCGGCCCTTGCCAGACGTGGACTACGCTGCCGAAGTCATTGCCAAGGGTCCGAGGATTCCCCCCGAAACATTCAATATCATTCTGGCGTGGCTGGCGCGCCGATCCCAGCGCCTTAAAATCCAAGCGGTATTGCTGACGCCAACACCAGTGTCATCCCACCTTCCTGCAGGTCGTCGTACAGAATTTGCACATTGGGCGGAATACGGTACCCTGATACGAGAAGTCGCTCGCTTCCTAGACACACCTATGGTTGAGTTGAGCCATACCTTCCCGGGCGTATCGCCGTGGGCAGAGGATGGCGTTCATCTCTCGGCTGAGGGCGAAAAAATAGTCGCCGAACGCGTTTGGCAAGCGCTCCGTCACCCCCGAATCGCAACTTCACTACGACTAGAGACCCAAGCATCCAATGCCGAAATGGCCCCCTCGCTGGAGTGAGATCAAAGACGCTGATGTATTGGCGGTTATGGAACGTGTCCCCCGCCATCGATTTGTACCCGAGCAATATCAAGGCGATGCCTACGAAGATCGCCCCCTGCCCATTGGCCACGGACAGACCATCTCCCAGCCCTTTGTCGTGGCCCTGATGACCGAGTTGCTAGAGCTGACAGGAGAGTCAAGAGTTTTGGAAATCGGCACTGGCTGCGGCTACCAGACAGCGATTCTGGCGGAGCTGGCAGAGGAAGTGTATTCGCTCGAGGTGATACCCGAGTTGTCAGAGAAGGCGCGACGGCAATTGGCCGAGTTAGGTTACGAGAATGTTCACTTGCGTGCCGGCGATGGCTGGTATGGCTGGGCGGATAAAGCACCCTTTGACGGCATCATCGTCACCGCAGCAGCTCCAGCCTGGCCCCCACCACTGATCGAACAACTGGCTGAGGGTGGACATCTGGTGATCCCGGTGGGCCCCACCGGTTGGGATCAGATTCTGTGGCGGGGTACATGGCAAGAGGGTGAGTTACAAAAACAGCGTATCGGCCCGGTTCGTTTTGTGCCGTTGGTGTCTCAGGCGCAGTACAAAGATAGCGAGTAACATTCTGCCTTATTGTACGATGGCTACTGTTCTCGGCTTCACCGAATTGGTAAAATACTGAGTGGAGAGAATGATGACTGATTTTGAAATGACGCTACAAGACATCATTGAGGATATTCACATGCTCAATGATGACATTGAAATCTATGAACGCAAATATGGCGTGTTGTCTGAGACATTCTATGAATCCTATTTGGGTGGCGAAGAGCCGGAAGATGATTCCTGGGTTCTTGATTGGAGCGACTGGGCCGGAGCGTATAGAATCTTATTAAGACGTCAAGAACAGTATCGCCGAACGATGAAAGAACTGCGTGATCAGTCACCCATGCTAGTTCATGTGATTGAGAGAACGGTCCGGCGTGAACGTATTCCAGTCACTCCGTGATTACGAAGAATTTGTATACACTCTATGGCAGCGATATGCTTCGGTGCGGGGTTCTACTTTGGTAATGATCCGTCGGGGCAAGCGAACTGCGGTTTTACAAGGTGATCTGTTCTTTGACGGAGGCTACCGGTTCCTGCATCCACTATGAGCTTTTCAGAACCAAATCTCCCTGCCTTGATCGGCGAAATAGAACCGTTGATAGAGGTTGAAGTTGAGAATTGATAACGGCATGAAATACCTTATCACTGGCCACAAAGGTCAACTCGGACGACTACTCTATGATTACCCCTCCGGCTGTGAACATATCGGCGTCGATCTGCCAGAGCATGATATCACCAACGCCCAAGCAGTGGCCGATCTTGTGCTCGGCCAACAACCCCAGGCCGTGATCAACGCCGCCGCCTTCACCAATGTCGATGCCGCTGAGGCGAATCCGGATTTGGCATATGCTGTCAATACTCACGCAGTGGGGCATCTGGCCCGCGCCTGCCACCGCCTTGACATCCCCCTGGTTCATATCTCCACCAACGAAGTGTTCGATGGCAGTGGTGATAAACCGTACGATGAATGGGATCAACCCCGGGCCCTTTCCACCTACGCTCGCTCCAAGCAGGCCGGTGAAACCGCCGCCCGCTTTTACCACGATCGTGTGATTGTAGTACGCATCGCCTGGTTGTTTGCACCGGGAGGCGACAACTTTCCCGCCAAGATCGTAGCTGCCGCGGACAGCCATGGAGCCTTGCGCGTGGTCGACGACGAATTCGGCAATCCCACCTACGCGCCGCACTTGACCTCCGCCCTCTTTACCCTACTCGACCGCGGTGCACCTCCCGGCATCTACCATCTCACCAACGATGGTATGTGCAGCCGCTACGAATTCGCCTGTGAAGTCCTGCGCCAAAGTGGCCGCGAGCACATCCCGGTCACACCCATCGCACACACCGAATGGCAGCGCCCTAGCCAGCCGCCCCTGCGCGCGCTGCTGGCGAATCGCGCCGCTGCTGCCTTGGGCATCACACTTCCTTCTTGGCAGGAGGCTGTAGCGGAGTGGGTGAAGCTGGAAAAGCAAAAGGCAAAGGGTAAAAGTTAAAGGGCAAAAGCGCCCATGCTGGCGTGACAGTTGCCTTTTGCTATTGTTGTCGAATTTAGACCCTAGAAATCACCCCTTGCACCCCGATAGATTCGATAGCGACGTTCCGAAAGCACAACCAGTGAATGCGAGAGGATTTCACCTTTGACGAGACTACCGGACAGAAATCGGCCTAACACATCGTTAACTGCTTCCACCGTCTGTTCGTTCAATCGTAAGACGATGACACCAATCTGCTGTTCTGCTATGGAGTAATATATCTGCCCAAAATCAAGATCATGTGTGATGATGATGTACTTGTTCCGGTGAGCAAGCGCTACAATCTCTCGGTCTGAGATACCGCGCGGGCCATCACGCAATATGCTCAAGCACCGATGCCCCTGACTTTCGAGATATTCTGCTGTTTCTGGTGAGATATTCTCATCTGCCAGAAATGAAAACATCATATCGCTTCAGCGTATTCAAGATCGTGAACTTCTTCATATCGCATGCGCTCCTCGGCATAGGTGATAGCCGCCACAATGTCTGCGATCTCCAAGCCTGGATAAGCTTCCATGATGCGCTCAAATGAGTATCCCGAAGCAATTAGATTGAGAATAAGATACACCGGGACACGCGTCCCCACGATTACAGGTTTGCCCAGTAGTATATCTGGATCGACTTCAATGCGATGCACAGGATTAGCTGCCATTGATTTCACCGGAACTAACAATTAACTCTAGATGTTACTGAGAATATGAGATCCCTTTATTACAGGAAGCTGGGCGGCAACTAGCGGATTCAACCTTGGCAATGCAACGACATTCACTTGCCACTTGCTGTGGATATCGACAAAAGGTACTCAATGCGAAGCCTGTTGACGCCCTCAGATACTGATTATATAGGGTATTGTTGTGCCAGACAAATGATCATTGTGAGAGGGGACTTTATCACGAAAGTAATAAGGTGTTGTTCTTAACCTGTCCGTGGGCTTACGTCAAGCAAGCTCAAAGATCTTGGGTGCATCCTATTTATACCCCGCTTATTCTTTGGACCGCATGCGTTGACTTAGTCATACGACTTAGCTAAAATATGCTTATGAAACAGGTTACCATCCATGAAGCGAAGACCCATCTGTCGCTACTCATCCAGGAAGTGCTGGCAGGCGAAGAAGTGATCATCGCCAAAGGTAAAAAACCACTGGTCAAATTGGTCGTTCTGCCTGAAGCGCGGCAGCAACGGCGGATAGGCGGCGCTCCTGGTTTCGTCAAATTCATGGCCGATGACTTTGACGCACCTCTAGAAGAGTTTGAGGACTACATGTGATGAAACTCTTGTTGGATACGCACGCCTTGTTGTGGAGTATCATGGGAAAAGGGCTGAGTGAAGATGCGATTCGGGCGTTTGTGGCCGCTGAAAATTGCCTATATTTGAGTGCGGCCAGTTATTGGGAGATTTGCATTAAGTTCAGCATTGGTAAACTGGATCTGGAAACTGATTGGGAGAAGATAATGGATCGAGAAATGGCAGTCAACGGCATTCGCTGGCAGCCTATCGAGAAAGAACATTTGATTTTTTCTGAGGAGAAGCGTCTGTTATGACGTTATTTTTACCCTCAGCCCTATGACTTTTGCCTCCGCTAATGCTTTCTGCCGCCGTCATCATTCCTAACTGGAACGGCAAACAATACTTGCGCGTGTGCTTGGATAGCCTGCGCCGCCAGACACATCCTGATTTTGCAGTCATCGTCGTCGACAATGGATCGGCGGATGGCTCATTAGAAATGCTGCGCGCCCACTACCCTGAGGTGGCGGTCCTGGAACTAGACGATAATTACGGCTTCGTGATTGCCAGCAATCGAGGCGCCGAGATCGCCGATGCGGATGTCCTGGTGATGCTCAACAACGATACCGAGGCTGAACCGCGATGGTTGGAGGCACTGTGCCGGTCGTTGGCCGAACACCCCGAAGCAGGATCGGCGGCCAGTAAAATGTTGCTCTTCGACCGGCGGGATACATTGCACTCGGCCGGGGACACAATAGGGGCGGGATTCATGCCCCAAAACAGGGGTGTGTGGGAAGTAGACGAGGGGCAGTACGACGAAGAAATCGATATATTTGGACCTTGCGGAGGGGCAGCAGCTTACCGCAAGGAAGCGTGGGAGCAAGTGGGCGGCTTCGACGAACGATTATTTATGTATCTGGAAGATGTCGATATCGCCTGGCGATTGCAAGAAGCAGGGTGGCGAAGTGTGTTCGCAGCAGAGGCGCGTGTCTATCATCATCTCAGTGCCACGGGCGGGGGAATGATCGCCAGTTATTATGTTGGTCGCAACACCATTCTGGTACAGAGAAGGCATTTATCGCCTGAGGATTGGCAGGCCCATAAACGAGAGATCCTCAGTGAACACAGTAATGTGGTTGTCGATGCCTTGCGCGCCTGGCGGGGTGAAGCAGCACGGGCGAGATTGCGCGGTGTATTGCACGGACTTTTGGGATTAGAAGGTAAACGGCACTAACGCGGCTCATGGCTCTTGGCAAACACTGGGAATGGCGATCATTTGGCGAGTTTGATGGTTCAGTGAAAGCCTTCATTCAATCGCTCGACTTGGTGTATCGATCCGAACAACCGTTGATCGATACCTATTTGTGGACCCCTGGCTGCTCCACCAATATTAAGTTGCGGCACGACACTTTGAAATTCAAGCGGTTTATCGAAACGCGCACACCTTTCGAATGCTGGCTAGAAGATGAAGCAGATGTCTATCCCTTTCCGTTGGGGTTAGATACTGTGGTGGCGATAGAGAGCGCGTTGGGGATCAAACTCAAAGATCGTCCTCAAGTCCCTACACAACGATCCCAATTGATTGCGTCGTTGCAAAGCGCTACGCCCCCTGTCTGCGAGATCACCGTCGAGAAAAAGCGAGCGTTGCACCACTGGCACCTGGGCGTGACGAGTCCAGTGATTGTAGAAATGACCGCCATTCTTGCACCTGAACGAATCTCAACGGTTGCATTGGAACATCCCCAACTGGCCGTCTTGCAAGCTGCTTTCGACATATCCCCTTTCAAAGTCCATTCGCTGAATGCCCATTCGCTGAATGCCCATTCGCTGAATGCCCATTCGCTGAATGCCCATTCGCTGAATGCCCATTCGCTTCGACCCCAAAACTACCTGCAGGCATTGTCACGCTGGGCGAGTCCGACCACAGATTAGAGATTGAAGATTCAAGCCCCCAACCCCCAACCCCCAGTCTCCTAGCTTCATCTTAGGACTGAGAATTCAATAACTTGCGGAACTCTACCGTCATTTCA
>JAAENL010000235.1 GCA_024224435.1 Halieaceae bacterium
AATCACGGTATCAGGATGCTGTGAGTCAACGGCTGCCAGCGCATATGCGCCCTCCAACCGTGCAACGGTTTGTTGCATAGCGTGCAATAGATTATTTTCTTCCGCCAGATAGTGGTGCAGCAGGTGCACTACCACTTCAGTATCAGTGACCGAAGCCATCTGGTATCCCGCCTCGACCAGCTCGGCTCTCAAAACCGCGTGGTTCTCGATGATCCCGTTGTGAACAACCGCGACTCTCTGCCCTGATATATGCGGGTGCGCATTGACGGCTGACGGCTCGCCGTGGGTTGCCCACCGGGTGTGCGCAATGCCTGTCGGGCCATGATGAGGGTCTTTTGCCTGAGCAGCTTCAAGCGCCTGGACTTTACCTTTCTGCTTGTGTGACGTCAGCTGACCATCATCGCTTATGAGCGCCATCCCGGCAGAATCGTAGCCGCGATATTCCAGCCGCCGCAGTCCCTCCAACAATATTTCAGACACTTCACGCCGCGCTGCGGCTGCAACGATGCCACACATAGTCAGTCCCTATTTTCTTTTTTTTCAGGTCGTTTCCAACCCTGAATATTGCGCTGCCGCGCACGGCTAACCACCAGCTCGTCGCTACCCACGTTGCTGGTGATAGTAGAGCCCGCTCCGACAAAGCCTTGATTTTCTATTGTAAGCGGTGCCACCAGAGTGCTGTTGGAGCCCACGAACACCCCATCGCCCATTTCTGTCCGATGTTTATTCGCGCCATCGTAATTACAGGTAATCGTTCCCGCTCCCACGTTGACCCCGGAACCCATATCGCAGTCGCCGATATAACTCAGGTGATTGACCTTGCTTCCCTGCCCGATACGCGCTTTCTTGGTTTCGACGAAGTTGCCTATTTTCGCACCCTTCTGCAGTGATGTTCCCGGTCGCAATCTCGCAAAAGGGCCGACGCTGCAGTCCCCGCCAATGTCGACTTCCTGTAAATGGCTCATCGGGTGAATGATAGTCCCCTGCCCGATACGGGCATCGCGTAACACACAATTTGCCCCTATTTGTACATTGTCCTCCAGGTGAACACGCCCCTCGAAGACCGCGTTCACATCGATGCTGACATCATCGCCGCAGGTAAGCTCACCGCGGATATCCACGCGGCTTGCATCGGCAAAACTGACACCCTCGCGCATCAGGCTATGGGCTTGGCGGCGCTGATACTCCCGCTCTACCTGATTGAGCTGTACGCGATCATTAACGCCAAGTATTTCAATTTCGGATGCCGCCTCGCACGTCAGCACCGTCTTCCCCGCCGCAACAGCCAGTGACAAGATATCGGGCAGGTAATACTCAGCCTGCTGATTGGTGTTGCTTACCCTGGGCAGGTATTCCGCAAGGTCTGCACACGGCGCCGCCAGCAGACCCGTATTGACCTCGTCGATCCCGCGCTGCGTCTCACTGGCATCCTTATCTTCCACCACACCCACCAGGGCATTATGTTCATTACGCAGTATTCGGCCGTACCCGGATGGATTACCCAATCGCGCCGTCAAAAGGGCCGGGGCCTTCTGCGCCAGCCCCGACAGGCGTTGCAGGGTTGAAAGCTCCGCCAGAGGCACATCACCGTACAGCACCAACACGACACTTCCGGGAGAGACATGCGGCAGCGCCTGCGCCACCGCATGACCGGTGCCCAGTTGCTCGGACTGCTCCACCCAGTTGATGTCAAATTCTGACATGGCCGATCGCACCGCCTCCGTGCCGTGACCAACCACCACGTGTATTGCATCGGGAGCCAGCTGCTCCGCAGTATCAATGACATGCGCGAGCAGAGGTTTACCGCCCAGCGGGTGTAATACCTTCGGCAATGCAGACTTCATGCGGGACCCCTGTCCCGCTGCGAGGATCACAACTTCCAGATTCATTGAATAATTCCCGTCTACCAGATGTTCACTATCTTTTTTCGTAATTTTTGACAATATCGAGTCAGTAGGTGCATATTAGGCAAACACTAGCTTTAAGCAACGCAATTCGTCACAAATATTATGACAACGCGCAAAACGCAAGCTCTTGGCCCTCTCGGGCTAGACCCGCGGCAAGTCGAGGTCTACCAGTCCTTGCACAAGCTGGGGCCCGCCTCGATCCGCGACGTTGCCGCAGAGGCGGGCATCAATCGTGGCAGCACCTACGAAACACTGAAGCAGCTGGTCACCCTGGGGCTCGTCAGTTACTTACCCAAAGGCAAGCGGAGGGTATTTCAGGCCGAAGATCCGGAGCAGTTGCTGAGCCTCGGGGAAAGCAAGCAACAGGCACTCGCACAGGCAATGGAGGAGTTGCGCAAAGACATTATCCCCGCACTGAAACAGGCGCGCCCGGAATTCAGCCCGAGCAACGTGCGTTTTTATGAAGGGGATGACGGCGTCGAATTAGTACTCAGGGACATCCTGAAAAGTTCCGCGAAGCAAGGCAACAATGCGTATTCAGTTATTTCGACAAAGACCCTGCGGCAACACTTGTACAGGCCTTTTCCTAATTTCACTCGCCAGCGCGTCCAACAGGGCATTGGGGTTCGCGTCATCGCCGTAGGCGAGGGGGGTGATGATGCCGAGCTAGCCGAGCGTAAATGGATGCCTGCCGGCGCCGGGACAGATGCATCTTACATCGCTATTTATCCGCCCAAGGTTGCCATGATCACCCTGGCCGACCAGGATTATCCGGTGAGCGTGATTATCGATTCCGCCGCCATCGCGTCTACGCAGCAGCTATTATTCGACACCCTGTGGCGCTTTCTGTGACGCAATGGGCCGACACGGGACGGCGCTGAGCTCCCGCTTCGTTATGCGTTCGCGCAGAGGCGCGGCAACAAAGGCCTCACTTGGGCGAAACGCCACATAACAGGTCCGTCAGGGTTTCAGCTGTTCGAGTGGAACTTATCGGAAAAGTCATCGAACTGCCCACCGTACATGGCAGGGCTGGATACCTGGTCTGGCGTAAGGTAGATCATGGCTCGCTCAGCATCCGGTGAATCCATTCCGTCTGGTGGGTCGATGCCGCCCGAGACCTTGCGAAAATGAGCGGTGAAGAGCGCACGGTCCGGATCGTCCTCCAGCCGCACACTCCCGCGGACCTCTACGTAGTGCATGGGATCCTGAGCCGAGACCACACACAGGGTCGCCTGAGGTCTGTCGACCAGATTGCGGTATTTCATGCGACCCTTCAGCGTACTAATCTCGAACTCGCTACCATTCCATAGAAAACTGATCGGGTTGGTAGAGATTCTCTGATCCTTGTGCCGCAATGTACTTAAGCAGCCGATCACCGTAGTCGCAAGAACCGCCTCGTGCTCGGGTTTAATCTGGGTTTTAGGGGTACCCGCCATTCGCTATCTCCCATGAATACCTCAATGAGACGAGAATACTATGCGAAAAGCGCTCCCGGCAAAAGGCTGCCCCTGACCCGTGGGAGTTGTTCACGAAATCAGCGCGCTGAGACCGGGGGATAGTAGGCGCTGGTATAGGTGCAACCTTGCCGCCCGTACCCTTTACGCTGCGCCGGTTTATAGTAGTGATAAAGCGGCCGAGCGCCCTTTGCACAATAGTGGCCGACCAGGCTCCGCCGAGTACCACTATCGTTATTTATTGGCGCTCCGCCATGCGCAAGGGCTGGGTGCCAGAGCAGCACATCGCCCTTTTTCGGAAAGAAGGACGAGAGTGGCTGCGACCTCTCGCGGGCCTGTTCATGTATCCATGCCAACCAGTTATGCAATTGTGCCTCACCGTCTCGATCTGAGTCATAGTGCTTGAAGTAACGACTGAAAAGGAAGTCTGGCCAGAGGTGGCTACCGGGGTAGTACACAAGCTCACCCGTACCCGGTTGAATGTCCTCTAACGCGATCCAAACGCCGATGAATTTCATAGGGGCATTCATTCGGACAAATGCAGTGTCCTGGTGCACGGCCTGTTCCGAGCCGGTTTCAAAGCTCAAGCTCTGAGTTAATACCGGCTCGCTTGCCAGAAACAATGAAAGGTAATCCGTGATTGACGGATGAAAAAGCAGACGCCGTGCGGATTCAGAATAAAAGTAATCATCTACGATCCTGCTACTGGAATTGCCGGCAAAAACCTCTGCGCTAAAAGGCGCGGGCGCCTCAAGCGTACTCGAAGTGACATACAGAGGGGAGGGCGAGCGGGCCTTGAGGGTCTCGAGCTCGTCCAGATAATCGTCAATAAGCCGATGATCAACTGCATTATCTAATTTTAAAAAGCCCTGCTCGCGCCAGCTGCTAAGGCTGCGCAACTGATCCTCAGCCACCTCGCCCCGGTTAAGCCTTCGACGGAGTTGGTCTTCAAAATCGACCCTGTCAGTCCAAAGTCCGCCAAAACGAGAAGGATAGCGCCCCCGGTGCAGGCGCTGCTCACAGTAATCAAGGTTGAAGGTTGCAAGGCCGAATGCTGTGCGGTAGAGCAGGGGGCTGGAATCAAAAAGGCGTTTTACCTTGGCGACCCCAGGCGACATCATCGAAGGCTGCCTTGGCTGGGACGCAAGGGTGCCGAGCTAGCCGCGGCCAGCCCGATTTTTTAGTTTGCGTAGCGTGGCGAGCTGGGCCGCTGCTTCCGCCAACTGAGCAGAAGCGCGTCCATAATCGAAGTCCCCGGTCTGATTAGCCAGCGCATGCTCGGCCTCCTTGCGCGCTTCTTCGGCAGACGCTTCATCCACGTCGTCCGCTCGCAGAGCCGTATCCGCAAGAATAGAGACCACGCCAGGCTGAACCTCGAGGAAGCCGCCAGAGACATAAAACACATGCTCGTCCCCACTCTGGGTAATAATACGAACGGGGCCGGGTACGAGGGACGTCAGCAAGGGCGCATGACCGTAGCTGACGCCCAGCTCACCCATCTCGCCTGTCGCCACCAGCGCCTCTACCAAACCGGAGAAAATTTCCTCCTCCGCACTAACGATATCGCAGTGAATTGTCATTGCCATTTTGTGGCTCCGCTAACTAACTGGCTTACAGGCTCTTCGCTTTTTCGACAGCTTCTTCGATGCCGCCCACCATGTAGAAGGCCTGCTCGGGCAAGTGATCGTACTCGCCGGCAAGAATACCCTTAAAGCCAGAAATGGTGTCTTTCAAAGACACGTACTTACCCGGCGAACCGGTGAATACTTCTGCCACGTGGAAAGGCTGAGACAGGAAGCGTTCGATCTTCCGAGCGCGATCCACAGTCTGCTTGTCATCCTCGGATAACTCGTCCATGCCGAGGATAGCAATGATGTCCTTAAGCTCTTTGTAGCGCTGCAATACGGATTGCACGCCGCGCGCCGTATCGTAGTGATCATTGCCGATCAACAGCGGATCAAGTTGCCGTGAGGTAGAGTCCAGCGGATCCACCGCAGGATAGATGCCCTTCGCCGCAATATCACGAGACAGCACAACCGTTGCATCAAGGTGTGCGAATGTTGTTGCCGGTGAGGGGTCGGTCAAGTCATCCGCCGGCACGTACACCGCCTGGATAGAGGTAATAGACCCAACCTTGGTAGAGGTAATCCGTTCCTGCAATACACCCATCTCTTCCGCCAGCGTCGGCTGATAGCCCACCGCGGACGGCATACGACCCAACAGTGCCGATACTTCTGTGCCCGCTAGTGTGTAACGGTAAATATTATCGATGAACAGCAGGACGTCACGACCGTCGTCGCGAAATTTCTCCGCCATGGTCAAGCCGGTAAGGGCAACACGGAGACGGTTACCTGGTGGCTCGTTCATCTGGCCGTATACCATCGCCACTTTCGAATTAGAAAAATTCTCTACGTCTACGACCTTGGATTCCTGCATCTCGTAGTAGAAATCGTTACCCTCGCGGGTGCGCTCACCCACGCCAGCGAATACCGATAGACCGGAGTGCTCGGTGGCGATGTTGTTAATCAATTCCATCATGTTCACAGTTTTGCCTACACCGGCGCCACCAAAGAGCCCAATCTTGCCGCCCTTAGCGAAGGGACACACGAGGTCAATTACCTTGATGCCGGTTTCCAGCAGTTCTTCTGCCGCAGCTAACTCCTCATAGCTGGGTGCCTCGCGGTGAATAGGCGCGCGCTCTTTTTCGCCAATATCCCCGCATTCATCGATGGGGTTGCCCAAAACATCCATGATACGGCCCAGCGTTTCAATGCCCACCGGCACAGCGATAGGGGCGCCTGTATTTTCCACCGCAAGACCGCGGCTGAGTCCCTCAGAAGAACCCAGCGCAATAGAGCGAACAACACCGTCGCCCAGCTGCTGCTGAACTTCCAGGGTTGTATCTTTTTCGGTGATCTTCAGTGCATCGTATACCTGCGGTACGCTATCACGGGGAAACTCCACATCGATGACCGCGCCGATAATTTGTACGACTCGTCCGCTACTCATGTTCGGATCCTCTTGTTTCTTAAAGCTGTTATGGGCTCAGGGTTCAACCTGTTCCCGTATATTGTGTCTATCATGGACCAGAAATCTGCCCCAACTGCCTCGTCAACTAATCGCTGCGGCGCCACTAACAATCTCCGACAGCTCCTGCGTAATGGCTGACTGTCTCGCCTTGTTGTACACCAGTTGCAGATCATCGATCAGCTCGCCCGCGTTCTCGGTGGCATTCTTCATTGCCAGCATTCGAGCTGCCTGTTCACACGCGCCGTTCTCTACCACAGACTGGTAAACCTGAGACTCGATATAACGCGTCAACAGCCCTTCCAATAATTCTTTCGCGTCGGGCTCGTAGATATAGTCCCAATGATGCTTCATTTCGTCTGACTGTTCTGCCTCTAAAGGAAGCAGCTGTTCCACATTGGGGTTTTGAGTCATGGTATTGACGAACTCGTTACTCACCAGGAATAACCGATCTATGCGGCCTTCCTCATAGGCATCAAGCATTGTCTTGACGCCGCCGATCAAGGCTCCGACGCTGGGCTCTTCTCCCAGGTCGCGAACCGCCGCTGTGACGTTTCCACCATAGCTACCAAAGAACGCAGCACCCTTTGCACCTACCAGGCACAAGTCAATCTCAATATTCTTGTCATCCCACCCCTTCATCGCCTTAACGGTCGCCTTAAACAAGTTAATGTTAAGACCACCGCAAAGACCGCGATCTGTAGAAACGACGATAAAACCAACACGCTTTACTTCCCGCTCCTGCATGTAGATGTGCCGATACTCCGGAGCAGAGTTCGCCAAATGGCCGATCACAGAGCGCATGCGGCGGGCGTAGGGCTTGCCCAGCTGCATACGATCCTGGGCCTTGCGCATCTTGCTGGCCGCGACCATTTCCATCGCACTGGTAATCTTCTGAGTACTCTGGATACTCGAGATCTTGGTGCGAATTTCTTTTCCAGCTGCCATCCGTTATCTCCGGGACTACCAGGTCTGGGTCGACTTGAACGTTTCGATGGCCGACTTGAACGTCGCCTCGATCTCATCATTGTAGTCGCCACTCTCGACAACACTGTTCATCAGGTCGCCGTGTTCCGCGTGCATGTATGACAGCAGAGCCGCCTCAAAGTCGCCTACCTTGTTGACTTCGACATCGCTCAGATGGCCTTCATTTGCCGCGTAAAGTACCAAACCCATCTCTGCGATGGACTGGGGCGAGTACTGCTTCTGTTTCATCAATTCCGTTACACGTTCACCGTGATCCAGCTGAGCCTTCGTGGCATCATCCAGGTCAGACGCGAACTGTGAAAAGGCGGCCAGCTCACGGTACTGGGCAAGTGCGGTTCTAACACCGCCTGAAAGCTTTTTCATAATCTTGGTCTGTGCCGCGCCACCAACACGCGACACGGAAATGCCCGCGTCCATCGCAGGGCGAATACCCGCGTTGAACATACCGGACTCAAGAAAGATCTGGCCATCGGTGATAGAGATCACGTTCGTCGGAACAAAGGCGGAAACGTCACCCGCCTGAGTTTCAATAATGGGCAGCGCGGTGAGGGAACCGGTCTGTCCCTTTACCTCTCCGTTGGTGGCTTGCTCCACATAGTTGGCATTCACCCGTGCCGCGCGCTCCAACAAGCGCGAGTGGAGATAAAACACATCTCCGGGGTAGGCTTCGCGCCCCGGCGGACGGCGCAGAAGAAGCGAGATCTGACGATAAGCCCATGCCTGCTTGGTGAGGTCATCGTAAATAATCAATGCATCTTCACCGCGGTCGCGGTAGTACTCGCCCATGGTGCAACCAGCGAAAGGCGCCAAGTACTGCATTGCGGCTGGGTCAGATGCATTCGCGGCTACGATGATAGTGTGGTCCATTGCACCGTGCTCTTCGAGCTTGCGCACAACCGCGGCAACAGAGGATGCTTTCTGACCAACCGCTACATAAATACACTTAATGCCTGTATTTTTCTGGTTAATGATTGCATCGATTGCAATCGCTGTCTTACCAATCTGACGGTCACCAATAATCAGCTCCCGCTGCCCGCGGCCGATGGGCACCATGGAATCAATCGCCTTGAGGCCGATCTGCACCGGCTGGTCTACAGACTGACGAGCGATTACACCGGGCGCTACCTTTTCAAGTGCATCGGTAGCGGCGGCGTTAACCGGCCCCTTCCCGTCTATCGGAGTACCCAGTGCGTCGACTACGCGACCCTGGAGCTCGGGACCCACAGGCACCTCGAGGATCCGGCTAGTACATCGACAGCTCTGGCCTTCTGCTATCCCTTTATAGTCGCCAAGGATTACCGCACCGACAGAGTCCCGCTCCAGGTTGAGTGCCATACCATAGACACCACCTTCAAATTCGATCATCTCGCCGTACATCACCTCGGCCAAGCCGTGGATTCGGATAATGCCGTCAGTCACGGAGACCACGGTGCCCTCGTTACGAGCTTCACTGCTAACATCGAGTTGATCGATGCGCGACTTGATGATCTCGCTAATTTCCGATGGATTCAGTTGCTGCATGCTCTGTTCCTCAATCCTGTTTCCTGTTCCGTTAGGAATTCATTGCTTCGGCCAGCTTGTTCAGCCTGCCGCGCACGGAGCCGTCGATAACCGTATCGCCGGCCCTGATTAATACCCCGCCCAGCAATTCGCTGTCCGTGGATGAACTCACTTTTACCTCGCGTGCCAGTTTTTGGCCCAGCGCGCTGGCTAATTGTGTGACCGTTGCCTCCGGTAGTTCAAATGCTGAAATCACTTCAACGTCTACCGATTTTTCCTTGTTCGCCTTGTACAACTCGAACTGCTTTTGTATTTCTGGCAACAGGACCAGTCGTTTATTCGTCGCAAGGATACTGACGAAATTTTTCAGCTCGTCGCCAATATCTTCGCCGCAGACGTCGCTCAACGTGCGCGCTTGCTGTTCGTCGGTCAGTTCCGGGTTAACCAAAACCTGCGCCATGCCTTCGTGCTCGACCACTGCTGCCAAGGTGGTCAACTGTGCCGCCCACTCAGCGAGAACAGACCTCTCCAGGGCGTACTCAAAGGCGGCCTTGGCATAGGGGCGGGCCAGTGTGCTTAGTTCAGCCATAGTGACCTCGACTTAGAGCTCGGAAGCCAGTTTGTCGACCAGCTCCTTGTGAGCATTCTCGTCGATTGCTGCGCCCAGCACTTTCTCTGCGCCCGCCAGAGACAATGCTGCCACCTGGCCTCGCAGGTGCTCCTTCGCGCGGTTGGCCTCCTGCTCAATCTCTGCTTGTGCCGCCGCCTTAACGCGATCCGCTTCGGTGACCGCGGCCTCTTTGGCCTCGTCGACCAGTTGGCCCGCGCGCTTGTTGGCGGAATCAATGATTCCTGCAGCCTCTTCCTTGGCTTCCTTCAGGCGCTCTACGGCTTTTTCCTGGGCAAGCTCCAGATCATGGCTAGCGCGATCTGCCGCCGCCAAGCCGTCAGCGATCTTTGTTTCCCGCTCTGCCATGGCAGCAAGAATCGGTGGCCACACGTACTTCATGCAAAACACAACAAAGCCGATAAAGGCGAGCATCTGCCCAATTAAAGTAAGATTTAAGTTCACGCCTTATTCCTCACAGGTTTCTTGGGACTGCAATGACAGGCAGTCCTGGTTCCGCCAGTTGCCGGCTTAGCCACCGACAACGAAGATCAGGTACATCGCAATACCAACGCCAATGATGGGGATCGCATCGACCAGGCCGGCACCAAGAAAAAAGGTAACCTGAAGCTTGGGAGCCAGTTCAGGCTGCCGTGCAGACCCTTCAATAAGCTTTCCTCCCAGCAGGCCCACCCCGATCGCGGCACCAAGACCACCAAGACCCATCATGATGGCGGCAGCTACGTAAATTAATTCAGGCATGTTTCTCTCCTAGTTTGTATAAATTTTAAAAGTGAATTAGTGATCTTCATGGGCCATGCTGAGATACACGATGGTCAGCACCATAAAAATAAAGGCCTGCAGGGTGATGACCAGAATATGGAAAATCGCCCAGCCAACTTGCAACAGTCCCGCAGGAAGAATCCAGGCAACGCCTGCCCCGAACAACGCTGCAATCAAAATAAAAATCATCTCGCCTGCATACATGTTGCCAAATAGTCTCAGCCCGAGCGAGAAGGGCTTGGCGAGCAAACCCACCACTTCCATAAACAGATTGACGGGGATGAACACCCAATGGTTGAACGGGTTAAGCGTTAATTCTTTTACAAAACCAAACCCCTTTACCTTGATGGAGTAGTAAAGCATCAGGAAGAAGACACCCACTGCCATGCCCATGGTGATATTCGGGTCTGTCGAGGGTACGATTTTGTGGTAGTCGGCAACCCCCAACAGCATGAGGGCATGAGGAATGAGGTCGACCGGGATAAGGTCCATGAGGTTCATCAGAAAGACCCAAACAAATATCGTCAGTGCGAGGGGGGCAACCAGCTTGTTCTGCCCGTGAAAAGTATCCTTGACGGTGTTGTCGACGAACTCGACGACCATTTCGGCCGCGTTAACCATCCCGCTGGGCACACCGGCCTCAGCTTTTTTTGCGACGGAGCGGAAAAGCCAACAAAAAACGATGCCAAGACCGATAGACCAGATCATGGAATCTACGTGTATCGCACTAAAGCCCATTGCAGAAGCTTCTATCCCGCCGTGAGCTGTTGTCCACAAACCGCCTTCAGCAACAATGCTCCCGTCGTCACGCTCGAATCCTTCGGGGAGTTTACCGTAGGTAAGGTTTGTGAGGTGGTGGACGATGTATTCGGAAACAGTTTGCGCTTCGCCTTCGGCTGCCATCTACTAGAACTCTATGCGGTTTCATCAAATCGCTGTCTGTTGTCTCAACAACATCCAACTTCCAATAACTTGTACTGCCAGCATTCCGAGATACCCCCCGAACACTGCCGGCCCGTCAATCGGCCTCACCGTTGCAAACACCAGGGCAAAACCGGCGACACTAAGCAAAAACTTTCCCATCTCTCCAGCGTATCCTGATCTGGCAACCGCGGCAGCGGTTTTAGCCCCTCGCCACCTGAACGCGAGCAGCCCGAAATACGCTTGCGGAATAACGGCAATCAAGCCACCGCCGAGCACCGAATAAGCACTTACCTTGTTCACGCCGATCAGTAAAAGGCACACTGGTATCAACAGCACCAGTTGAGCAAGAGTGATTCGGTGCACCGCAGGACGCGCTATTTTCGCACCACCCATCTGCAACTCGCACTCCATCTGCCTGCGCTAACTGACAGATCTCTTCCTCGCCTCGGGCGCGCATTATAGGGCGATTGCGGAGACGGTTCAACAGCATTGTAGGCGCCGCTGGCATACTCAGTGAGCGCAGCCATCGGCTGCGCGGCAACACCGTCGTGCAGTCTGTTTTGCCTGCTCGAGAGTAGTTGCCTTTCGTCTACATTATATTGTGATTTTTTCGACGACCTACACCACATAATGTGGTTTCTGGAAGCAGCACGGCGCTGGCCGCGATGCCGCGCGGGCGGGCACTCTGCGGGGCAGATTTTTTGTTTTCGTGATCGATGACCTCAAACTGGAACAGCCGATACGGCTGCACCGTTATAGCCCGCGGCACACTACTTGATATGCCCGAGAATCCCATCGAGTTCATCGAGGCTGTTGTAAGAGATGACCACCTTTCCGCGCCCCTTGCTTCCATGGCTAATGGCGACAGGCGCCCCCAGACGCTGGGAAATATCATCCTGCAGGTGGCGTATATTAGGGTCGAGTTTTTTCGGCACCGACGGGTTTTTCTGGCTCTCCGTCAGCTGACGCACCAGAGCCTCGGTTTGTCTTACCGTCAGCCCCTTACCCGCAACAGTGCGCGCCGCGCTTGTTTGGTCAGGGCCTTCCAGCCCCAGCAACGCGCGGGCGTGACCCATCTCCAGGTCGCCGCGCTCCAACATGCGGCGCACCTCCTCCTGCAGGCTCATCAAGCGCAGCAGATTCGCCACAGTCGACCGGGATTTACCGACCGCGGTAGCAACCTCTTGCTGTGTCAGTTCAAACTCCAGCTGTAACCGCTGCAGAGAGGCCGCTTCCTCAATCGGATTGAGGTCTTCACGCTGAATGTTCTCAATGAGGGCCATCGCAATGGCTTGCTGATCAGACACATCACGGATGACTGCTGGCACTGCCTGCAGGCCCGCCAGTTGGGCAGCGCGCCAGCGGCGCTCTCCAGCAATAATCTCATACCGCTTGTCGGAAATGGGGCGGACTACAATCGGCTGCATCACACCCTGTGCCTTGATGCTATCTGCCAGTTCCTGCAGCGAGTCCTGGTCCATATCCCTGCGTGGCTGGTACTTACCCCGCTGAACCAGATCAACCGGCAATTCTCTAAGAGGATGGTCCCCGTTGCTCGAATCGCCGCTTTCGGCGGCCGGCCCCGGCGCATTATCGCTCTCAGTGCGCGCGGGCTGGCCCGCGCCGAGCAGGGCATCGAGCCCCTTTCCCAGGCTCCGCTTTCTCGCTGACATGACGATTCTCCGTTATTTTAGTTCACCGGGGCGCCTTCCGCCGCCTGCTCACATTGCTGCTCTCGACGCCTGATCATT
>JAAENL010000236.1 GCA_024224435.1 Halieaceae bacterium
GCCGGCAGCCTTGGGGTCCACGAGTGCGACGATCAGCTCCTCGCCGTTATGGGCGGACACCAGGACGCGCGCAGCGGTTTGGGCTTGATTGACGCAGATTTTGGTGCCGCTCAGGGCGTAACCTCCTTCAACCGGCTGGGCGGAGCAGCCGGGCTTTGCCGGGTCGTCGTTGTTGTATTCCTCAAGTGCCGAGGTGACGATGGTGCTGCCATTGGCAATGCCTGGCAGCCATTGGTCTTTTTGACTATCGCTGCCATAACGTCGCAGTGTTGCGGCGGCGCCCACTAATACTGGGACAACGGGGACCTGCGCGACGGTGCGGCCAACCTCTTCGCAGAGAACGGTAAGGGCGAAAAATCCCAGGTCCATGCCGCCCTGATTCTCGGCAATATCCAGCCCGAGCAGGCCGGCCTCTGCCAGAGCGCCCCAAAGTTTCTCATCAAAGACGTCATCCTGCTGTTCGACCGCTTTCAGTTTATCGACCTCGGTGAAATCGCCCATAATTTGCGCCGCCAGTTGCTGCACACTTTTTACTTCGTCTGAAATAGTGAAATCCATGTTCTGTGCCCTGATTCTATTTAGTTACGTTGCAGGAATATCGTTTAAAGCGCTGTTTTGGTTTTCATCGGGTGCGCGGCATCCACAGTCCGGCCATCGAGATAATGTCTCTTTGAATCTCGTTCGTGCCGCCTCCGAACGTGAGGATAGAACCGACCCGCCAGCGGAATTCGATTTTGCCCTTAAGCACGGCTCCCGGTGAGTGAGTAGCGATGGTGCCTGCCTGCCCCATCACCTCCAGCAAGAGACGGTATAGCTGTACAAAAAATTCGCTGCTGTAGACTTTTGCCGTCGACGCATCGGCCATATCCAGTGGCCCCTGATCCATCGCCCACGCCTGCTTCCAGCAGATGAGCTTGACCACTTCCAGTCCGCTTTTCACTTTCGCTAGATTGTGCTGGACCCAGGGTTGTTCAATGATTTTTCCGCCCCCCGGTGCGTCTGTCTCCGCGGCCCACTCGCAGACGCCCTGATAGAGTGAATCTACCTGGCCATGAGTAAATAACGACAACCGTTCAATGTTGAGCTGGCCGGTAACGAGTTTCCAGCCAGCATTCACCTCTCCCACCCGATATTTGTCCGACAGGCGAATGTCGTTGTAGTAGGTGGCATTGGTTCTCACGCCCAGCGTATGCACCGGTGTTACGGAGAAGCCCTCGGAGTTTGTAGGCACCAGGAACATAGTGAGCCCTTTGTGCTTTTTGCTTTCATCTGGATCGGTGCGCGCAGCCAGCCACACATAGTCGGCAAAGTTGGCCAGACTGGTCCACATTTTTTGACCGTTGATGATCCAGTCGTCTCCGTCCTTCACCGCTCGTGTTTTCAAACTGGCAAGATCGGTACCGGCGGAGGGCTCGGAGTAACCAATAGCAATGACCACCTTGCCATTGCGAACGCCGCCTACCACCTCTTCCTTGACCGCCTCGCTGGCATTCGCAGCGACCACCGGAGTTGTAGATTCGGTGGTAAGGAAGGGGTAGGGAAAACCCGAGCGTACTACTTCATCGGTGAAGATATATTGCTCGATATGAGACATCTCCTTGCCGCCCAATTCCTTGGACCAGCTCAACCCTATCCAGCCGTCTTCCCCCATGCGTGCATACTGTTTACGAAACTCAGGGCCACCTCCCTCCTTGTACTCGGCGATTTTCATTTCCTCCGCCAACTCCGGGGTCATAATGGTAGTCATGTAATCGCGGACTTTCTGTTGCAGGGCTTTCTGCTCGGATGTTAACTCGATGTTCATACAGCTGTTCCTCGTTATGATGACTCGTCTGCCGGGTGCAGGCGCTATTTGCTGTCGCCTGGCCCCTCAGCGTGTCTAATGACTTTGTATCGCTTTGATGAATTTTTTTTGTCGCTCCGGTTCGCCCGTATCTACCGTGCACATCCAGGTATCTGCGAGGCCGCCAAAGCGCTGTTTCAGCAGCGAGGGCACCTGATCGAGATCCTCTGTTACCAGTGCGAAGGTATTAAGAATCTCGTCTGTGATAAGAGTGCCCAGATTATCCCAGCGGTCTTCACGGGTTAACTGATTGGCCTCGCTCTGTAAATCGCCCCAGCCGTGTAGCTCCAGCACCGGCCGATATGCGGGTGTCGAGGCATAAAAACCGAGTTGCGCTTGAACTGCCCGCCGAGATTCTGCGAAGGCCTCTTCTGTCGCGCCTGTGACAACCATAGCCGGCAAGCTAATATCGAAATCAGCGCGCTTGCGCCCGGATTTCACCAGTCCCCGCTGGACAGCGGGAACCGTTACGTCTTGCAGGTATTTTACGGTAGTGAAGCCATGCGAGATCACCCCATTGGCGACCTCTCCAGCAACTTCTGTCATCAGAGGTCCCACGGCGGCAAGGTTAATACCAGGCCCGCCGAAATCACTTTTGTGCGGCGTAAACATCGGCGTCATCAGGTCGTGCCGATAAAACTCGCCGTTGAAATCGAGCTTCGCCCCGGTCTCCCAGCTGCGCCAGATCGACTGCATGGCGAGAATAAATTCGCGCATGCGCGCGGCGGGCTTGGACCATGGCATGGAGAAGCGCCGGGTGATATGAGGTTTGATCTGTGAACCCAGCCCGACCGTGAAGCGGCCGCGACAGTAGTGATTGAGATCCCATCCCAGATTGGCCATGGTCATCGGGTTGCGGGCGAAGGCAACACTGATGGAGGTGGTCAGCTTTATGCGGCGGCTGTGTTCTGCTGCGAGAACCAGTGGGAAGAACGGATCGTTGTTGATTTCCGCGGAGAAGGCTGCATCGTAGCCGCACTCCTCCAACTCGGCAATCGCCATTGGCGCGCTGTCCAGGTCGGCACCCAGCATTCCACTGACTTTCACCAGTTAGTCTCCCAAAGAATCCCATCAGGATAGCGCTGCTAGCAGGCGGTCTATCATGCCCTGTGCCTGTTCTGCATAACCGCCGCCGAACAGGTTGTAGTGGTTCAGGATGTGATACAAGTTGTACAGCACTTTACGCGTCTCGTAGCCGGGATCAAGTGACCAGGACTGCCGATAGGACTGGTAAAACCGCTCACTAAAGCCGCCGAACAGCTCGGTCATGGCCAGGTCAGCCTCCCGGTCGCCGAAGTAGGCCGCCGGATCGAAAATAACGGGCTCTCCTGTTGCGATATAGCCTGTATTGCCATTCCAAAGGTCACCGTGAAGCAGTGATGGCTCGGGTCGGTAGTCAGTAAAAAAGGCGTGAACCTCGGATTGCAGGCGTTTGCCGCAGTCGATAAGCCTGCCGGGTGCGCCATTTCGTCGTGCGATATCGAGCTGGACGGCCAGCCGCTGTTCGCGAAAAAAATGGCACCAATCACTGGTCCTTTTGTTGCGTTGGCGGGTTTCGCCAATATAGTTGCCGCGGTGGAACCCGAAGGTATTGGCGCAGTGGCGGTGCAGTTCGGCGAGGCGTTGTCCAAGCCGGGCTTCGCCCTTGGATGATTGTGACTCGAGGTCCAGAAATTCCATCACCAGCCAGCTATGTGCCCCGTCACTGCCGATACACAGGGGCCTTGGGGCCGTGATTGCCCCCGCTTCCCGTATAGCCGCCAGGCTGGCAGCTTCGGCCACGAACAGGTCTTCTTTGCTGGCATGATTTACTTTTGCAAACACACGCTGAGGACCATCTTCCAGACAGAATGTCTCGTTGATACAGCCGCCGCTCACGGCGCGAGCGGTACGGACGGTGAATCGGCAGTCCAGTGCGTCGGAAAGAGCATGTTCCAGTGTCCGCCAGTCCACGTAGCCTCCGCGCGTCGGGCCTCAATCATGACGTTAATGAGAAGTTGAGCAAAACAGCGTCGGGACTTATAATGCGCCACGTTGCCAGAAAGCCCGTTTTAGGACTATAGCTCAGTTGGTTAGAGCGCTACCTTGACATGGTAGAGGTCCCCAGTTCGAATCTGGGTAGTCCTACCAATCTCCCAGCCCCACTTGGCAGTACAAACCATTAGTAAAATTTGCCGGTAGGTCGTGGTGGCGGGATTCTTCACAGCGGCCAACGTGTCACAACATGCGATGAAGACAAGTGAGATAATCTGGCATTGTTTCGAGGGAAAGGCTACCACGTATAGTAGAGTTCAACGCCATAGGAGCGCTGTCGTCCCGGACGCAGGGTGACCGATCCAACGCCCTCTATGGACGCCACGCCAGAGCCAAAGTACTTTTCATCTGTAAAATTATTTACATACGCCGCTAGTTCAACGTTCTCCAGAGCGATCGGCTGTAATGCAAGACGAAAGTTCCACACCTTGTAAGAGTCAACATAGGCCTCAGGCGTCTGCGCAGATGCTGGGTCCAGACCGATGAACACTGAACCCATATAATAGCCATGAACCCGGGGTGTGATTGCCCCCAATTCTGTTTGCCACTCGTACTGTGCGATGAGCGACCACGTCCATTTTGGGATATAGGCGAAATCCTCATCACTGCGATCAATGACCAGCTGCGAGCCGTCCACTTGTGGGGCGAGGTCTTTGAATTCGTCGTATTCCGCGTCGGTATAGCTGGCACTGGCATTCAGGAGCAGTCCATCAACGGGCATGGCACTCAGTTCCAGCTCGCCTCCTTTCAGGGTTGCTCTGCCGGCGTTTGCGATCCCGTTTTCGGTGCGGTCGATTCCATTAGGGTCGGGAAAATTCCGGGTGACGTTGATTTGTATATCGTCATAGTCTGAGTAATAGAGAGCACCATTCAATCGCAATTTGCTACTGAGAAAATCTAGCTTGTAACCGAGTTCATAGGTCCACACCTCTTCCGGGTCGAAGGGCAGAAACTGGTCCCCAAATGGCGAGAAGCCGCCAGCCTTGAAACCGTTTTTGACGCTGGCATAAAAAATGCCTCCGTTAAACGTTTCCCCGTACCAAGCGTCCGGTGCGAACATGGTCAAGGTGGCGGCCGGATTGAATTCGGTCCAGTCTTCCTTTCCCTCGTCGCCGGGTATTTCAGGATCGATTATGATGGGGTGTAAATAGTTCTGCAGAGCATCGAAATCTGCTCGAGTCAGTGGCGGCCCCGATGCAAGATCGCTGTCCGAACTGTAATTAACCTGCGCTGCTTTCTTTTCTTCCCAGTGAAATCTGCCGCCGAGGGTCAGTTGCCAGGTTTCAGAAAGATTGAGTATCGCCTGCCCAAAAGCGGCGGCAGAGGTGTTCTCAAAATTGCGAATTACTGCTTCGCGAAAAGAAATGAAGGGTGGTGATAGTGCTACGCTCCCGTCTGGCTGGGTCAGGCCTAGCCATCCTCCCGGGCCAATCATGTTGCCCCCCGGATTATTGTCAATTTTTTCGTTGGAGTAATAAAGACCCACGGTGTACTCCAGAAACTCATCGAAAGCGCCACCGAGTAACTGAAACTCCTGAGAGAAGAACTTTCGGGTCTCGTCATCCGACGCGATGCCATTGCCCGCCAGCTGTCTTCGATACTCGTAGGCATTGTTGAGTGTGTAAAGATCTGTGCCATCAATATCCTGTGATGCAAGATCGATATCATCCTGATACAAATAGCCAGTGATACTTCTCACCGTGAAGTCCTCGAGGTCCCAGGCAAGTGTAGCGCCACCCAGCTGGCTGGTAATTTCATAGACCAAGGGTGAGCGGTCCATAATGACTTTCTCGTCGTCCAGCAGGCTTTCGCTGCGCTCACACAATTCACCGTAGCCTGCGGGCTGGCCCGGCGCGGTGAACGCTTGCAGCTGTGTACGTTGCACCAAGAAGCAGTTCACCGGCGAGGTATGTTCTTCTACCTTGCCGTAAAAATACATCAGGTCGGCGGTGAGGACGTCACTCTGATACCGGAGCTGACCAAGTGCAGATTTGCGGTCAATGTCACCATAATCCTGGCCTGTGAAAGCATCATCGCGATAGCCGTCTTCCTTGCGGCGATCCAGTTGAATGCCGCCAGAGAGGGTATCTTGCCAGAGAGGACCGCTCATTCCGAAACGAAAAAACTGTCGGCTTCGGTCGCCCACATTGACACTGGCGAAACCCTCAAATGTTTCCGAGGGTTTTCTGGTCGTGAGGAGGATCGCTCCCCCGGCGGTATTTTTTCCGAACAGTGTTCCCTGTGGTCCGCGCAATACCTGCACCGACTCCATATTGAGCACGTCCACCAGCTGTGAATCGTTGCGCGGCATGTAGATGGAATCGATATACACACCAACACCCGGATCAGCAGTGATCTGGCTAAGACGCGTACCGATGCCACGAATGCTTAGATTGGCGCGTTTGTCACCCTCTTGGCGAGTCAGGCCAGGAACATTGTTGGTCAGGTCAGAAATGTTGTTAATTTGTCCCTCGCGCAGTGCATTAGCGTTGAATGCGGTAATGGCTATCGGCGTTTCTTGCAGGCTTTCTTCTCGTTTACGGGCAGTGACAACAACCTCCTCCAACGCCGTGCTCGCGAACACTGGATGAGGGGGCGGTAATAAAGTAAGCCCCGCAACAGCCGTCAGGACCTGCAGCAGTGCGAGGGGCAGATGGAAGCGCATGAATTCAGTCATAGTGTAAGTTCTCGTTTTTCTGGGCCGGCTTGCTGTGGGTGCCAGGCGACGGAGTGTTCCTTCCACGAGGCACTAGCTTATCTGCTTGTCGTATGTTTCGTAGTGGTAATTGTGACGCCTATTGTCATGATCCCACATATCCTGGCCGGTGATCTCAGCCCATTCGCTGCGGGTTGCCGGTGCAGTATCCGCACCAATGAAAATTTGCCAAGCGAGCTTTATATCACGAGTGTCGGTAATGTCCTCCAGATCGCTGGCCTCGACCGGGCGCACGACAGCCCGCGGGTTGATTTCTTGTGCCAGGCGGTGGAAGCCCGGCTGATCGGTATCTACCACCATCAGGCTGGCAATACCGCGTTTTATCGGTTCCCGGTATCCGGCGCAATCTTTAAGCCATACAAAGCCCTCAACGGGTGAGATTTGTGCATAGCCCATATCGAAGTAGTCGTGAGGCGTGAATGGATTGAGCTGGAGTATTTTTAGCACGGCACTCATGCTATCCCCATCAATGCCGAAGGCATTGCGCAGTCGATGCACCGTCACTGGAGCCAGATGGTGGTACTGCTCTTGCGCCATGGCCACGATGTGCTCATCACCCTGGCGTTCCGCGATTGCGTTGTAGCACGCGTAGTTCAGCAGAAACACGTCCAACATGAATTCTTTGCACAGGGTGGCCAGCGTTCCTTGACTCAGGTCTTCAAGGCAGAAGTCTCTCTTAAAAACACCGCTATAGTCGCTGAGGCCGGTGCCTTTGGCAGGCAACGATTCAAAAGTGAAGTTTGCTGCTAACGTACTCGATGTCTGCTCGAGAAACGGACAATCCTCCACCAGTCCGATATCTGCCTGTATGGCCACCCGCCACTTGCAGGGGCCCGTTTCCGGTATGGTCGCGACCGGTGGGCGAAAAATTGGTCGACAGCGCATTTGTGGATTAACCGCCATTACGGTGGCATCGAAGGTTGGATCTTCCATATGGTGGCAAATTTGCGTCTGCATCGACTCATCGCCCCCCGTCATTTTATAGACATGATTGAACGGACCGCAGGTGCTGGTCCAAAAAAAACCCTCTACTGGGGAGACTAGTTCGTAATGAAAATTCAGGTAGTTGTGCGGCGCTCCAATATCAACCTGCAAGCCCTTGAGGGCCACACTGACGTCATCGCCCTCTATTTTTAAAAACTGGCGATTGCGGTGATTGTAGATAGGACTGGTACTCATCCACTCGTCGCAGGCGATTTGCGTCTGGACTTCCATGCCGAATTTCAGCGTAACAGGCAGCAGCGCGCTGCGATCGTGAATATGGTTGGCTAGCATAATGTCCCGCCCGTATTCGGCGAGCAGGTGGTGGTCAAAATCCTGCAGTGTAAGATTTGGGTTAAAATCACCTTGATAATGCTTCATTGGCGCGCTCTTCCAGCCCATTCCGGGCGTTCGTATCATATAGGGCTATCCGATATTTCGATCGGGTTTTGGAGAGTTTTCCTGTATCAACCGTGTTTTTAGCGTGAGGTGGCAGCACCACTGTATCGCGCTGGGCCAGAGCTGCGGCCATGAAACCAGCGATATCCATGCCTCACCCCGGGGCGTGTCATTTCATAGTTACCGCTATAATATAGCCGCAGCACTCCGGAATGCCAAATGAGGCGAAATCCGGGTTGATATTCTCGCGTTTGTAGCGCCGAAAGAGGGTAGTCTGATGCAAAAAAAATCGCCCGAGGCAACACTATGCCTGCATGGTGCCATCGTCATGTTTGCTGCATTCTTTTCCGGTGGCATGATTGGCATGGTCGCAGTGGGGCAGGTTGAGGGAAGTATTGATGGCTGGAAGCTTGCCCACATGGAGCCTCTCATCAATGCGATAGTGCTGTTTGCAATTGCCGGGTGTCTATCGAAGTTGGTCCTCACGCGGACGCAGCTCAACGTCATCGTTTACTGCTTGGTAGGTATGGCCTATAGCAACACGGTGTTTGGTTATATGCGCGCGATCACTGGAGCATTAGGCTACGAGTTCGATGACTCGCTGGCCAACAATGTCGCCGCCTTTGCTGGCATGCTCGGAGTGCCACTGGCGATGATTGCCTTTGCGCTGATACTCGTGGGCGCTATGCGTGCTCGTCGAGTGAAGCAGCCCTAGATCGGCTAACACCGGTGTCAGGTGGCATTGACCATCGCGTAGGCTCCGGACGGAGATGTAATCACGGTAAACACCACGTATTATAAGAGTGATGTCGGGTTCTGCCCCGGCTGTAAATTCGCGGAGTGCTGGAAGGTTCATTGAAAATTCTGAGTGTCGTGTTCAAGTGACAGGGTGGCAGCGACGTGCGAGTTGACTCTTCGCCGCTGGCTCTGTGGTGCTGTCCATCCTGTGCGGGTGGAATAGAGCGTCTGTCAGAAGATCAGGTGCACTGCGTATCCTGCGGCGCCACCTACCCGGCGTGCGATGATATACCCGATTTGCGGTATCGAGACGGCGTATCGACCTACGCAGATGATGATCTGCGCGATGCCAGAGAGCTGTCCGCGGCGTGTCGCGGCTTATCACTTGAAAGAGTTATGGACAAGCTCTGTGACCGACCGGAGCACGACGATGCAACGCGCGCTCTCCGTGTTCGACAAATTCTGGAATCTCCCCGTCGCCTGAGCAGCCAGTTCGACGGCTGGTTGAGTTTTTGCGCTAAAGACAGCGATGTTTTTCTTGATATCGGTTGCGGAAGCGGCGGCTTGCTGGCGGAAGCGGTTAATCGCGGGCTGACCGCAGCAGGCATCGATGCCTCGATGACGATGCTGGTGGCGGCAAAACACATGATTGAGTCTCATGGTGGAGTGGCGCGACTGGCCTGTGCCTACGCAGAGGCGTTACCCATGGAGAGTGATTGCCTTGGCACTGTGGTGATGTTTGATTCCATTGAACACGTAAGCAATGTGCGAGAGACCCTTGACGAGGCGCGGCGAGTTCTCAAGCCGGGGGGCCACATGGCGTTATCCACCCCTAACCGTTTTAGTCTGGCTGCAGAGCCTCATGTGTTTGTCTGGGGTGTGGGCTGGTTGCCCCGTTCCTGGCAGATTGCTTATGTGCGCTGGCGCAGTCAGCAGGACTATCACGGCACTGTGTTACTGAGCACCCGGGAAATGGCGCGAGAATTACGTCGCCACGAGGATCTGGTTTTCGAGCTGAGCGTTCCGCAGATTCCTATCGAAGAAATCGAACACTTCACCCCACGACGCGCCTCACTCGCGCGACTTTACAACTGGCTGGCTGGCTTTCGACTCGCCCGTAGTGTTTTACTTGCGGTTGGGCCATTCTTTCAGGTGGTAGCGCGGCGCACCGCGAGGTCGAGGTAGCGGGTTTATGGCATCAGGTATTCTGTTTCGTGTTTTAGGGTTGCGCATCGGTAAGCGCCCGCTGTTGTTTCTTCCTTATGCACTTTGGTCGCTTACCGTCGCGTCTCTGTTGCTTACTTTTTTACCTCTTGTGCACCCGGGTGTTGCTGTCTGGCAATTGCCAGCGGAGGAATTGATCCCCGTCTATGTGGTGGGTGCCACCTCAATTTCCTATGCGTTGCTTCTTTGGCTTGCCTGTTCTGGTGATCGGGGCGTAAACATCTACGCTGCGTTAGCGAGTGGTATTCTTTGCTATGGGCTCGGGTCAGGCATGTTGCTGCTCATGCCAGAGTTGGTGTTTTCACGCGTGATTTTTGTCGGTTCTGCTGGACTGGCTATCCTGTTTGCATTGTACCCGCTTATTTTTCCACGCCTTGTCTTTATGCTGTCATTGCCCCTGTTACTGCTGCTGGTAGTGGCAGTTAATGGCTGGGTCCTGCAACGGCCGGTCATAGAGACGGTAGTAGAACCAGAGCGCATTATTTCTGCACGCTATGTCATCGATAAGGAGACACAGCAAGTCGTACCCGAGCAACCGGGTGCAGAGGGGGGCGCCCTTACCCCCTACGGTGAAGGATTTATCGCGGCGACCGCCAACGGTCTTTTCTATCGATTGGACTGGACCGGGCAGGGCAACCAGTTGCACGCTGAGGTATTGAACCTTTCCTCTCCGCTGGAGGGGCGGGACCTTTTTTACGAGAAGAAGCCCGGCGGCTTGCAGTTCCGGATCACCGATATCCTCTTAGAGTATGGGGACGGGGACGGTAGCGATGCATTGCTGGTATCGCACCAGGTTTGGGATCGCGAAGGTGATTGCTTCCGTATGGCAGTGTCCAGGGCGCCTCTTGATTCAGAAGTGGCGGGAGGTCCGCCAGACTGGGAACGTCTTTACACCACTCAGCCCTGCATCGAGCAGCCCTTCGACACCGTTGAGACCGGTGGACGTTTGGCGTGGATGGACGACCGTGTACTGTTTACAGTGGGTGACCATGGCAAGGATGGGCGCAGAGCCCCGGCGTTTCCCCAGGACCCATCCACAGATTATGGCAAGGTCCTTTTGCTAGACATGCAGGGTGGCGCAGAGATTTTCAGTCTGGGGCATCGAAACCCCCAAGGCTTGCTGGTGGATAGCGCGGACCGCATCTGGGTCACTGAGCACGGACCCGCAGGGGGGGATGAACTCAACCTGCTGCGAGAGGGGCGCAATTACGGTTGGCCTCTGGCAACTTATGGCGCGGACTACAACAAGCGCACTTGGCCGCTTAATCCCGACGGGCTGGATCATGGCGGCTTTACCGAGCCTGCCCATGCCTTTGTGCCGTCGGTGGCCATCTCTAACCTTATTCAGGTGGGAGCTAAACAGTTTCCACGCTGGAATGGGGATTTCCTCATTGGCTCACTGCGCAAGGAGAGCCTTTACCGGGCGCATGTGCGCGAGGGGCGGGTGATCTTTGTCGAACCGCTCACGATCGGCAAGCGTATCCGGGATTTGGTGGAAGCGAAAGACGGGAGGGTGTTGTTGTGGTCTGATGACGAAACGGTAACCGTGTTGTCGCGTCGGCCGGAAAGCGAGTCTGGGGAAGATATTTTCGATCAGTGCCGAGTGTGTCACGAACGTATGGGGCGGGACCGGGCGCCAGCGCCAAACCTCTCGGGTATCGTCGGAAGAAAAATAGCCGCCCAACGCAGTTTCAACTACTCGCCGGCACTGAAAGCGGTCAAAGGCCGCTGGACAGAGGCGCGTCTACTGGAGTTTCTGCAAGACCCGCAGCAGTTTGCACCGGGCACATCAATGGGCGCTAACGGTGTGGCGGATGCGGCTGAACGCGCGACGCTGGTGAAGTTTCTTAAAACCTATGGCAAGAAAAAGCCCTAGGCGCGCAGTTACCTGACCAGCGGACTCTCGGCCGGATCCAGCAGCGTCAGTTTGTCGAACAGGTTTTCGTCCACGCCCAATCCCACGATGTACACCATGCGCTCGGTGACTTCGCCCTCGGCATGAATGGCCCCCGCAGGGATTACCAGTTTGTCGCCGGCCGAGAGTTCAATCCGTTCGCCGCTTTCGTTCAGAACGTAACTCTTACCCTCCATCACGTAACCGCAGTTGTCCACATCGTGCCAGTGCAGAGGGAGTTCTTCCATGCGCTCAGACACGTATACCGTGGGCCACAGGTCGAGACGATCGATATCTGCCAGTACCTCGGACTTGCTCTTAAAAAAGTTGTGCATCACGCGCATGGGGCCCGGATCGAGTGCCATAGGCGAGTCTCCCGAATGGTTATCTTTCAGCGCTCTCAGTCCAGCTTATCGCTTTCGTCACGTGTTTGCAGCATGAGCCAGACAAAGCCGCTGACGCCAGCAATAGCAGACGCCAGCAGGATGCCGGTTTTTGCCATGAGCAGGTCGTTGGTCGAGTTTGCAAAGCCGAGGTCGGCGATAAAGATCGACATCGTAAAGCCGATCCCTCCGAGCATACCCACACCAAAAATATGCTTCATGGTCAGTCCCGCAGGTAAGTCCGCCCAGCCAAGCTTTACGGTGAGCCAGGTAAAGCCAACAATGCCAATGGGTTTTCCTATCAGCAGTCCGACCAGAACACCCAGCGTGATGGGGTGATTCAGGTACTCGCCAAAGCCGGCAAAATCCACCGGGATACCCGCATTGGCGAGAGCGAAAACGGGGATAACAATGTAGGCCACCGGCAGATGCAAAGCATGTTCTAGCCGTTGTGCGGGAGCTTGCGCCAGGGTAGCCCCGTCGTCGAGTGCAGTGACGAGCGCCCGCAAACGATTGTTGTGAATAATGTCCGCGTTGTCCGCGATAGCTTTTTGCATTTTGACCGCGCTTTCCTTGATGCGGTTAATAAACGCTTGCGGTTCGAATTTTGGGCGAATAGGGATGACGAAGGCCACCACGATACCTGCGATAGTCGCGTGAATACCGCTCGCGAGCATGGCACCCCACAAAACAGTTCCGACTATGGCATAGGGGAGGGGCCGGCGGATTCCCCAGAGGTTCATCGCCATCAATAGTCCGGTGCAGCCGGCTGCGTAAAACAGTGTCAGTACATCGATTTGCGCGGTGTAGAACAATGCTATGACGGCCACGGCAACCAGATCGTCAACAATGGCGAGCGCGATCAGGAAGGTCACCAGATTTTTTGGAATACGAGCTCCCAGCAGACTCAGGGCGCCGATGGCGAAGGCAATATCCGTCGCCATGGGGATACCCCACCCACTGAGGCTGCCACTGGAATAGTTTACTGCCACGTAGGCACCTGCGGGTACCAGCACACCGCCAATGGCCGCCATAATCGGTAGCAGTGCCTGCTTTGGTGTGGCTAGCTCTCCTACCATCAACTCGCGTTTCAGTTCGAGGCCCATGACGAAGAAAAAGCCCGCCATTAGTGCCTCGTTTATCCAGTGATGTATTGATAGCGAGAACTCAAGCCCGCCGACTTTGATCCCGGCGCGAGTGTGCAACAGATGCGAGTAATCGTCATACAGTGGCGTGTTGGCGATGACCAGAGCGATTACCGCACAAATCATCAACAGGATGCCGCTGGTTGTCTGCCGATGAATAAACTCTTCGAGCGGTGTCAATATCCGCACGAATGAGCGCTCCCAGCGAGCAATGTTGACGCCCTTGTTACCAGCCATGTACCGCATTCCTTCTTGAGTCGTTATTCACGGTTTTCAGCTCGCATCCAAAAACGGCCCGTCGACGCAGAGTCTTCGGCCATCCGGAGCAGCGCAGGCGCCGCAGATACCGACACCGCACTTGGTGAGATAGTCGATGGCGCTAAAAATTTGTTGTGGTTTACAGAATTCTCGTTGTACCGCGATGGCTGCATGGACCATCGGTTCTGGACCGCAGTTGTAAAAGACCAGTCTGGCGAGCTCTTCGGGCGACATGGTCTGCAATCGTTCCCGCAGTAGCTCAGTTACTACACCATGGTATCCCGCACTGCCATCGTCGGTTGCCACGTGGACATCCGCGACCTGGCGACATTCCTCAAGGTAATAGAGGCGTTCAGCGCTGCGTGCGCCCGCGAATACCTCCGCATCGCCAAAATCACGGGCAATCTGATAGACGGCGGCGAGGCCGGTACCGCCGGCGACGGCCATTACCCTGGCGTCGTTATCCGGAGCGACGGCTATGCCGTGTGGACCCCTGATGTAGGCTTCTGTGCCTTCGGGCAGGTCCAGCAAGGCGTGGGTAAAGATGCCGACGTCAATAGCGACCAGTGTGAAAGGGTCATCATTCAATACGGAAAACGGTTTCTCACCGAGGCCTGGAATCCACAGGAAAATGAATTCTCCCGCCTGAATATTCACTTTGCGGTCAAAGGTGAGAAGGGCGATATCCTCACATACCCGCATATTGTTAACGAGTGTGACGGGTTTGAATTCCATATCGATATCGTAGCGGATATGTCGTTCTGCACAGTTGTCGCTTGAATCGAGATCACTGCGCAGTGCTCTAAAATAGGCGCCGATCTCGTCTGTAGTTAGCCCGGTGAGGGCGGAGCCTATACCGACGATATGTGCCCCGGCGTCGAAGAACGCGCGAGCATCAGCTGCACTGCTGGCACCGCCGCAACCGATGACGGGGACATCTGCTGCCGCTCCGATCTGTCGAATGCACTTCAGCGCAATAGGCAGAACGCCCTTGCCTGAAAGCCCTCCCTCGCCATTACTGAGCACGGGGTGACCGTGTGCAGCTGTGTAGCCGGGCCCCACTGTATTGATAGCGCACAGCGCATCTGCACCACCTTCTATGGCAGCTTGCGCAATAACACCGATGTCTGGCACGTTGGGAGTCAGTTTTGGGATTACAGGAATGTTTACAGCGGCTTTTACCGCGGCGGTAATCTCGCGCACAAGCTCCGGATCCTGGCCCATGGCCATGCCGTACCCTTTTGCGTGGGGGCAGGACAGGTTTAATTCCAGTCCATCCGAGACGGGCGCGAGGATGCGTGCAATCTCGACATACTCCTCAAGGCTGCCGCCAAAAATGGAGGTCAGGAGGAAGCGATCGGCGGGGATTTTCAGTGCGCCCAGTAGCTCAAGCGAGCGTTGCGGGCCGGGATTGGTCAGTCCCACGGCGTTGACAAAACACCCAGGCGCGTACTGGCTGTAGACCGGCTCCCTGTAGCCCTCTCGTGGTTCCGGGCCGATACTTTTGGTCGTGATGACACCCACTTCCGGCACTTGATCAAAGAAGTATTGGATTATCGGCGTGGCGGTAGTGACGATGCCCGACGGAATCGTGAAAGGCGCTGATAGCGTTTTACCGAAAAAGTCCATAGTCTGTCAGGCGGGCTCTCGTCTCGTTGAAGAATCTGCAAGGAGTGGCGAGTATACTGGTTTGCCCGGTCTTTAACGACCTTGCGTCATTCCGCTAGCTGTATGGGTGCTGGACAAACTCAGGCCTTCTTTCGGATCTGAATAGGCCTAGCTCAGGGCTCCGTTTGCCTGCAAGCGGAGCCCGTTGAGCCACGTGTTGCAAGGGTGTCGGAGAGCCGGCGAGCTGGACGTTATTGTCACAGATTGGGTGTCGCCCCCCCCTCCTCAGGAAGGAGTGGTATCGAATTCATGCAAACCGGACGCATCGTGCAGTCCGGAGAATTCCTTAAAGTTGCCCGGAAACAGAAAGGGCGGGTGTCCAGAGCCTGCGGTGTAGTAGCTGTCGCATTTGCTGGAGCCCCAGCTGAAGCGCTCAAAGCGCCCGTTCATCCACTCGTTATACTGGTCGAAGGCGTCCTGCTTTACCTCCAGTGAGCGGCTACCTTTGTCACGCAGGGCCGCTAACAGGCCGACGATAGTTTTCATATTGCGTTCGGCGGTAATGAAAAATGACACATTCAGCACCAGCCCGTTGGGGCCGATGGCAAAGAAATAATTGGGAAATCCTGGAGCGGCGATGCCCTTGAAGGAACGGGGGTCTCCCGCGAGTTCCTCCCCCAGATTGCGACCGTCCTTCCCGACGACGTCGAAGCGATCGTAGTCGAGAATTTTGTAGCCGGTGCAGTAAATGATGATATCTGCCTCGATATCGCGCCCCCCTTCGGTAACAATGCCGCCCTCAGTCACCCGCCGGAGGCCCTCCGGTACAAGCTCGACGTTGTCGCGGTTGAGTGCGGGATAAAAATCATCGGATACGAGTCCGCGCTTGCAACCGTAGTCACTGTCTGGCACTAGTACTTCGCGCAGCGCCGGATCTTCAATCGCCTTGTCGATATATTTTCGGGCAACATTTTCAAACTGCCCCATGCGGTTATGACCCACGGTGACCGCGTACTCTACCTGGCCCATCATCATGCGTTGTACCCAGCGCGTCAGGGCGATCGACCCCGGGATATGTCTGAAACGCCAGCGCTGCCGCGCACTGTACATCTTGCGGTTACGGGGCATTATCCAGTTGGCGGTGCGCTGCAACACGGTCAAATGCCCCGCTTTTTTGGCAACTTCGGGAACGATTTGTACAGCGGCAGCCGCAGAGCCCACAATGATGACTTTCTTGCCCTCCAGCTTCACATCGTGATTCCACTCGGTGGAATGCCAGCTGTCTCCCTTAAAGTGGGATAGTCCTTCTACGCTTGGATAAAGCGGTGTGTGCTGATTGCCCATTGCATTGATGACGATATCAAATTCGCCCAGCGGCCCGTCTTTTGACTCCAGTAGCCACTTGCCCTCGCCGGCATAGCTGGCGCGACTGATGGATGTTTTTAGCATGAGGTGGGAGTCGAGACCGAACTGGGTGCAGCAGTTAGTGAGGTATTGCTGAATTTCTTCATAGCCAACGAAACTGGCACTCCAATCCGGATTAGGGGCATAAGAAAAGGTATAGGAGTGTGCCCATACGTCGCAGGCCAGACCGGGGTATGAGTGTTGACGCCAGGTGCCGCCGGGGCCATCCAATTCGTCAAAAATAGTGAAGTCGTGAAAGCCCTGTTGCAAGAGCTCGCGACCGGCGGCGATACCGGATGGGCCGGCACCAATAATAGCTATTTTCATAGAGTATTTTCCGGGTGAATCAAATAGCCCTGCGGGCATAGAATAATCAATTGCTGTGTTGTGCTGGTCGGTTCACGTGTTTCTTAAAATATCAGACCACCGAGCAACAGTATGGCCATCGTGGCATCCACGATAATCCCGGGGGTCGAATCCTTCAGGCTGGTCTTGTCGGCAGTCATTGAGTAAAAGCGTGCCACCAGGCCGAACACCCATGCGACGCCCAAAGTCATATAGATCAGTGGTTCATTCAGCAAAAGTGCCATGATGCCGCCACCGAGATGGAGGCCGCCAAATACAACGCGCGCTTCCGAGTACGCCATCGGGCTGCCCAGGGTGATTTGCTGGGCCTGAGTAATTAGCTGGGGCTTGAAGAAGCCCACCAGTCCCAGAACAATAGTCAACGCGGCGCCTGCGCGGGGTAGCCATTCTGCGAGTAAGTCCATCCGTTACACCTAGTGACCGAAAAGTGACAGCCTAGCAACAGTCCGCAAAAACGCACAGCTTCTAGCATCATGTAGCGGCTAACCCGAGGAAAAAACGTCGATTGGTTCAGAATGTAAGTGTACGCCCGGCTCGGGCGCACGAGACATGCGCCGTGTCTGCATTGCCTGCGGCTTTATGTTCCGCAGAAGGTTTGTTGGACAATTTCTTCTGGCCGAGGTGGAGTGGCGAAATATCGTAGTTCCGGGGCGTAGGGCGCTGGCCTCTCCAGCAGGTCCGCCAGTTGATGAAAAACCGCGAAGTCGCCATTGTCAGTGGCAGCGACAATGGCGGCTTCCACAAGATGGTTGCGAGGAATAAATACCGGGTTAGCGCCGTACATTGTGGTCTGCCTGTCGCTGGCACTGGTCGGTTCCCGGGCTGTTCGTTCCCGCCAGCGATCAAGCCATGGCTGCAGGGCACTCGGGAACTCGAAAAGGTCTGCAACCGTGCCGGTACGGCTGGTCTCGTCGGCCAGGTCTGCGAGGCGTCGGAAGGTCAGTGTGAAGTCAAGCCGTTGTTCTGCCATGAGGCGCCAGAGGTCGTCCACTAGCGGCACATCGTCCGCCTCGATCGCTCGCAGTCCCAGTTTGCGCGCTGCGCCCGCAGAGTTGGCCTCCAGAAACAGATCGGGGAAACCATCCAGAGCCGATTGGGCCAGGGCAATTGCTTGCTCCTGGTCGTTGTGGAGGATTGGAATCAGGCTATTGGCAAGGCAGGAGAGATTCCAGTGCGCGATACCCGGCTGGTTGCGGTAAGCATAGCGAGCGCCATGATCAATCGAACTGTACACCTGCTCTGGATCGAATTCATCCATGAACGCGCAGGGACCGTAGTCGATAGTTTCACCACTGATTAGCACGTTATCTGTGTTCATTACTCCGTGTATAAAGCCAAGCATCTGCCACTTGGCGATCAGTTGCGCCTGTCGGGTGATCACCGCTGTAAGCAGAGCGGCTGGGCGATTCTCACTGTCCTCCAGTGCCGGATAGTGACGCGCAATAACGTGATCGGTGAGTAGATGAAGTGCCTCGGTGTCCTTGCGCGCAGCGAAGTACTGGAAGGTCCCTATACGGATATGACTGCTGGCAACCCGGGTTAATATCGCTCCCGGCAAAGCGGTTTCCCGCATAACGCGTTCGCCACTGGTGACCGCAGCCAGTGCGCGGGTAGTGGGCACGTCCAGTCTATGCATGGCTTCACAAAGGATATACTCACGCAGTACAGGTCCAAGGGGTGAACGACCGTCACCGCCCCGTGAATAGGGGGTTGGTCCCGAACCTTTTAGCTGTAGGTCGTAGCGCCTGCCGTTTAGGGCCTGAATCTCACCCAGCAGTACCGCGCGTCCGTCACCCAGTTGCGGGTTGAAGCCACCGAACTGATGACCGGCATAGGCGGTGGCAATGGGTTCGGCTCCCTCCGGCAGATAATTACCAGCGAGCATGGCGGTTCCCGCCTCGGAAGCGAGCCACTGAATATCGATGCCGAGATCTTCTGCCAGTGAGCGGTTCAGGCGGATGCACCCCGGATCCGGCACAGGAACAGGTTCCTGGGGTGAATAAAAGCGCTCTGGCAGCCGCGCGTAGTGATTGTCAAAAACAATGTTTCCCATTCGCCTGATATCCTGGTTTTGGCTATAGTGGCGGGTCTGCTCCTGGAGCTCCGGGGGTGCAGCATAGAACATGGCGCGTCCTGTGGAAACTGTGGTCACGGGACAGGCGCACGAAACGCCACAGAGAGGTAAACGGTATGTCCGAGTCCACCTGGGATACCCTGATTAGAAACGCACTGGTAATAGATGGGAGTGGCGCAGCGCCAACGCACCAGGATATTGCCATCAAGAACGGTCGTATTGCCGCCCGGGGGACTGGCTTGCCCGCCAGTGAAGCGACTGATGTTGTCGATGGTGAGGGTCGTTGGGTGATGCCCGGCCTGCTCGATATTCACACACATCTGGATCTTGAAGTTGACCTTGAGCCCGGCTTGCCGGAGGTGGTGCGCCACGGCACCACCAGTGTGCTGGTAGGTAATTGCAGCCTGGGCACCTGTTTCGGTCGTCAGCAATCAGGCGACCAGAATCCTATAGTCGATTGCTTTACCCGTGTTGAAAATATACCCAAGTCGGTGCTGCGAAAATGTGTGGAAGCTGTGAAGTGGGATAACACAGGCGATTATCTTGACCATTTTGACGATGTTCCGCTGGGCCCCAACGTCGGCGCCTTTATACCGCACTCTATGCTGCGTGTGGAGGTGATGGGCCTCAAGGACAGCATTAGCCGCGATCCCACCGATAGCGAACTGGCACAGATGGAGGCGCTGCTGGAGGAGGGCATGAAGCAGGGGTACGTGGGAATGAGCACGGATGGCCTGCCGTTTCACTACCTCGCGAATGAGCCCAACACCGACAAGCGCATCCCTACCCAGTTCGCCAAGTTCGGTGAGATGAAGCGGCTTATGAAGGTTTTACGCAAGCACGACCGAGTTTGGCAGACTACGCCAATCATTGAAAAACGCAGCAAAGCGCTACTTTTCTTTCTGTTAACCAGTGGCCGACTCTTTGGCAAGA
>JAAENL010000237.1 GCA_024224435.1 Halieaceae bacterium
CGAAGGCATTATTTCCACCGAGGTCGCTCCTTTTGGCGGAGTCAAGGAATCCGGCATCGGGCGCGAAGGCTCCATGTACGGCATCGATGACTACCTCGAGATCAAGTATCTCAACATGGGCGGTGTAAACGACTAGGCCCGGAGCCTGAAGCCAGCTGTCGGAGGGCAACAGCCCCGGGGCACTGACGCGATCAAGGATTCGCCCCAACCGGCAAACAAACAGGGCCACTAGGGTTCGCAGCGGGCGACAGCGCGCAGTGCTTCAGGTAAACTGCATGTAATGACTGTTAAAATCAGTCAAGTTTGTTTTTGTTTTTAACAGGGTCAGTAAACGCCATGCCACGCAAAAAGGATAGTACCGTACCAAGCGACGCGCCAAAAGCCGATGGGGACATCAGCTGGCAAGCACAAAAGAGCGCCATGACCCGCGATCGCATCCTCGAAGCCGCGATCAACAGCTTCGTGGAACTAGGCTACACCAATGTCACTACTGCAAAAGTAGCCAGCTCTGCCGGTGTGTCCCGCGGCGCCATGCTGCATCACTTTCCCTCCAAGACGGAACTGATACAGGCCGCTGTTGAGTACCTGCATACGCGTCTGCTGGAAGACTACACAGCGCGCGTTGGGAGTATTCCCGCAGGACTGACTGATGCGGAACGCCGCCGTGCAGGAATCGAAGCCTACTGGGAGCACCTCGTTGGTGACCTGTTTGTTGTCTACCATGAGCTGTGTATCGCCAGTCGAACAGACCCAGAGTTGAAGGTCATTCTTGAAGGCTCACAGCAGTCCTTTGAGGATCACGTTCGAGAGACCAATACCGAATTATTTAGCGAGTGGAAGGACCGTGGCGAGCGTTTTGCTCTCGCGATGGATGTCACCAAATTCATGATGGAAGGTATGGCTGCCGGTCATCTGGCTGTAAACCGGGAAGCACGTATTCGCCGACTACTGAATTACCTCACTGACCGCATGGAAGAGATTTTCGAGGAAGAAGAGGGCTCGGCTATCGGCAGGCACTCTGCCAGCTAATAGCCTCGCTATGCTGGCCCCTCTCAGGCGGCCGCAGAATTCAAGGCAGAAAACCGCTGTAAGAACCAGGACTCATCCCCGTACAGACGAGACAGGACCATGAGTCGCTTGTAGAGATGTCCCACGATCAGCTCGTCTGTCATACCCATACCACCGTGCAATTGCACCGCTTCCTGGGCCACATATCGACCTGCTTCCGAGACTTTAACCTTTAGCGCAGCAGCGGCGGAAGGTGCCTCATCACTGCCCTGCTCAATCTGGATCGCTGCATTGAGCAACAACGCACGCGCTTCCTCCACCTTCAGATACATGTCGGCCATCCGGTGCTGCAACGCCTGGAACTTGCTAATGGGCTGGCCGAACTGTTCGCGCGTTTTGGTATACTCCACCGTGGCATCCAGCAGCGTCTGCATCGCACCAACCGCTTCCGCTCCGAGCGCTATGATCACATTGTCGACCACAGATTCGATCAACTCGACACCACGATTTTTATCGCCCACTAGCTGTTCAGCAGAAACCTCCACACCGTCGAGTTCTACGTGGGCACCGCGACCACCATCGACTGCCACGAAATTTTCTCGGCTCAGGCCCGCTGCGCTGGTTTTCACGATAAACAAGCTAAGCCCATCACGATCGTTGATATCACCCTGTGTTCGTGCGGAAACGATCAGGTGATCGGCACAGTGTGCGTTAAGTACCGAGAGTTTTTTACCGTTCAGAACATAACCGTTGCCTTCGGGTCGCGCGCTCGTCTCCACCCGGGCCAGATCGTAACCACTGGACTGTTCGGCGAACGCAAATGCCCATTGAGCATTGCCCTCGATAATCTCGGGGATATATCGCTGCTGCTGATCTGCCGTCCCGCCCTGCTGCAGAAAGCAACCACATGTCACGACAGTATGTAAAAAAGGCTCTCTCACCAGCCCTTTACCCAGTGCCTCGGCAATCACCATCATGTCGCTGGCGCGTCCACCAAAGCCACCTAACTCCTCGCTGAATGGCACACACAACCAGCCCAGTTCAGCGAATTTTTGCCAGGCGGCAGGATCAAATCCGGGGTCTGATTTGCCGAGTTGCCGGTGGCGTTCTACCGTGCATTCTTCACGCACATACTTGTCCACGCTGTCGCGCAATAAAATCTGCTCTTCGCTTAGGGAAAAATCCACGGTGTGACCTGTCATTGCTGTTCAAACGGAGGTTTGCAGGGCTAGCACTGCCCCGCGCAAGCCACTCTAACAAAGGGCCTGATATAAAACAATCAAGCCCTACTGTTTTATTTTTGTTGGATATGGCCTAGACTCCCGAGCGTCAGACGCCTTTCTCCAGCTGCGCAGTAATAAGGGAGCTCCATGCCAAAACTCAATCTAACTGCCGATGAGGTCCTTAACACCACGCGCGCCGTTCGAAAGCGCCTGGATTTTGATACTCCGGTGGAGATGTCGTTGCTGCGCGAGTGCCTCGACGTTGCGCTGCAGGCCCCATCCGGCTCAAACTCACAAGGCTGGCACTTTGTGCTGGTGACGGACGAGGTAAAAAGGAAAGCCATTGCCGACTGGTATCTTAAGTCCTTCGACGAGTATGAGGCCGGCCCCAACCAGCCAACTAAACAGCATCTGGATGACCCCTCTATGGCTCCTACCCAAGCCCGGGTGCTGAGTTCAGCCCGCTACCTGGCAGACAACATGGCCAGAGTGCCCGCCTTACTGATACCGGTGTGCAGCGGTCGCCCCGACACGCCGGGACTGCCGCAGAACGTTATGGCGAGCATGTATGGTTCTATCCTGCCTGCAGTGTGGAGTTTCATGCTGGCAGCCCGGGAGCGTGGGCTGGGTACCTGCTGGACTACCTTGCACCTTACCTACGAGCGGGAAGTGGCGACACTACTGGAGATTCCGGATGACTTTGCGCAAGTTGCCTTGATCCCCATCGCTCACACAAAGGGCACAGACTTTAAAACAGGGCCGCGTAAGGATCTCGACGCATTTCTGCATACCGACGGTTGGTAAGAAGAGTACGCTACACATATGGATCTAGGTATCACAGGCCGCAAGGCACTCGTTAACGGTGGCAGTGCGGGTCTCGGGAAGGGCAGCGCCAAAGCTCTTGCCGCAGAAGGTGTTGACCTCTATATTACGGCGCGCGGAAAGGATCGGCTGGAAGCAACGGCCGAAGAAATCCGCCGCGAAACCGGCGCGACGGTCACCCCCATTGTTGCGGATCATGCCAGTGACGAAGGCCGAGACACCATACTGGCAGTGTGCCCTGACCCGGACATTATCGTGGGTACCTGCACACCGGCACCCTTTACACCGAACTTTCGCGAAGTCACCGTGGACCAGTGGAAAGAGCATCTTGCCACGGGTTTGATAAGCCCCATCGAGTTTATCAGGGCTACCGTAGACGGGATGTGCGAACGGGGTTTCGGGCGTATCGTAAATATCTCTACCGGCGCGTCCAAGTTTCCCGCGGAGTTACGCACGCTGTCAGGACCGCCAAGAGCTGCGCTATCCAATTACACTGCAGCGATTTCCAAGGCGGTCGCAAAATATAACGTGACCATCAATAACCTTCTGCCTGGGATGCACCATACAGCGACCGCGGCGGAGCGCTTCGGAGAAATAGCAGAAGAACAAGGCACCACCTACGAGGAGGTCGTAGACAGCTGGGTGCGGGAGTGGAAAATACCGGCGGAGCGCTTCGGCAACATAGAGGAATTCGGCGCTATCTGCGCGTTGTTTTGCAGTTGCCACGCAGGCTACGTTGTGGGACAAAGCATCGTTGTAGATGGCGGTGTCACCAACTCTACTTTTTAAATGGGGAACACGGGGTGTATTTCCGTCCATCGAATAGCCATAGTACCGGACCCAGTCATGAGGTATGCCGTTCTGCGACGCGTCCGGGCTCTCGTGACACCCGCGCCATTTAATCAACTTGTAACAGGATAAACGCTATGTCATGCAAAGCCACGAAGATCGAATACCCCGCCGGCGACATCACCTGCCGCGGCGAATACTATGTTGAACCGGGTCGCAGTGGCGTTCTGCCCGTCGTGCTGGTCGCTCATGCCTGGGACGGCCTCAACGATGAGGTGCGAGACAAGTCTCGTAAACTGGCCCACGAAGGCTATCTCGCCTTTGCCATTGATATCTATGGCGAGGGCAAGACCTACACTGATATGGCTGACCTGATGCCGGCACTCACGCCCTATATGGAGGATCGGGCTCTACTCCTGTCGCGTATGCAGGCTGCCGTCGACGCCGCGAGGACTATTCCGGAGGCAGATCCATCTCGCATGGGCGCGATGGGATACTGTTTTGGTGGCACGGCCGTACTGGATCTTGCCCGCAGCGGCACGGAGGGCATAAGGGGAGTAGTTTCCTTCCACGGCGGCCTCGCGGATAACGGCCTGAGTGGCCCGACCACCATCGATGCCAAAATACTGGTCTTGCACGGGGAGGACGACCCACTGGTGCCGCCACAGGAGGTTGCTGAATTTAAAGCCCTGATGAATGCCAAACAAGCTGACTGGCAGCTCAATGCCTACAGTCACACCATGCACGCATTCACACGCCCCGAGGCAAACGACCCCGACTTTGGAGCGGTCTTTAACGCTGACACGGACCGACGCTCCTGGCGCGCGATGCTTAGCTTCATGGAGGAAGCGCTGTAGCTCAGCGTCCACGACAAACCCCCACATTAGCGGACGAAAATGCAGCGACAAATAATAGCGCCACCAAGCCGGCCGTTTCGCGCTGCTGTCAGCCTCAGTCGCGACTGCCCGGCACATACCACACCGGTGATGTCCACGCCCTCTCCTGAATGACGCGGGGAATGTCCGGATCGCTGCAGGTCGACGGACGCTCGCCCAACGGCAGC
>JAAENL010000238.1 GCA_024224435.1 Halieaceae bacterium
AGTGGCGCAGACGTTATCAGGAGTGGTTGCCAGTGTGCCCTGATTCCCCAGCGGCCTTGGATATGCGATGCGTGTGGCGCGGCGGCGCTCAACCAAGAGATGTGACTATTCCATTCATTGCCCAACGCCTTGTATCGGAAAAACATTATGGGATCAGATAACAACAGTGAAATAGCGCTTGTAACAGGCGGCGCTAGACGTATTGGTAAAGAGATCGCGCTGCATTTGCATCGCAGGGGGTTCGATATAGTGCTTCACTATCGAAGCTCCAGTGAGGACGCCGAAGCCCTGGCGCGGTTAATGTGTGATAGGCGACCTGATTCTTGCATGACCCTTCAGGCGGATATACAACACACTGAAGAAATAGAGAGACTGGGTAATGCACTTGCAGAGCGCTACGACAGGTTGAATTTGTTGGTTAACAACGCGTCAGGGTACGCGCCAACGCCGATTGATCACTGTACACCGTCGCAGTTCGACGACATGCTGAACGCAAACTTGCGAGGCCCCTACTTCCTTGTCCAGGCCTTGCTGCCCTTATTGAAAAACGCGCGAGGAAGCATTGTTAATATTCTCGATGTCCACGCCGAGCGTCCTTTGCCTGGGTATAACGCGTATTGTGCAGCAAAGTCCGGACTCACCTCATTGACCCGCAGTCTGGCTGTAGAGTTGGCACCGCAGGTGCGCGTGAACGGCGTCTCTCCTGGTGCCATCCTGTGGCCAGAGGAGGGGGCGTCCTATGACACGTTAATGCGCGAGGAAACGTTGGCTCGCACCCCACTCCAGCGTCAGGGTGACCCTGCCGACATCGCCGGGGCAGTCGGCTTTCTGGCCTGTGATGCGCCGTTTGTTACGGGCCAGGTCCTCACTGTCGACGGAGGGCGCTCTCTGGTGGGTTGAATTCCGAAGGCCTAAGTACCTTGCCTCTCGAGGTGCCGAGTCGCTTTTTTCATAAGGCCAGTCACCGCATCTTCAACGCGCTCGCGAACCTCCCATAGCGTGTCTTCATCAGTTGCACCTTTATACCTGCGAGTAGAGATCGGCTTACCAACGGCAAATACCATAGGAATCTTTTTGGGGAAGAGGGTGTTGTAGCGACCCAGAGCAATAGGCGGTACTAACTCACCGTCGCGAAGTAGCTCGTTCAACTTGCTCCGCTCCTTAAACAACGGCGCGAGAGCCCGGTTTTTCTTGATCCGACTGTAATCCCACAGTATGTCGTAGCCGAGGTCCGCGCCATAGACGAAAAACGGGGTGATGGGATACCTGTTAGCCAATGCCATTCGCGCAAAGCCGGTCCGTTTCTTCCAGAAAAGGCGGTGCTCCTCACCCTTTCGTTTAAGTGCTTCGCGGGCACCGCCCGGGAATACCAGAATATGCTCCCCAGACTGCATCAGTCGTGTGCAATTGTCCGGTGTTGCAGGTACCACGCCATGACTCTTCAGAATATCACGCCAGTAGGGGATCCTTTCATGTAGCCGGTCGCTCAGTGCTCGCAATCGAATATTCTTTTGCAGTTTCAGTTCGACCAGAAGTATCGCGAGATCGTAAGAATAGATTGAGTGATTGCCGACAAGAAGTGAGGGCTTGCTGTTATCCAGATTTTGCAAGCCGAGAAATTCATAATCAAACAATCGGCGTTGTAAGAGATTGAGCAGTCTCAACGTTCGTGGATTTTGCAGTGCATTGCGCTGCGAGTGGCGAGCTGTCATGTCATGATTTCTCTATACTTGATGCGCGGTTGTCGGTTAAACCGTTGGACAGGAAACAAATTGGACACTTTAATCACGAGAGAGCTTTCTTTCCTGGTGTTTAATTTCGATCTGTAGCTGGCATATATTTGCGTGCTTAGCGGCCCCAGATATCCAAAGCGGTTCTGATTACCATAGTGATAAGCACCAGTGATGATACCGTGAAGAGGGTAAAGCGTACCTCAATCTTATTCCACAAGGCTTGTTGTAATGTGTGGATAACGCGCAGGCAGACGTAGGTCCAGCCCAGTATCAGGTTTGTTCCCTCGCCTGTGCCCAGCAACGCCATAGTCAAAGCAATGGCGTAGAACATGGTCGGCTGTTCGAGTAGGTGGTTATAGTTGTCCGCCTTCCAGCGCACCCGGGCGGGCAGTTCGGACATCTGCTGCCCCTTGGGCAAATACGGATCAAGTGTCATGCCCATTTTTGCAATAGCGGGAATGCGTGTGGCATACATCCAGAACCATGCCACACCGGTGAGTAGCAGGAGTGCGACGACGGGCGCCAGTATATCGGTTGAAATAGGCATGGTTCGATCCTGTTGTGTTCGTCGATGAAAAGAAAAATTGCGTAGCCTGTCTATAACGTGAGTATTAAAGTGAAGTGGGGCGCTGTCCAGTGCTTTTGAGGTGAGTTCTACCTGCGCCATCCTCCCAGTGTTTATGGATGGTTGCAGCAACGGTCTGCACTGCCCCACCACCACTCAATGTACGCCGTGGTACTGATAATGACCTTCGCCTCTGTAAACGGGACTAGTCAGAATTTTCGTCTGTCTGCGCAGCGTTGGATGCGCGCGTTTTAGACGCTTCGAAAGACAAGATTGAGTCGTTCCACAGAGCGGCGTGTTTGACCAAGCCTGTCCTGGAGAAGTGGCAAAAGTCATGTCGATCGTGCATATCGGACAGGGTGTCGGTGTCGGCGCCGGGGTAAACACCTTCGATCGCGTCAGGCAACCCGCGTTGTGCTGAGCGTATTGCATCACTCCCGAGGTCGTTACAGATAGTGGCCACTGCAACAAACACAGGGGCGTTGATGCCATAGTCACGCAAGGAGTCGACGAGTTCTGTAAACATCTCGGCGTATGCGTTTGGCGAGGTACCCGCTCGTGCATCGTTTTCGCCCTGATGCCACAGGACATGCGTGGGTGTGATCCCTGCTTTGTGCAGTTGTGCCGCCGCGTGCTCCACACGGGGATGAAGGCGTCCACCAGCGGTCCATTCTTTTAAGGAGGTGCCACCGATGCCAAAGGGTGCAATTAGCACCTTGTCGAAGGCCCCGCTTGCTACCAGGGAATCGCCGAGAATTCCCCAAACAGATCCGCCACTGCCATCCGCACCCAGCAGTGGATCTTCGCTGACGTAGCAGAGTCCGTCATGGATATTGAAATTTGCTACCCCGCGCCCTGCTGTATAGCGAGTCTGGCCGAAGTTGGCGCTGTTGGATTGACCGAAAGTCACAAGCACTGCATGTCGCGGGTTGTTTGGGCGGAACGCATCACAAGGGACGCGCTCACGGTATGCATCGGATACCCCACAGACGGTGACATCCTCGACGTTGCAGTAGGCTTTTTGCAGCGGTAATACGATGGCCATAGCCCAATCGCTGAAGGGCTTTGCCAGCTCAGGCCTGAACTTGCCTGCTACGGCACCAAGCCCGAACAGTGTGCCAAGGCCAGCGGTCAGCACGAAGAGGAGTAGCGCGCCAATCAATATGCGCCGGTAGTGTCTCGCCATGGTCCGGGCCTTTTTCTCGGATCATTTTCTCGCTTCTGCGAAGAGTGTCTCCCACATGGCCTTGCCGGGCAACCTTCGTATCGCCATCGTGCCGGCGGCGCTAGCGGCCGGGTCAAACGGGAGGCGTCGATCGCGCCATGGCGCTGCCTGCTACAACTGGCCAGCCAGCTGTATTAACAAGGCATCGTTGCCGTAGGCGGCAGAAAACATCATTCCGATGGGTAAACCGTCGTCGTTCCAGTGCAATGGCAGAGACATTGGTAATGGACGATTCTCTCAGCGGCGGCATGCTAGTTGCGCGAGGTTACCGCTGTGATTCGACACCCAGCAGATGTCTCTTGGCAAACTCCCGCAGGTGTCGACAAAGGGGTTGGGCGTCGCCGCGAATAGTGTTCCGCTGGTCTGTTGCCAGTTTCCCATATCGCCAGCAGCTGTAGCCATGCATGTATCCGAATTCCCGGGCAGGGCGGCAAATATATAGTCAATACGCCGCCTAAGCTGTAACCCGGGGTCTTCGAGACTGGCCGTGCTACTGTCCCTGCCGGAGGTGCAACCTGCGCCAGTAGCGGAGTCACATTCTTTTCCCCCGGCGGCGAGATAGGTGTCTATCCAGCCCCGGCGACTCATGGTGAGGTACTCGGAGCTCCCGGGGACCGCGTTGAAATCACCAGCAATTAGCGCGAGGTTGTCCTGATCGCGGGTTTGCTCGACGTAGAGCGCAAGCTGTTCTGCCTGGCAGGCACGCACAGTGTCGCGACTATCGCATTCCGAAGGACAACTGCTCATCAGTTCGATCTGTGTGCCGGGAAGCACATACCTGGAATCACAGGGGTTGGTCGCGGAATCTGATCCGGATGCCAGGTGTGTCGTATACACATCGACATCGCCTGCCGGGTGAGCAATGCGCACGTGGAGTACGTGCCGTACAAAGAGCATTAAATCATCGTTATACAGCGCACTGTGTAATTGGCGTGTACCGGTTTCAACGACGGGGTAGCGACTCAATACAAGTTCTTCGTCTGTCTCGGCCGTGAAAACATTGAGAAAAGGCTGGTAGATGAGTTCGTACCTGAAGTTACATTGCGCCTCCAGGCTTGTGAGTTCTGCGCTGATCAGGTCGACGATGGACTCCAGTGGCCCGACCTGCTCAGTTGGTGAGCGCAGCAAATACTCGAGATTGACGATTTCCTGCAGCGCCACGAGGTCGGGACAACCCCGGTGAACAAGGTGTTTGCTCAACAGTTTTATTCGTTCCCTGATGCGACATTGGTCGCCGTCCGCCGGCACTGGTGGGTCGCAATCGAAACCGTGTAGTATGTTTAGATTGGCCAGTGTAACTGCAGGTGTAGCATCGGTGACGAGCGAAGCACTGTCGCTGCTGTCGGAGCATCCTGGCAATGCCAATAAAGTGGACAGGCAAAGCGCGGAGAGAACGAGTTTGCCTGTCATTGAAAGAGCCTTCTCTGAGCGAAGCATATCAAGATGTTTGAAACAAAACAGGCTGCCAGTCTACGGGATACTGGGACTCGCCGCCAAGGCCGCGGAGTCAACCTTCTCCTGGGGTTGCTAGTGTTGGCCGTCGGCGTGGCGGCCTGTGATTCCGATAGGGGATCGAAGCCCTATGAACGCGTGGCAAAAGATGGCGCCAAGGCGACGCAGGAGTGGCGTCACTATCTTGGGGATAAACATTACAGTCACGCATCGCCGCTTTCTCAGGTAAACCGGTCTAATGTTCGCGATCTTGTTGAGGTGTGGCGCTATGACGCTGGAGGTGCAGCGGATGATGGCTCAACTCAGATGCAATGCAGCCCACTCGTGGTTCGGGGCATTCTCTACTGTACGTCACCGTTACTGCATGTTTTCGCGCTGGATGCCTCGACAGGTGAGGAACTCTGGCGTTTTGATCCGTCCCGTGGTCTGGGCCTGCTGCCTAATCCCAATAGAGGTCTGACGTACTGGGAAAAAAATAGCGGTGGTCACGAAGACAAGCGGATTCTGTATACCGCGGGATCCTACTTGTATGCACTGGACGCCAGAACCGGCGAACCGGTGTCTGATTTTGGTGACGGTGGCAAAGTCGATTTACATGTCGGGTTGCCGGACCAATTTTCCGACACGGCAGTAATAGCGACTACCCCGGGGAGTATTTTCGAGGATCTGCTGATCATTGGCTCCCGGGTCGAAGAGTATAAGGGCGCTGCACCGGGACACATTCGGGCCTTTGACGTGGTATCGGGCGAGCTACGTTGGGTTTTTCACACCATTCCGCGCCCCGGCGAGTTTGGCTCAGACACCTGGCCGCCGGGCAGCTTTGACAGCGCCGGTGGTGCAAACTCGTGGGCTGGGATTGCTATTGACGAAGATCGGGGCCTCGCATTCGTACCCACGGGCTCTCCCAGTTTTGATTTCTACGGTGATGACCGCCACGGTGACAACTTGTTTGCAAACTCGCTGATAGCGCTCAATGCTGCAACGGGCGAGCGCGTTTGGCATTACCAGTTTGTACGACACGACCTGTGGGACAGGGACCTTCCATCTCCGCCGAACCTGATCACCCTTAGTCGGGATGGGGACAACATCCCCGCAGTAGCTCAGGCAACCAAGACCGGACACTTGTTTGTTTTTAACCGCGAAACTGGCGAGCCTCTGTTTCCAATCCGCGAGGAACCGGTGGTAGGTACCGCGGTGCCGGGAGAACGACCGGCTGGCAGTCAGCCGCTACCGATGATGCCGCCGCCTTATACGCAACAGGTGTTTGTGCCGTCTGATCGCAATCTTTCAGCGCAAAAGGCAGTAGAAATGCGCACCGACAGCCTCGATCAAGGCAGCTTATTCATGGTGCCGGGTACGCAGGGTATGGTGCTTTATCCTGGCATGGATGGCGGTGCCGAGTGGGGTGGTGCAGCCTGGGACCAGTCGAGCGAAGTGCTTTACATTAATAGCAACGAGGTGCCCTATTTGCTGCAATTGACCGCGGTGCCGAAAGACTTGGGTATGGGGCCAGAGGTGGGCTACCTCGCGCTGTGTGCAGGTTGTCACGGCGCAGATTTGCGCGGCGACGGTGTCTCGGTTCCCGGACTGCAGCAATTGTCTGACAGGATGTCCCCCCTTGAAGCCTACCGGATTGTGAGTGAAGGAAGGGGCAGGATGCCCGCCTTCGGGCAGATTCCGTGGTATGCCAGGGCTGCGATTTTATGGCATGTTTATACCGCGGATGAGAAGGGTTCAGAGGATCAGGGTACCGCAATCGCGGCGGCATCTGAGTCGTCGTTCCTGAATGCTGGCTTCCAGAAACTGACTGACCCTGAGGGCTTTCCTGCCTCGCGGCCACCCTGGGGTACCCTCACGGCGATCAATCTGTCGCGGGCAGACATACTGTGGCAAATCCCCCTCGGTGATTACCCGCGTATGCTGGAACAGGGCAAGTCCGGGCTTGGTGCTGAGAACTACGGTGGCGCGATTGTGACAGCCGGTGGGCTGCTGTTTATCGCGGCAACGCCGGATCGTGTGATCAGGGCCTTCGATAAGAAATCGGGTGACGAACTGTGGCAGGCAACGCTACCAGCGGCAGGATTTGCCACACCGATAACCTACGCGGTTGACGGCAAACAGTACATCGTAATCGCTGCCGGTGGTGGAAAGCTGGGGCAACCCAGTGGCAGTAGTTATGTCGCCTATGCGCTTCCCGAATAGCGGCCTCGATCTAGCCTATGCGTCCCGGTGCATACTTTCGAAATAGCTTTTCAGTGTGGTGGTGCCGCGCTTGGGCCCGACGCCATCGATCTCGCCTGCCGTGACGATAAAGTCAGCGAGGTCGCCGAATTGTTTTGATAGCAGGTTGATTAGCTTCACCAGCCCCCGAGCCAGCCACATTGGGATTACTGTTATTTTAACCGGCTTACCGACTACCTCGAAAGCCAGTGCTGCGGCTTCACGCTGGGTCATTATGTCTGGTCCGCCAGCGGCAACTTCCAGTGCGTCGCCCTCTGCTGTATCGACACAAACTTCTGCGAGATCACGGCCGTGGATGGGGTTCATCAGATTGGTGCCCTCGCCAACCAGAAATGAACGCCCTTTGCTCGCCATATCGTATAGCACTCCCATATCTGAGAAATAGCCACAGGGACGCACAATCCGGTACTCCAGCCCCGATTGCTGCAACTCGGCGACCACTTTTTCATGAGCCTGTGTAATTGCCAGGTGCATGAGGTTGTCAGCTCCCTCCATAGAAACGTAGACAAAACGCTTTATGCCTCCTGTAACCGCAAGGTCGATCAGGTTACGGTTACACTGATAGTCAACCTGTTCAAAAGTGAGCCCATCCCTCTGACGGGAAATACCCACTGAGGAATATACGAGATCAATATTATCCATGAGTCCCTCTAAGGTCTCAGGTTTGGTCACCTCGCCGACAAAAATATCATCCATGTCTTCTTCGCTGAGTGCTGGCGCTGTAAAGGGCCCGGGCTCGAGCAAGCGTTCGCGACTTCGCGTCAATACACGCACCCAGTAGCCACGCTCTTTAAAGGCTTTTACCGCGTATTTGCCGAGGTAACCTGTAGCACCCGCAATGACAACCCGCTTTTTTTTATTCTGTTCTGACATAATTATAGCGCTCCTGCGCGTTACTGGTGCCTAGTCCAAACGGGCACCACCGTCTACATTGATGGTTTGCCCGGTGACGTAGCTGGCATCAGATGAGCAGACAAAAGATACGACCGCGGCGAGCTCAGAAACATGACCCTGTCGCCCCATGGGAATAAAATTCTCCAATTGTTCGCGAAATGAACCGTCGGGTAACTCGTACTTTTCGGTTGCTCTTGCGATAGTGCCATCCATCATGTCGGTATCGTGTGAACCCGGACTGACACAGTTAACTCGAATGCCAAGCGCGGCTAGTTCAAGCGACAGTTGCTGTGTAAGACCAATCACACCAAATTTTGAGGCGCAGTAGGCACCGTAGTCTTGCAGACCCACGCGGCCCGCCAGGGAAGCAATCATCACGATAGAGCCACCATCCCCGCCGTCTCTGATTAATCTGCCGCCGTACTTACTCACCAGAAAAACGCCGTTCACATTGACGTCCATTGTGTGATTCCAGATATCTTCGTCGGTATCGAGAATGGGCGAGGCCCCCGCATTACTTGGAACTCCGGCGTTGTTGACGATGATATCCAGGCGGCCGAATCTTTCGCGTATTGCCTCGATCATATTGATGACTTGTACCTTGTTCGTTACGTCGCAGTCCAGGGCCAGCGCCCGGCGCCCCATGCTCTCGATCTCATCAGCCAGGGACGTGACTCCCTGCCAGCCTATCTCTTTTTCGTTGTCGGGAAAGTGTTCAGGCGCTTTTGGTCTGCCACAGATGACAATATCGGCGCCATCTTGAGCGAGGCGTAACGCGATTGCGCGACCGATCCCACGGTGGCGTGCAGCACCGGTAACTAGCGCAATTTGACCAGAGAGATCACGCGTAGGAGAAGGATGGTCTTTCATACGTTTGGCTCCTTTTCTTGCTGTGCCTCCACAATGCCCTGACGGAAAAACAGGAATAACGGAAACGCGAAAGCATAGGCGACTGAAAAGGTAAGAATAGGGTAGATCCAAAAAAAACGCATGCCCAGCCTTCGCGATTCAAAGAACATCCAGATCAAACCTGCGATGCAGGCAATTGCGAGGTCCCAGCCGAGGGACTGACCTGCGGGCGTGGACGCAGCTGCAGCCATAAAATCAGCGATATCAAAACTGCCGCTGGTTTCTGTCATGTACTGAACATTGTAGTACCAGGGCAGTATCAATCCAAAAATAGTGAGAGCCAGATAAATAACTCTGGGAATACTCATAAACGCACCCTGTGCAACGGAAAGGTAATAGACCTACTATAGGTAAACCATCTAACAAATCATAGGAATGTCGTTGATGGATATGAGATTAAAGGATAGGCGAGTGCTCGTGTCCGGTGCGAGCCGGGGTATCGGTTTGGCGATTGTAGAGCGTTTTCTCGCGGAGGGCGCAGCGGTTGCATTTTTCGCACGGGGGCAGCGGGGAGTAGATGATGCCCTCGCTGCGCTCAGTGACAAGGGGGAAGCATACGGTGCGGTAGTGGATTCATCGGACCATGACGCGCTGCGAGCTTGGGTTGCACAAGCGGCAGAGACGTTGGGCGGCATTGATATCGTGGTAAACAACGCGAGCGCATCTGCAAGCGTAGAGTGGACCGAAGTGGCCTGGCGAAACAGTTTCGAAGTAGACATGATGGGCTCGGTGGTCATGTCGACTGCCGCGCTGCCTTGGCTTGAGGCCTCTGATGCTGCTGCAGTGTTGCAGGTAGCTACTGTGACCGCGTTTGAGCATCACGACATGTCTGTATGTCCGAGCTATGGCGCGATTAAGGCGGCGACGGTAAATCACGCGGCGCAGTTGGCCCAAAACTGGGGCGACAAAGGGATTCGTTCCAATAGTATTTCTCCAGGGCCGATATATTTTGAGGGGGGTGCTTGGGAGGGCATCAAAGAAAACTATTTTGACCTTTATGAGCGCGACAGACTGGCTCACCCGTCCGGCCGCATGGGCACTGCGGAGGAGGTCGCTAACGTAGCTGTCTTTGTGTGTAGCCCCGTCGCGAGTTGGGTAAACGGCGAAAACGTAGTGGTAGACGGCGGCTTCACCAAAGGCGTTGGTCTGTAGCTGAAAAAAGCTATTTGTACTGGGTACGGTATTTCAGCGTGAGACCTTGATTGCCGCGGGACACTGCCACATGGCATATTGTGGTGTCTGATACTGATATGAGAAAACACATTATGAGCAGGCTAGACGGAAAGCGGATGGTGATCACCGGCTCGTCACGGAGTCTCGGTCGAGAGTTTGCGCTGGCCTGCGCGCATGAGGGGGCATCACTGGTGCTCAATGGCACGAACGAGGATGCCCTTGTCAGTGTCCTCAAAGAGATCACTGATCTGGGTGCCCCCGCCCGGGCTGTGCTTGGCTCGGTTGCTGAGGCCGGTGTCTGTGAAGAGCTGGTCAAGACCTGTGTCGACGCTTTCGGAGGCATTGATGTAATGGTCAACAATGCGGGTATCGTCAGGGATCGTACGTTGCTCAAGATGACGGACGAAGATTTTGACGAGGTCGTTGCCGTCGATTTGCGTGGTCCTTTTCTGTGCACCCGCGCTGCAGGCAGAGTGATGCGTGAGCAGGGTGGGGGGCATATTATCCAGATTACATCTGCGTCAGGCCTGGTGGGTAACTTCGGGCAGACCAATTATGCTGCAGCCAAGGCGGGCCTAATGGGAATGATGTACACCGCGGTGAAAGAACTGGAGCGTTATAGCATTCGTTGTAATGCGATGTGGCCGGTCGCCCGCACGGACATGACTCAGCCACTTATCGATAAAGCGGGTAAAACTGCGGCCGAGCTTGGCTTTGGCGAGGCGGAGGACGTGGCGCAAGGGCTGGTATGGTTGGCCAGTGATGCAGCAGCCGGGTTTAACGGGCAGTGTATGACCTTTAACGGGTACAAAACGGCTTTGTGGCACTCACCGTCTGAAGAGCACATCAAGCAGTGCGTGGAGCCCATGACGTTGGAAGCGCTGGATGCCCACTATGAGGGAGTCGCCCCGCTGCCGGTGTACAGTAGTCGAGGCTGATATCGCGTGCAGATTTACCAGCCGGTGATCTGGTGTCCGGACCTGCCCAGTCCGCAGTCACCTTGTTGATCCTGTAACACAGTCGCTGCGGCGCTCTCATCCGAAGCATTGTCAAACTTGGCCTTGCCGGCCTTGAAATCATTATCAATATCTATCTTGCTCATGGCACCTGACCTGATGAGATAGCTCCAGGCCTCCCATAGCTCTGTACGTGACATGCCGCTGACGTCGTAGGAGGCGAGTCCGCCTACGACAAAGCCTACGCAGAAGTCTGCTGAGGAAGTGTCAGAGTATGTGGACCATGGCCAGCCTGAGGCGTTTGCATTGCTGCAGACGGCGCACAGGAGCAGTGCGGGTAGCAGTTTTTTCATGACTTTGTCCTTTTTGGCAGGTATGAACAAGCAACGATTACGCACACGTTACCGTTTCCCCGACGAAATTGCACCTTGGACTCCGCCGCGCATCTCCTGCAGCATAACCTGCTCACGCATACAATCCAGAGTGCGGGGAGCGCCCCCGGGCTTGTTCGCCTCCTCTCATCCGTCATCATTGACAGAACAGCCACAGGATAATATTCGCCAACTACGAGTGTGATGTGAGACGTTTGTGCGAGCCGCTCGCTGTTACCGGAATATTGCCCTGTTCATTCACATGCTATGCTGCCAGGGAGCCAGAATGGGATGTTGTATTGTGAGAGAGCAAGAGATACATGAATCACTCAATGTTTTCGACGAGCCGCTGCTGCCTTGCAGCGAAGATCCGCTAACAGGATTTATGCGAGACGGCTGTTGTAACACCAGTGATCAGGACGCGGGTTCCCATACTGTGTGTGTGCAGGTGAACGAGCGATTTTTGCAATACTCGCGTTTTGCCGGGAATGATCTGAGTACGCCCATGCCCGAGTATGGTTTCCCGGGGCTTAGGCCGGGTGATAGCTGGTGTCTTTGCGCTCCACGTTGGCTGGAGGCGCACGAGCAAAATATGGCTCCTCGGGTGTACCTTACCCGCACGCACAAACGTGCGCTTGAGACCATCCCTCTCTCGGTTCTGCGAGAATACGCCGCAGACTTGAACTGATATGAGGCGATAAATGCTGTCTACCCCCCTGCCACTAGTAGAGGTTAACCCCAGCTCAAAACCTGTGGCGGTGGTCATATGGCTGCATGGCCTCGGTGCAGACGGCCATGACTTTGAACCGGTGGTGCCAGCCTTGCAGTTGCCGGAGGCGTTGCCGGTGCGGTTCATATTCCCCCATGCGCCCGAGATGGCCATTACTGCATTTGGTGGCGAGCGTGCCCGTGCTTGGTTTGATTTCGAGACTTCCGGCTCCACAGCAATGGCAGGCATCGATCGTTCCGCACACGCTATCAAGGAACTTATTCAGCAGGAGATTGACAATGGCATGCCCGCTGATCGCATCATCCTTGCTGGATTTTCTCAGGGGGGTGTCATGGCGTTCCATATTGGGCTGCATTATCCCAAGCGGCTCGCCGGTATTCTCGCCCTGTCGACATTTCGGGTTGAAACCCTGAAACTGGACGACGCCTCAACTGCCGCAAACAAGGCCACTCCTGTACTGATGTGTCACGGCCAGCGAGACGAGGTGTTGCCGCTTTCGCTAGGAGAATCTACTTATCGTGCGTTACAACAGGCGGGTTATAATATTGAGTGGCATGACTACCCTATGGGGCACGAGGTGTGTCTCGAGGAAATTCGAATAATGGGCAGCTGGTTGCGTACGGTCCTGAGTGCCGGGAAGATTTCTGCCAACTGAGGGAGATGCATAGTGTTTACCGCAAAGAATCTGGGTCTGGCGATTGTATTTCTCTTCTTTATGGGAGGAGGCATAACCCACTTTACCGATCCTGCTTTCTTTGAATCTATCATGCCACCCTGGATCGGTTTCCATACAGAAATTGTCTACATAAGTGGTATCTTCGAGATATTGGGTGCGATCGGGATATTGCTGCCATCATTGCGCCAGTGGGCGGGCAACGGACTGATACTATTGGTCATTTGCGTCACGCCGGCCAACATACATATGTGGCTCAACCCTGATCTCTTCCCTGATGTGCCCCCGGCCTTTCTGACGATTCGCCTGATAGTGCAGGTTGGTCTGCTGTTACTGATCTGGTGGTCTACCCGGATGCCGGACAGGAACAGTTCGCGCGTTTAGACGTCGTGAGTCGATTCTATGTAGCGGCGGATTGCCGCCCAAGCGGCAGCTGCTTCCGGTACGCCCGCGTTGACCAGCCCATGCCAACCGTGGACCATGCCGGGCCAGCTCTCCATCAACACATCCACCCCGTCCTGCAAAGCGCGCGCCCCTAAAGTGAGAGCGCCCTCTCTGACTGTGTCGTATTGTCCAATTTGTAAATACAGCGGTGGTAGCCCACTGAGGTCTGCGTATGCGGGAGATACGGCCGGGTCATCGAGGGGCAGTGCGCCCCCCGTATAGTCCAGCCCCCGGTTGCGTACCCACTGCGCCGTCAGGAACGGGTCGTGTGCCTCGCTGGATCGACCCGCAACGGACAAATCGAACCAACCGGTCAGTGATATAAAACAACTGGGCATTGGCAGGTTTTTATCGCGCAGTGTTCTGAGTAATGCCAGAGCGAGGCTGCCGCCGCATGATTCTCCAAAGAGAACAATCGCGGAGGGCGAAATACCGGATTCCAGCAGGCCGACATAGGCCTGAAAACAGTCATCGGGTGCGGCTGGCCAGGGATGTTCCGGGGCTAGTCGGTAGTCAGGCATGACGATGCGGCAGCCCGTTTGCCAAGCGATAATCTCGGCGTAGAAATGGTACGCATCCAGCGGTGTGGATACAAATGCGCCGCCATGACAGTGAAACGCGATCGGGTAATTCAGGCCGCCCTGGAGTTCGTATTCGCCGCACCGGACGCCACCGTATGTGGAAATAGTGATTTGCAAGTCGCTACCGGTGGGGTGTCCATGAAAGCCCTCAAAGGTTTTGCGAACGCTTTGGTAATCAGCAGCGGGATCGGCAAAGTCTGCGGGAATGGCGTTTAGAATAGCTCTAAGTTCCGGGCTCTGATTCACAGCGGGACCTTTAGCGCTTCAAGCGCTCCACACGCGCTTATTCATGGTTCCAAACATTTCGGACAGTTCTACGCGGCTCGGCACCACTTTGACGACACAATATTCCTCGCTTTCTGGTCCTCCAGGCCAGAACTGAAACAGATCGTAATCCATTACATCCCAGACCCGGCTTTTGGTCACCTCGTCGTTGAAAAGCTCCGCCTTGCCCCGCACAAGCAGGTGTATGAAATCGTCAGGCGCAACCTGAAACTGGATATCCACCGATGCGTTCTGCTGTATTTGTCGTGCTTTTGCGGTATCCGGCCCAGTGGCTATCCACAGTATGTCGTTTTCCCATGTGGGGTGTACCATGCGAACACGCGGCTCATTTCCCGCAATTGTCGCCAAGGCGCACCAGACAGACTTTTTTGCCGCTGTTTCAACAGCCTTAAAAAAAGCATCTTTATCTTCAGCTGAAACTGGCGACATGGCTTACCTTCGATTTTAATAAAATACGCACGGGCTTTAGATAACCGATAACATGGCTGCTCAACGCGCACTATGCAAGTAATAATCAAGCGCGGAGTGGGTCATGCGGCGGCGATTGCCACACCACTGAGTCTGTCTGCAGCAGGGTGAGTAATTGCCTGCCCTATTGTACACTTGCGGACCACTGGGGTCGGCTGGTGTGGCGTGTTGTTAGATTTGCCTTCGTAGCAGCCGACTGGAACAGCAAATAAAAAAATAGACCAGGAATCGCCATGACAGATAAATGCCCATTCCAGGCAGACCTGATGAACCCGATGACCCATAATCGCGGTCTTCCTTTCGATGCTTTTGCGAGGCTGCGGTCTGAGCAGCCAGTGTCATACCAGAACGGTGCACCAGGCACAGGTGGCGACTACTGGGCCATCACAAGGCGTGAAGAACTCGATTTTGTTTCCAAGAACCCTGCACTATTCTCCTCCAGTATTAATCTCGCGCATCCACAGCCGGGAGGAAGTGATCCGGAGTCACTGGAGATCATGCGCCAGTTGATCATCAACATGGATCCGCCGGACCATATCAAGTATCGGCGTGTTGTAAGTAATGCCTTTACCAGCAAAGCGGTTGATGCACTCGAACCGTTAATGCGCGATTTTGCGAGGAAGATTGTGGATAAAGTGATGCCTCGGGGCGAGTGTGAGTTCGTGTCTGAGGTGGCAGCGGAGATGCCGCTATTTGTCATTTGCTCATTGATGGAGATGCCCGTCGAGAAACGCCAGACATTTTCCAGCCTGGTTGATGTCATGATAGGTATGGACGACCCGGAGATGGATGTTTCTGCTGACGACGGGCAGCTTGCTGCAGCGCAGATTTTTGAGATTGCGATGGAACTGGCGGCAAGTCACAAAGCTGCTCCAAAGGGGGGTACGGTTATCGATGCTTTGCTCAATGGTGTTGTTGAAGGAGAAAGCCTCAACGAGTTTGAGTTCTGCTCGTTCTTCCTGATTTTAATCGCAGGAGCAGTTGAAACCACTCGTACCGCGACAAGTCAGGGTATGCGCCTGCTTATCGAAAACCCGGACCAGCATCAGTTGCTTATTGACAGCCCGGGATTAATTCCCGATGCAGTAGAAGAAATACTCCGTTTTTATCCACCCTTTATTCAAATGCAACGTACCGCAACAACCGACGTTACCCTGGGCGAAAAAAAAATCAGGAAAGGCGATCTTGTGAGATTGTTTTATCCATCGGTCAATCACGATCCGGAACAGTTTGGAGACGACGCAGACGTCTTCGATATCACTCGCGGGCAGCGTATGAAAGATCTAAAAAACCAGCATCGGACCTTTGGCGTTGGCCAGCATTTCTGTATTGGCTCTCACCTGGCGCGAAAGGAATTGTCTGTTATGTTTGAAGAGATTGTTCCGCGGATGCGCAACCCACGACTTAAAAGTGCGCCACATAATTTAGTGTCTAACTTTATACCCGGCATTAAGGAAATGTATATTTCCTTTGATACAGGAGCTGGATAACGGTTTCAGCGCAATAGTTTGCGCCCAATCTGGAGGTCACAAGATGTTACAAAAATTTATCTGGTGGACAGGCCTGTCCGATTTTCTTGTAGGTGCAGGTACTTGGGCGGGTGCTATCGGCATCGCCATGGCGCCGGAGCCGGTGAAGGGGCAATTCGTACCCCTCATTACGCTGGGCACGTTTCTGATGATGGCAGCGGCGCTGTTGATGTGGTCGTCACATGATATGACTAACCGTGCTCCTGTATTTTTCTGGCAGGGGTTGGTGAGGCTCTCTGCTATTTGCGCAGTGCTTTATGCGGTTCCCAATCTGCTTGCTGAGTCGTGGGAGTACTGGTTGCTGATAATAGACCTGCCTATCGGGGTGGTTTATGTCTTTGGTGCGATGAAGGTGACAGGATGTTCTATTCCGCAATTATTGGCGTGCAAGACGGAGCCGACCTGAGCGACAGGGTCGCTCACCTATCCTTCAATTCCTATTCTGGTGAAATTTGACCGCTGAAAAATGGGGGGCGAGGGCCTCTCATTCAGTATACTGCGCGGGTTTCAAGCACACCTGCAGCATATAGAAAGAGAGGCGAGGCCAAGAATGGCGAGAGTATTTCTGGCGCTAGTAGCGGGTTTATTAGTCTGTAACCCCGCGATTGCCAGTGTTCCACCCGGTGACTCATTGGATTTAACCCGCTCTTGGGTCGGATACGTGTCCTTGTTCGGCTTCGCTGCTGCCTATGTGCTTGTAGTGCTTGAGGAGCGTATTCATCTCAGAAAATCAAAGCCCATGCTGGCTGCCGCAGGGCTGGTCTGGCTGGTGATTGCGATAGCTTATAACCAGGCGGGTCTCCCCGATAGAGTAGCGGAGGGTATACGTCACGACTTTCTTGAGTACGCTGAGCTATTTTTCTTCCTGTTGGTCGCCATGACCTATATCAACTCCATGTTAGAGCGTGGAGTGTTCGATGAACTTCGTCATTGGCTTGTTTCTCGGGGCTTTGGCTATCGCTCATTATTCTGGCTGACCGGCATACTTTCGTTTTTACTTTCCCCGATAGCAGATAACCTGACAACGGCTCTAATCATGTGTGCTGTTGTGATGGCCGTTGGGCAGGGCCATTCGCGTTTTATTGGGGTGTCTTGTACCAATATCGTGGTCGCTGCAAATGCGGGCGGTGCGTTCAGCCCTTTCGGTGACATAACAACCCTCATGGTGTGGCAAAAGGGAATTCTCCATTTCACCGATTTTCTCAATCTGTTTGTCCCCTCCCTGGTGAATTATCTCGTACCAGCACTGTTCATGCAGTTCGCACTGCCAGCGGGCAAGCCTCCCGCGGCTCCAGAAGAGGGCGGTCGTAGGTTAATGTACGGCGGTATTCAGATGGCCCTCCTGTTCCTTTTCACTATCGCGACTGTGGTGGTCTTGCACAATTTTCTGCATGTGCCTCCGGCCTACGGGATGATGGGCGGACTACTTTATCTGAAGCTCTATGGGTACTACCTTGGCCTCAAATCGCGTGCTTGGTGGCGATCTTACGACGATCCTCCCAGTGAGAATGATGATCCCTATGACTTCGACGTTTTTTCGAAAATAGGCCAGGCGGAGTGGGACACCTTATTTTTCTTTTACGGAGTAATTCTTACGGTTGGCGGCCTTGGCTTTATCGGCTACCTGGGCATCGCCTCCGAGGCGATGTACGGTTATCTTGGGTACACGAATGCGAATATTCTGATTGGGGTTATGTCTGCAATTGTTGACAATATTCCAGTGATGTTTGCGGTACTGACCATGAATCCGCCCATGGACAATGTGCAGTGGTTACTGGTTACGCTGACGGCAGGCGTTGGCGGTAGCTTACTGTCTATTGGTTCCGCGGCGGGTGTGGCGCTGATGGGTCAGGCACGGGGCCATTACACTTTTTCCACGCATCTGCGATGGACTCCGATTATTGCGCTGGGGTACGCTGCAAGCATCTGGGTTCATCTGTTAATTAATACCTGATTGTAAAGAACGACTCCTGGTCTACACTGGGCCACGGTGGCGTTCTTAAAGGCAAAAAAGTGAGTTAATCATTCAATTACGGAGGTAATGAATATGGCTGCGGCTAAACCCAAGTCAACACCTAAAACCAGAGCGAAGGCCAAAGCAAAGCCCAAGGCCAAAGCAAAGCCCAAGGCCAAAGCAAAGCCCAAGGCCAAAGCAAAGCCCAAGGCCAAAGCAAAGCCCAAGGCCAAAGCAAAGCCCAAGGCCAAAGC
>JAAENL010000239.1 GCA_024224435.1 Halieaceae bacterium
AGGCCCTACCACCCGGCATTCATCGAGGTGGCAGAGAAAAACGGTATCCGCTTTATCAATGGCAATGGTCGAAGTCTGGACATGGCCGAGAAAAAGGGAGTGACTACGAAGGCTGCAGACACCGCACACTGGAACAATGCGGGGCATCGTATTGTCGCCAATACGCTGCAGCGTTATTTCGAAAAGATCTGGTAAGAGGCGGGCTATTGACCCGCGTAACGTTTGATAACAGCCTTGCCTAGCGCCATCTGGTGTACCTGATCCGGTCCATCAGCCTGACGACACCAGCGCGCATAGTTGAACGCCTCGGCCATGGGGTAGTCCTCGGTCAATCCGCCTGCACCATGCATTTGCATGCAGCGATCGATAACCGTTTGTGCCATCAGCGGAACGCTGACCTTACTTGCGGCAATCAGGTCCATGGCTTCTTTTGCTCCGACCTCGTCCATCTTCTGGCAGGTTTTAAGCACCAGCAGGCGCATCATCTCGATCTCCGAGAAACTCTTGGCAATATCTTCTCGCACGGACTGATGCTGGCTTAACGTGCGGCCAAAGGTAGTGCGCTCCTCAACTCTTTTACAGGTAATCTCAAGGGAGCGTTGCGCCGACCCTATAAGACGCATGCAGTGGTGAATACGACCAGGCCCGAGTCGTCCCTGTGCGATCTCGAAGCCACGCCCTTCGCCCAGCAGAACATTTTCGAGTGGAACGCGCACGTTTTCGAATACAAGCTCCGCATGTCCAAGCGGGGCGTCATCGTAGCCCAGTGTGGTAAGTGGGCGAATGATGCTGAGGCCAGGTGTCTCTTTGGGTACCAGTACCTGAGTTTGTTGCTGGTGTCGGCTGGGGTTTTCTGGATCAGATTTGCCCATAACAATAAAAATCTTACAGCGTTCGTAAAGTGCGCCTGTAATAAACCACTTGCGGCCATTGAGCACCCATTCATTGTCTTCTTGCGTGATGCGCAGTTCTATGTTGGTAGCATCGGATGAGGCGACCTGCGGTTCTGTCATGGCGTATGAGGACCGGATATCGCCATTCAGTAACGGCTTTAACCATGTTTCCTGTTGCGCCTCAGTTGCGTACTTCATGAACACTTCCATGTTGCCCGTATCCGGCGCATTGCAGTTGAATACTTCAGGGGACCACAGCACGCGGCCCATCATCTCCGCCAGAGGCGCATAATCAAGGTTACTCAGGCCGCCGTGATCGCTGAATTGTGATAGCGAGGGGGGGATATAGAGATTCCATAAGCCTGCAGTCTTCGCCTTCTCTTTTAGCTCATCCATGATGGGCAGTGGCGAAAAGCGATTTTCCGCGCTGTGTAATTGCTGCGCGTACTCCTGTTCGCGCGGATAGATATGCTCATCCATAAACACGCTGAGTTGAGCTTGATATTGTCGGGACTTCTCGCTGAATTCAGACATGGGCAGGTCTCTATCTGGTGCTGCGCCGGTGATGCGCAGGTTATCTATGTGCCGCTTGCTGCGGTTGACGTAATCAAGCCAAAACGCGCACTGCCCTCGTGGATAGTGCGCTGTAGCCGTGACAGGTTAAGTATTCGCTAGTGTATCCAGCGAGGTCAAAAGGCGGCGATTGATCAGCGACCAATCGCCGGGCTGGTTGCTAGATGCGCTCAATAATGATGGCGGGAGCCATCCCTCCGGCGGCACACATCGTCACAAGACCAAACTGCTGGTCACGACGCTCCAATTCATCCAGCATGGTGCCGATGAGCAGTGAGCCCGTCGCACCGATTGGGTGGCCGAGAGCCATGGCGCCGCCGTTGACGTTGACCCTATCGCGAGGCAGGTCGAGGTCGCGGATAAACTTTTCCGCGACCACCGCGAATGCCTCGTTGATTTCAAAAAGGTCGATATCGCTCAGTGACATGCCAGCTTTTTTTAGTACTTTGTGCGCGGCGGGTACCGGTGCATTGAGCATTAGAGTAGGACAGTCGCCCATGTTGCACATCGCTTTGATGCGCGCTCGCGGCTTCATGCCGTGTGCTGTAGCGTAGTCTGGCGAGGCGAGCAGAACGGCGCCTGCGCCATCAACCACGCCGGATGAGTTGCCTGCGTGGTGCACGTGAGTTATTTCAAGATCGGGATATTTTTGATGCACCATGGCGCGATAGGTGACGCCTGAATCATCCAGCGGGTAGTCAGCTATGGCGGCAAAGGATGGCTGTAGCCCCGCCAGTCCCTCCGCGGTGGTTTGCGGCCTGGGGAACTCTTCCTTATCCAGCGCAAGCGTGCCATCTGTGGAGTAAACTGGCACGAGACTCTTGTCAAAATGTCCGTTTTCTATCGCGTTCTTCGCATTGTTTTGAGATACCAATGCCAGTGCATCCAAAGCGACACGGTCGATTCCCTCAAGTGTGGCGATGGCATCGGCGCATACGCCTTGGTGAGGCTGTGGGTGCATATCGCGCAGTGCGAGATTGCCGTTGTCCATAAAGGGGCTCATCGCCGCGCCTTCCTCGCCGTAAATAGACATCATCTCTGCGCCGCCGCCGATCACGAGATCTTCGGTGCCGGACATGATGCTCATCGCGGCGAGGTTGACTGACGTGATACCCGAGCCGCAGAAACGATCCAGTGTCATGCCGCTGGAGCGAATGTCATAACCTGCTTCCAGGGCGGACATGCGCGCCAGGTCGCCGCTCTGGCGGCCCCGTTGGGAACTGGTTCCGAAAATAACGTCGTCGACAGCGGCGGTATCGAGCTTATTGCGCTCGGCAATCGCTTTTAAGACTGTTGCGCCGAGGTGCTGGGGGTGCTGGTCGGCTAACGCGCCTTTTCCTTTTTTGCCGATGCCTCGCGGGGTACGGCAGTGATCAATAATCCAGGCTTCTGACATGGTATGACTCCTCTTTGGTATGTTGTTACTTGCCTTTCCAGTTAGGCGCGCGCTTTTCCGCGAAGGCGACTGAACCCTCGATAGCATCCTCGCTGCCGAACACCGGCATAACCAACTCCTGCTGCTTGTTCCACATCTCCGTTGATGACCAGTCTCCGGATTCGAGTATGACTTGCTTACTGACGGCCACGGCCAGTGGGCCATTTGCAACGATGCGACCCGCCAGGGCTTTTGCAGCCTCAAGCGCGGTACCCGCGGGCACCACTTCGTTTACTAACCCCATCTCGGCCGCCCTTGCGGCAGAGACGAAATCGCCAGTGAGAGCCATTTCCATGGCGAGGCGGGGCGGAATCTGCCGGGGCAGTTTCATCAGGCCACCAGCTGCCGCTGCCAGCCCGCGTTTTACTTCGGGTATCCCGAACTTGGCATTGTCCGCAGTAACGATGAGGTCACAAGAGATAGCGAGCTCCAGCCCACCTGCAAGGGCATAGCCCTCTACGGCTGCAATCAGAGGCTTGCGTGGTGTGGCTTCGGTCAAACCGGCAAAACCGCGCCCCTCCACCGTGGGCATCTCACCACTGACGAAAGCTTTCAGGTCCATGCCGGCGCAGAACGTGCCGCCAGCACCGGTGATAATGGCTACACTGATAGCGTCGTTGCTATCCAGTTCATCCATGGCCGCAGCGACGCCCTCGGCCAGCGCGCGATTGGCAGCGTTCTTGGCCTTGGGGCGGTTGAGGGTGACGGTCATGATGCCGTCGGCTATGTCTACCAGTACTTCATCACTCATGGCGGTGCATCCTTTTACGGTGTATTGAATGTTTGGCCCATCAGTTGAAGGGCCTCTTGGACTTAGACAGTTAATGTAACGGCGATGTCGGCAAGGCCTTTGACACCATCCGCATTTGAATGGGCGTCCGCGCTTGACGCAGTGCCTATCTGTGCTCTTTTTACGATGCCCTGCATGATAGCTGCGAGTCGGAATAGCGAAAAAACAAGGTAGAAATTCCAGTTCTCGATTCCATCCCTGCCGGTGCGCTCGCAGTATCGGGCGATGTATTCCTCATCAGTGGGAATCCCCAGTGAGCTGCGGTCCACGCCGGCCAGCCCCTTGATTCGCCCTTCGCTTGGTAGCATCCAGGCCATGCATTGATTGGCGAGATCCGCCAGCGGGTGGCCGAGGGTGGACAGTTCCCAGTCAAGCAGCGCAATAACCTCAGGTTGGGTAGGGTGGAACATCATGTTGTCCAGTCGGTAGTCGCCGTGCACCAGGCTCAGGGTGCCGTCATCTTCGGGCATTTCCTGCTCGAGCCATGTCATCAACGTTTCCATAGAAGCGATGTGCTCGGTTTCTGAGGCGCGATATTGCTTGCTCCATCGACTTAACTGGCGCTCAAAGTAGTTGCCGGGCCGCCCGTAATCTGACAAGCCCACCGCATCGATATCGACATTGTGTAATGCGGCCATCGTTTTGTTCATCGCATCATAGATCGCGGCCCGTTCGGCATTGTCGGCAGCTTCCGGCAGTTTTGGATCCCAGAGGATACGCCCCTCTTTATACTCCATGACATAGAACATCGAACCAATGACAGTATCGTCTTCGCACAGAACATGAGTATTGGGCACTGGCACATCAGTATCACGCAGGGCGCTGATAACGCGGAACTCCCTGTCTACCGCGTGAGCGGATTTCAGTAGTTCACCCGGCGGTTTGCGGCGCAACACATAGGATTGCCCGCTGGCATCAAGCAATTTAAAGGTAGGGTTGGATTGCCCCCCATCAAATTTTTCTGCCGTAAGAGGCCCGGTAAAGCCGGGTATCGTGCGCTGCAGATAGTCGCTGAGGCTCTTTATATCCAGATTTTGTGTATTCATAAGCTAGTGTAAATCCTGATGCTCAGGGCCTCTAAAAGTTGCTGCCAGAGTCTGTGCCGAGGCTGGTTGGGGAACAATGACATCCGCAAACAAATAAATGTACCCTAACTGACAAGGGGGCTGCAGAGTATGAGGTAGTTGGCGGCACAATGCACCTGCCACGGGGCGATTCAGCCCATTTCGAATGCTTGTATATAGGCATTTGTCATGGTTTCATTGTAAGGAGTCGCGCGCCCACGAAAGGGCAATGTTGCGGCCCTTCTCCCGATTTTTACCGGGGTTTCAGCAGAATAAACAAAAACGCTGCGTTTCGGAGTGGGCAATGCCAGTCCAATCAATAATCAAATGTAAGTTCGCTCTGGTGGCGGTTGTCCTTGTTAGTGCCTGTGGTGGCTCGGGGTCCGGTTCTGGGGGGGGCAGCTCCGCGGGGACTTTGGATGCTCAGGGCGCGAGTGACGGCCTTGGCTATCACTCCGATGCGAGGCCCATTATCGACTCTCGCTGTGTCACCTGCCACAGCAAAGATAGCGTCGCACCATTTTCTCTCGATGGATACGCGGCAGTCTCGTCAAAACGCTCAGCGTTGGCGTATTCGCTGGAGTCGGGCTCGATGCCGCCACCGGGATTTGCCGCGCTGAAGGATGCAGAGCGCGAGTTGCTGCTGCGCTGGCTTGGCGATGGTGCGCCTGAGGGCAACATCACGGCTCCGCGGACAAGTACGCCTTACACCTATCATGGGCATGTCCGAAAAATTGTAGACGAGCGCTGTGCCAACTGCCACACGCCAGGCGAGATAGCGCCCTTCAGTCTTAATGATTACCAGAGTGTCTATGCCGTTCGCGCCGCGATAGCGCACCAAGTTGAGGTGGGAGCCATGCCGCCATGGCCGCCGACGCGCCATTACATGCCGTTAAAAAATAGCCGCGCTTTGGAGGAGCAGGAGCGCGCTGTGTTGATGTCATGGCTGGAGGGCGGCGCGCCCGAGGGTAACCCAAACGATTATGTGGCCGAGGGAAATGAACCTCCAGCTATTGATTACAACCTGACGGTGACGTTGAACGAACCTTATACACCGACAGAAGTACCGGATGAATACCGCTGCCTTGTTATGGATTGGCCTCTCGAGAAAACGGTCTATGTCGACGCCGTTGCCATGGTGCCGGACGCACGTGAGGAAGTGCATCATGTTATCGCCGTTGTGGTGGACCCGGAGAAATTGGGGCCAATACTCGAGGCGGATGGTGCCGATGGCAAGCCCGGCTTTCCCTGCTGGGGCGCGCCGTCCCCGGAAGGCAACCTGGTGCCCCCGCGGACTTTAACGGTCTGGGCGCCGGGAATGACCTCCGGTTATCTGCCTGAGGGCACTGGAGTGCGCATTGATCCCGGTTCGAAAATCGTGATGCAAATGCACTACAACACCTCCAACACCGATCCGGTGCCGGATCAGTCCAGCATAAATGTTCACTATGTAGAGTCTGTTGAGAGAGAGGCGGTGACACTGTTTTTTCTGAATGTGGACTGGTATGGCTCAGGCGGTATGCCAATCCCGGCTGATGACTCCCACGTGACACACCAGCATACGGGTCATTTTGGCTTTTTGATGGGATTCTCCGATGCGGGTAGTGTGGGTGTGTCCGAGGATGAGCCCTTCGCAATACACAGTGCGTTCATGCACCAACACGTCCTCGGTAAGTCTACCTCTATAGAACTCCTGCGCGAGGATGGTACAGAGTTAATGCTGGTGGATATCCGCGACTGGGATTTCGACTGGCAGGACGAGTATGTGTTCGAGGAAGAGGTCATTATGTACCCTGAGGACAGGCTGCGGCTTACCTGCACCTGGGATAATTCCGCGTCGAAACAGCAGTTCGTGGACGGCAAGCAGTTGCAACCCCGTTACGTAGAGTTCGGGGAGGGCACCTACGATGAAATGTGTGTGAACTATTTTTACGTGACCCGAGCAAAGCCAGCCGATCTTGAGAGTTACCAGGATTTTCAGCCAACAGTCGCATTCAGCCAGCCAACTGCTGGTCAGGTATTTGGCCCCGGGGATTTCGTGCCTATTGAACTTTTGATTAACGCGCTCCAATTGCAGGAGCCATCTGCCGGGCATGTGTCCCACGGCCATAGCGACACCGGCGAGCACGCCAAGCGACACCGCACCGGCCACTATCACCTCTATATCGATTCGGAAGACGACAGCGCCGATCATCTTACTCGATGGGACAGCTCCACTTTTTATCAGTTGCCCGGCGACATTTCCCCTGGGGAACACACCTTTCGGGTTAGTTTGCGGGATGATAGTCACGAACCGCTGGGAGTTGATAGTCGGGTGACTATCAATGTGGAGGATGCAGCCGCCGGTCAGGATCAGCGGCGCGAGTCACTTGTAGACGTAAACGCCTGGCAGCCTCGGTCTGAAATGGATGACTCGCTGGCCAGTCATCGGCCAGATCAGGTTAATTGCCCCCCCAATGCCTGGTATGAAGAGGATGGTGCCCTGGAAGTGGAGACGGGCTATTGTAATTATCTGTCTCTGGTACAAGCGTCTAAAGTGGCGGTTAATGTGGGTGAACCGCTTCACCTGGTGCTTTGGCACGGCCAGTTGAACAATCCGGAGCCTGCAGAAGCCCATGTGGCAATTTCAATCGCCGGGCAGCGGGTGTTCGAGCAGGAGGTAGATATCCCCAGTAAGGGGGGTATTTACGATGTGGTGCTACCCTCTCCTCTGAACGTGGCAGAGGGTGACGAGGTGGAGTTCCATCTCCACAATCATGGATACAACACCTGGACTCTTTTATTGCTCGAAGCCAAACCGTAAATCCGGTGCTGATCGGGTACTGGAGAAAGAAGCGACGTGTTACAACCAATTGGGGCATTTGAGAGAAAGCAAGTTATAGAGGCAACAGAGCGCTATATTTATCAGGCTGAAACTATTTTTGACCGGCGCTATAAGCGGGTGCCCATCCTTTTCGATTTGAAGGGTCGCAGTGCGGGTATGTTCAAGACGCATGGCGACAGTCACGTGATACGTTACAACCCATGGATATTTGCCAAGTACTTCGAAGAAAATCTGCGGGATACCGTACCTCACGAGGTCGCACATTTCATCGTGCACGAAACTTATCCCCGGCGTGGCACCAAGCCCCATGGTCCCGAGTGGCAGGATCTGATGCAGCGCTTTGGCGCCGACTCGGCAGTAACATTCGACCTCGATCTGGAAGGTGTACCCCAGCGCAAGCAATCTACCTATCGCTACCACTGCGGCTGTCAGTTACATGATGTCTCTGCCACGAGGCACAACCGAATGAAGCGAGGCAGGGTTAATTACCATTGTGTTATATGCGATGGCCGACTGGTCTCCCTTGATTAGCGGAGGGCCGCTGCTGCATGTCACGCTACATAGGCAGCGGTGCAATGGGGATTGCAGTGACGAGATCAGTCCGATACCGCTAACTCTACGCCACTGAAGTTATCCTCCCCGACGTTTAGCGCCGGCCTGCCTACCACGGCGCGATCGGGCGCCAATCCTGCATTGTTAACTAAATAGACTTTCACGTTCACCGCGCGCTCTCGCGCCAGTGCGATCAGTTGTTCGTCCGTAATGGGTATGGCGCCATAGACCGCGGCGTATTGTTCCCGAACAGTTTTTTCTTGGGCGCCCGGGGTGCCTTGCAGGTCGTCATATCGCTTGGTGATTGCCTCCTCCCAGCGTGCACTTTTTTGCTCGACTGCCTCGACAGGCAAGCCGCTCGTCACGAGTTGTGCCTTCAGGGTATTCTTTTGCAGGCGTTCTGTGTCTGCGGACTGGTTGATCTGTCCGTTGATCACCAGTGAGAGGATTGGCCGCTGCTTTAGTGCGGTAACCAGTGTGTCCAGCTTGTCAGCATTCTGATCACTCAAGTCGCTGTACCCGGGGGCAAAACTCAAGCGTTGAAGATCTTCCTCGCTGTCTGCAAGCTCGGCGAGCAGTGTAAAAGGCGACGTAATGACCTTGATTATCGTATTGAAAAACGCCTGCAATATCACTCCGCCCAACTCGAAGTCGGGACTGGCGACATCGCCAGATACCGGGATTTTCATGTCGATAACGCCATTTGAATCGGTCATGATTGCCAGAGCCATTTCGAGTGGGAGGTCAGCTGCCTTGTCACTTTTGACCTTGTCGCCCAGTTTCAGCTTATCGATTCGAATGGAATTCTTGCCATCCAGTTGGTTGTTAGCCAGCTTGTACTGCAGATCCAGGTCAAGCAATCCCCGATCAATTGCGTAGCCGGCGTAGGTGCCCGTATACGGCGAGAGGGCGGCCATATCCACACTGTCAAAAGTAAGATGTAGATCAATCGCCAGAGTATCGGCAAAGGGGGAGAGGTCGCCCTTGAGCGAGACCGGAGCGTAGCCGTTTACGGTGCCCTTGATGTCAACAGCAGCGCTTGCGCCAGTCTGGGAGTCCAGGTTGCGCACCTCGCCTTCAATCCCGCCAATAACGGTTCGGAATTGGATGGGCAGCGATTCATCCCAGAAATCAATTTCGCCCTCTGTGATAGTGATTTCCGGAAGGTTGAAGGTCCAGGGTTGAGCGTCTGTAGGCACATCAGAAGTTGTCTCTGACTTGTCGTCATCTTTCCAGATATTTGAGGTGTTAAGGGTGCCGTCTTGCTTGATGCGCGCTTGGCCGACATTACCATCGACATCCAGCTTGTCGAGAACGATGTGACGTTCCTCAAAGTCGACGCGCAGTCCGGTGATACGCAACAGCTCCCAGCCGGCGATACGGCCGCCATCGTCGTCCATGCGCAAGCCAAAGCTCCTGATGGCTCCGTTAAGTTCGGCGCTCTGCGGGGCGAAGCCGCTGACAGTTGCGCTCCCCTTGACGTCCAGTTCGCCGCGGGCCACCGTCGCCCGGAATTGTGGCGGCAGGCTGGGGTCGAGCCAGGGCAGCCGCGCTTTTTTCAAATCATAGGAGAAGCTGCCGCTGCCTTCCTTGAGGTCAAGCGCGCCCTCTATGGACAACGTGGCCTCGTCATTCACAAGCAATTGCAGCAATACAGTAGTGTCGCCCTGTAGTGGCCATTGGAGATTGTTAACAGTGGCGTCTACAGATGAAACGACCATTAGTTCGGGTGCTGTGAATGGAGAGCGCCAGCGCAGTCCGGCTTGTTTGAGAGCGGCTTTTGTCAGGCTAATGCTCCAATCACTTTCTTCGGCAGAGGTCCGCTGAGACGACTCCGCAGGCGAGCCTGGTACTACTGTAGCGCGGCTCCGTTGTGCAGTTTCTGCAGCTGCATCGCCGCTGATCTGTTCAGCCGACTGATCGCTTGCGGCTCCTGTGGCAGTGTTGGTTACCTCTTGTTTGGCTGCAGCGTTGGGCTTTTGCGCGCTATCATCTTGAGCCGTGGTGCTATTGTTCTGCTCGTTGGATGCGCTCAAGGGAGCAAGCATATCGACCAGGCTGATCTGGGAGTCTCTCATCCATCCCTCGGGTGCTAATGCATCTGCGACCAGTGATTCGACGGTAATCTTTTGCGTCGTGCTG
>JAAENL010000240.1 GCA_024224435.1 Halieaceae bacterium
CAGCCGCTCGACGCTGAGCAGGGACCTTCATGCACATCCGGCTTTTGCGGGAATTTTGCGACGTCGAAAGGGCACGGACAAAAAACTGCGGGACCTATACGAGACCGACCAGCCGCACGACAGCTGGCAGCTGGATGCCAAAGGCCCATTTCCGGTCACCCTTATCAACGGCAAAACGATCCGGGTTCACGTACTGTCGATTCTCGATGATTTCAGCCGTTACATCCTGGCGGCCATCATCGCATCTGCCGAAAATATCGAGGCGGCCGTGAGGGTTTTTCGCTTGGCAGCATCCAAGTGGGGTATGGGCATGCGCATGCAGTTCGACCGTGCTTCGGCTTATGACTCGAAGGTTTTCCGCACCGGCCTTGCCATGTTGGGCGTGCATCGCAACTGGGTCAAGTCTCGTAATCCTCAGGCCCAGGGAAAGATTGAAGCCTATCACAGATCCCTTAAACGGTGGTTTGTCAATGAGATTGCCAAACAAGAGGTTGTCGATCTCCAACACCTCGAGGCATTGCTTCAGGCAACTATCGAGCTTGTTTACAACCGGCACCACCACCGTCAGATAAAGATGTCTCCGCAACAAGCCCTGGCGCAACGCATCTCAACGCGGCGAGTCGGTGCCGCCGAGCTCGCCCAGGCATTTAAAGTCCTTGTCAGGGCCAAAAGTCACCCGACCACCGGACAGGTGGTCCTGCCCAATGGGCTTTTCCGCGTCCCCGGCCGATATGCAGGCCAAAGATGTAACTTTCGCTATGATCCGGTGGGCAAAGACGAAGCATCACTGATCATCGATGACGAGCACCAGATCCCGCTGGAAGCCTTCAGCAAAAAACGTCCCTTTGATGATCAAAGGGCAAACGAAAAACGGGGCACCGGACAGCTGCAAAAGCTTCTCGACATCTGGCAGGGTCATCGCCGACCCAACGCGCAACCCGGCTTCGGACTGCCGGAAGTCTTTCGTGAGCTCAGCCGGTTACTGCAACGCTCGGTTCCCATCGACCAACGCGAAGCCACGGCGATCGAGGCCTTCTATCGAAAAACAGGCCCATTGCCCGCTGAGCCTTTTCGACAAGCAATCGATAGGACCGCTGATGCCCTCGGTCCCAACCGTGCCCTTAAAGCCTATCTGCAATACCTTGAGCGGCTTGTCCAGGCACACAAAACCAAACCCGATTCGGAGGATCTGCCATGAATTCAACCACCCACTTTGTCTTCGCCGACTTTGCACGCGCAATTGAAAACCTTGAAAACACCTTTCGCAACGAAGCCGACCGCTATCTGCTTTTGACCGGAGAGACCGGGGTCGGTAAAACCTGGCTGTGCCGGCAACTACACACCACTCTTGATCGCTGCCGCTACCGAGTGCTGTATTTTTCTCACGCCCGTCACCTGAGCGCAACCGGGCTTATCCGGGTGCTGGCCGGCTGCTTGAGACTGCCCACACGACGCTCTCACAGCGAAACGCTGCAGGGTCTGG
>JAAENL010000241.1 GCA_024224435.1 Halieaceae bacterium
CCGGTTCGTCAGGTGATGATCGAAGCTCGCATTGTAATCGCGCAGTCGGATGCGTCGAAGAATCTCGGTATCGAATGGGGCGGTGGTTATTCCAACAGGGGTGAAGACAGCGTAACGTCGATCTCCGGTGATACCACCAACGTAGTTGACCTGACTGAATCTGCGATTAATGGCACGGATCCGACACTGAGTTATCCCGGCGCCCTGCTGGTCGACCTGGGCGTGGCGTCCAATAGTGGTTTTGCTATCGGCTATGCCGCCAGCGATCTTTTCCTCACCGCCGAGCTGTCCGCACTGGAGGCGGAGGGCGAAGGTGAGGTCGTCTCTCAGCCGAAAGTGATAACTGGCGATAAACAAAATGCGGTCATCAAGTCGGGCACCGAAATTCCGTACCAGGAATCATCGGCAAGCGGTGAGACGACCACGTCTTTCAAGGATGCTGTACTGTTACTGGACGTAACGCCGAACATAACCCCGGACGACCGCATTTTGCTCACGCTGCAGGTAAATCAGGACTCAGTTGGCGAATTGGTTCCCAGTGGCCGTGGTGGGTTTATTCCCTCGATCGACACGACCCAGCTTGATACGCAGGTGTTGGTAGGTAATGGAGAAACCGTTGTTCTCGGCGGTATTTTCAAAACGGAGGATATTGAGTCTGTAAATAAAGTCCCTTACTTCGGTGATATCCCCTATGTTGGTGCTTTTTTCCGCAGTGAGTCAACGTCGCACAAGAAGACTGAAACACTGATTTTTATCACGCCGCGTATCCTCGCCGATACGCTCCTAGATTAGGCTCGACCATAGCAATATGCCAGTTCTTCATAGAGTTTTCCTCGTCGGCCCCATGGGGGCCGGTAAGACCACGATTGGCAAGTACCTTGCCCAGCATCTGAAGTTGCAGTTTTCGGATACAGATACTGAAATAGAGCAGCGGACTGGAGCCGATATCCCCTGGATCTTCGATGTCGAGGGCGAGGAGGGTTTCCGGGATCGGGAGCAGCAGGTTGTAGCCGAGATGACTGAGTGGGATAACCTGGTGCTCGCCACGGGTGGTGGTGTTGTGCTGCGAAAAGAGAATCGAACTGCGCTGGCGGCCAGAGGATTTGTGGTATACCTCTACGCGTCTGTTGAGGAGCAGGCGCGTCGCACCCGGCGGGACCGGCGCCGACCTCTGTTACAAAAAGGTGATCCGGAGGAAATCCTCGGTGACCTGATGGCGCTGCGTGATCCGTTGTATCGAGAAATTGCCGACCACATTATTGAGACGGATGCCTGTAGTCCCAAGACCGTCGCCCAGCGGCTGGTGAAGGAACTGACCGCTACCTGAGCGTTCTCTGGCTTGGGCTTGGAGGGCTCGGTAGGTACACTCCTGCCGACAAGGCGTTATCATAGGCGCCCATCTTTTTCGGCCCGGAGGAACTAACGTGTCGCTGTTAATGCATACCTTGCATGTAGATCTGGGTGAGCGCACCTACCCTATTTATATTGGTAGAGACTTGCTGTCCGATGACTCTCTGCTGTCCCAGCACATTAGTGGCTCCCAGGTCGTCATCATCAGCAATGAAACCGTGGCACCACTCTACGTGCAAAAAGTGCGCGCGGCGCTGGGCTCGCGCGACCTGGTTACGGAGATAGTGCTGCCCGATGGAGAGCAGTATAAGACGCTTGAGACGCTGTCCCATATCTTTGACCAGGTAATGGAGCATCGGCACAATCGCGGTACTACCTTCATCGCCGTAGGCGGTGGAGTTGTTGGCGACGTCTCCGGCTTCGCCGCGGCAAGCTATCAGCGGGGCGTCAACTTCCTGCAGGTTCCCACCACGCTATTGTCTCAGGTGGATTCGTCGGTGGGTGGCAAGACTGCGGTTAATCACCCGTTGGGCAAAAATATGATTGGCGCGTTTTACCAGCCCCAGGCGGTTCTGATAGATATCAACACCCTGCATACGCTGCCCGCCAGAGAGCTTAGCGCAGGTCTGGCAGAGGTGTTGAAGTACGGACTGATCAGCGACGAGCCATTTTACCGCTGGCTACAGGGGAATATGCCTCGTCTCCTGGCCCGCGAAGAAGCAGCCCTGGCTGAGGCGATCCAGCGCAGTTGTGCGAATAAGGCGGAGGTGGTGGCGGCAGATGAGCGCGAGGGCGGTCTGCGAGCGATTCTGAATCTGGGCCACACTTTCGGTCATGCGATAGAGACAGCTCAGGGTTATGGCCGCTGGCTGCATGGTGAGGCGGTCGCCGTTGGGATGCTTCTGGCGTTGGACTTGTCCGCGCGTCGCCGCTGGATTCCTGTACGCGAGGTGAGCGCCTACCGGGATCTGCTACTGAGCATGCACTTGCCTACAGAAATACCGGTCGACATGGGGGAGGAGCAGTTTTTGTCCCTCATGGGCCGCGACAAAAAAGTGATCGATGGGACGCTGCGCCTCGTTTTGCTGCGGGAAATCGGCGAGGCATGCATAGTGGACGATGCCAGTCGAGAGGAATTGCACGCGTTGTTGCGGGCCGCAGCGCCAAGCGCTGCCGGGTGAACGTGGTCTCGAAACGCGCGAGCGGTTAGAATACCGCTCCCACGATAGCAAGGTAGCGCGCGGCGGCTTGACCCCTGTTTGCCCCTTGCCGACACTGAAATGCTAGGGATTCCGGATGAATGAACTCAAGAACGATCGTTTTCTGCGTGCCCTGTCACGCCAGTCGGTCGACCGCACGCCTATCTGGATGATGCGCCAGGCGGGGCGATATTTGCCTGAGTACCGAGCGACTCGCACGCAGGCTGGTTCCTTCCTCGATCTGTGTATGAATGCCGAGCTGGCGTGCGAGGTCACACTGCAACCGCTGCGGCGCTACCCGATGGATGCCGCAATCCTGTTTTCCGACATATTAACCGTGCCCGATGCGCTCGGTCTTGGCCTGTATTTTGAAGAGGGTGAGGGGCCGCGTTTTCGCAAGACTGTGCGTAGCGAGGCCGACCTGACCGGTCTGAACAGTATTACTGCCGACAATGACCTCGGCTATGTTATGCGTGCCGTTAGCACTATCCGTAGCGAGCTGAATGGCAGCGTGCCCTTGATCGGATTCTCCGGTAGTCCCTGGACGCTGGCTACCTACATGGTCGAGGGAGGCTCCTCAAAAGATTTTGCCCGGGTCAAGAGCATGGCTTACGACAAACCCGCGCTCATGCACGATCTGCTTTCCTTGCTGGCTGATGCCGTAGCCGACTATCTTGCTGCGCAGGTTCGCGCAGGCGCGCAAGCGCTACAGATCTTCGACACTTGGGGGGGCAGCTTGAGTGCGTCCGCGTACCGGGAGTTTTCTCTCGCCTATATGCAGCGTATTGTCGAACGTCTTCCTGCAGAGTCGGAGGGACGTCCGGTCCCCGTGATCGTATTTACAAAGGGAGGCGGACAATGGCTTGAATTCATTGCAGACTGCGGCGCTCACGCCGTAGGAATAGACTGGACCACAGATATCGGCCTTGCCCGTGAGCGTATCGGCGATAAGGTTGCCCTGCAGGGCAATATGGATCCAAGTATGTTGTTTGCATCACCGCAAAGGATTCGCGCGGAAGTGGCAGAGATACTGGCGACGTTCGGCCAGGGTAGCGGCCATGTATTTAACCTAGGTCATGGCATTACCCCCGGGGTGAATCCGGATCACGTAACAGCCTTTGTAGAGGCTGTACAGGAATTGTCACCGGCCTATCACGAGAGTTGAGGTCGGTTTATACGGCCTCGGCCGCCGGTGCTTGTCAGCCGGCAGTCGTCAGGGGGTCTTTGCGTCTTCTTCGACTTCGTCGCAGCCAAAATCGTGCTCCATTTCCAGAGCGGGCTGATCGGATAACGGCTTGCCGACAATTTTTGCCGGCACGCCTGCTGCGGTAGTGTGTGGCGGGATATCTTCGAGTACAACACTGCCTGCACCGACTTTGGCACCTTCACCAACGCTAATGTTGCCGAGTATTTTTGCGCCGGCACTAATCAGTACGCCATCGCCAATCTTGGGGTGTCGGTCCCCCTCGTCTTTGCCAGTGCCGCCGAGTGTCACTGACTGAAGGATAGAAACATTATTGCCGACCACCGCGGTTTCGCCGATAACAACACCTGTCGCGTGATCCAGCATTACTCCCCGGCCAATTTGAGCCCCCGGATGAATGTCCACGCCGAACTCCATGGACACCCGATTTTGGAAAAACAGCGCGAGAGATTCTCGCCCGTTTTGCCACAACCAGTGTGCAACGCGGTGCGTTTGCAAGGCGTGATAGCCCTTGAAGTAAAGAAACGGGATGTACAAATGGTTGCAGGCTGAATCCCTGTCTTCAACGGCTTGCAGATCAGCGCGAACCGCCTCGCAAATGCCAGGGTCGCTGTCCATCGCCTCCAGCATGACTTCCCTGAGTAGCAGGGAGGAAGCTGTTGGGCTGTCCAGCTGGCTGGCCAGGCGAAAGCTCAGGGCCAGTTCCAGCCGGGTGTGGTTGAGAATCGTTGCATGCAAAAAGCTTGCGAGGATAGGCTCGTCACCCGCATGCTCCGAGGCTTCCGTGCGAATCCGGTTCCAGACGGGGTCCGCCTTGTTTGCCGCCATGTTGGTATCTCCTGTTGAAGGCGCACTTTAGCCTATAAGCGGTTGATCGTCACTGCGATATCCTGCCTCTAAACGACCACAGGTCATGCCCGCTCTGGCGGTACTTACGCTCAAAAAGACTGAGGGGTGTGTCGGAGACTGAAACACGCGCGACAGATCCGTGGTGGCCTGCCAGGTGCAGCGCACTGCCAAACTCTTCCACGTAAAGCTGCCAGTTTGACCGCAGTTCGATCTGCCCCCCGAGTGCGAGGAGGCACGGCAGACTGGCATGGCCGTGAATGCGACGTTGCAGGTGCCGGGCCTTTGGCCAAGGGTTAGGATAGAGAATGTAGTGATAGGCCGCTTGCAATTTGTCCTGCGCCAGTAGTGCCCAGATATCCTCGCAGTTGGCTTGCAGCAGGCAGTAGTCAGGGCAGGCATTGCCGCGATGCTTGCCCAGTCTGTGAGCGGACTTATCAATACCGATAACATAGTGATCCGGATGACGTTGTGCTAGCAGAGCGGTGCTGTGGCCGGTGCCACAGAAGGAGTCGATAACGAGCGGCCGCGGGTTGCTAACCAGAGCCTCAACGGCATGGGCGTATGCACGACGGCTATAATCTGAAATGGGTGCACGGTGCAACGTATGTAGGTGCCGTTGGACAACCGTTGCAAGCCTCGGGTGAAGGTGGGTCTGGTTGCTATTGACCGGACTTGAGATATCTAGCAAGGGTGTTTCGCCTCCCGTTGATCGGCCAATTCAGCTGCCCGCAGTCGTGCCCCGGGCACTGGATTTGATGTTGATGAGGGTGACTGCCATGATACGGCTCACTAGCGACAAACCAAGGTGCAGTAAAAGGCTCCCATGCGTGAAGACCTGCGGCCCTACTGGCTGAAAAAAAGTTACTTGAGCTTCCGGCGATGGTATGCGGAATATTTTTTACGCCCTGAGTGTATTTCACTTGGGCCACACCATACCATCATGAAACCCTGGTATGTGCATTTGTCCGGAGGCAGCATACAGATAGGACGGTGTTTTACTGCCATTGGCGAACCGGGTAACAGGGTCGAGGTTGGCGTATGGGGGCGGGAGGCGGGAGCGGGTCGTGTTGTCATTGGTGACTGCTGCCTGATGAGTCCTGGTTCACGGCTGAGTGCGAGTGATGAGATCGTACTGGGTGATGGCGTAATGCTGGCGAACGGCGCGTACATCACGGATTCCGATTGGCATATGATTTACGATCGTATGACAAGAGATGAACCCACCCCCGTCCACATTGGTAATAATGTCTGGCTGGGCGACCACTCCACTGTGCTCAAGGGAGTAACGATCGGAGATAATAGCGTGGTGGCCGCGAGAGCTGTGGTAACTCGGGATGTCCCCGCCAACGTTGTGGTCGCGGGAAGCCCCGCGAAGGTTGTCAAGGAACTGGATCCTGATCGCGGATTTAAAACGCGCATGGATTACTTCGAGGATCCGGTTGGTTTGGAAACGTTTTTTGATGCGGTAGATTATGAGGTTCTTAAGAAAAACAGCTTCTGGTCCTGGCTCTGGTCAGTCCTCTATCCCCCGTCGCGTCTTCCCTGATGAGATAAGTCTGTCTCACTAAATTAATTGTAGTGGTTCTTCGTGCAGGGCTGACATTTGCTCCCGCAATTCGAGGATATGGTCCGCCCAGTAACGCTCGCTGTTAAACCAGGTGAAGCTTCGCGGAAACGCCGGATCTTCCCAGCGCCGCGCAAGCCACGCCGCGTAGTGCACCAGGCGCAGAGTGCGCAGCGCCTCAATCCAGCGTATCTGTCGTGGATCGAAATCACAGAACTCTGAATAGCCCTCTATCAGCTCTGACAGTTGTAGCTGCCGGTCGTGACGTTCGCCATTGAGGAACATCCATAGATCTTGAATAGCCGGCGCGGCACAGCAGTCATCGAAGTCTACGAAGTGCGCCGTATCATCGCGCCACAGTATGTTGCCCACATGACAGTCGCCATGCACGCGAATCAGGTCCTCGTCATCGACCTCTGCCATCAAGGCGCTTGTCAGCGTATCGAGATCGCTGGTGAGGGACGCGTAGGCGTCAACCAAATCCTTCGGAATAAAGCCATCCAGCAGGAACTCGCGACTATCGCGCAACATGCGTTGCACTGAAATCGCCTGGCGGTGGGCGAAGGGCTGCGTTCTTCCTATGCCGTGAATACGCCCGAGGGTTCTGCCCAGCACCAGCAGGTTATCGAGGTTATCCAGTTCAGGTGGGTAGCCACCGCGGCGCGCAAAGAGTGCAAACTGAAAATCATCGTAACGGTGCAAGGTGGCACCCTGTGCATCGACCATGGGCGCTACGACGGATATTTCCGCCTCTGCCAACTCCAGACTAAAGGCATGCTCCTCTCTGATCTGTGCTTCGCTCCAGCGTCCAGGCCGGTAGAACTTTGCGATGATTGGCTCGGCATCTTCTATCCCAACCTGGTAAACACGGTTCTCGTAGCTATTGAGGGCCAGCAGGCGAGCGTCACTCAGATAACCCACCGACTCCACGGCGTCGATAATCATATCCGGGTTGAGGCGGTCGTAGGGATGGGTTTTCATACGGCGTCCGAGGGTCCTGTCAGTAATGCGGCGCTCTTGATCTGCGCGTACACTTGATCATTTTTTTTCAGGCCAAGTTCGAATGCGGAACGGCGGGTAATGCGTGCCAGCAGGTATTGCCGGCCGAGAGAGAGCCGCAGTAACAGGCGCGGTGCGGTAGTGTCCTCCAGCTCCTCAATCGTGACAGGAAAAATATTCAGGATGCTGCTGTTATGCGGCCTCTCGCGGCAGACACTGACATCCCTGGCGGGTACGCGGATACGTCGTGACTGTCCCGCAGGCAGGCGCAACTGGCTCACGCGAAGAATGTGACCGTCGATATCCAGTTCCGTGAGACCAAAGGCTTCATCCTGCCCTGAAATGGTTCCAGTGATGATGGCTGCTGCCTGCTCCTCGCGGCTCAAACGCGTATCCAGTCGGCTGCACAAATCCAGCAGTGAGCCTTGCTCCGTCACGCGGCCCGATTCGAGCAACAGGAGGTGATCCGCCAGCTGGCAGACCTCCTCAATATTGTGGCTGACATAAAGCATGGGTATGCGGGTGTTGGCAGACAGGCGCTGCAGGCAGCGCAGGCATTCACTGGCGGCGACGTGGTCGAGGTTTGCCAGCGGCTCGTCGAGCAGTAAAAGCTCCGGTGAACCAAGCAGCGCTCGGCCTATGGCCACCCGCTGTTTTTGCCCCGCGGACAGGGTGTCCACCTTGTGTGCCAGCATATCGTGCAGCTCCAGCCAGTTGATTACCTGGTCGAGAGTGACACTACCCGGCTGGTTCCGTGCCAATGGGTATTTCAGGTTGCCGAGCGTGTCGAGATGAGGGAATAGCCGCGCATCCTGAAAGACATAGCCAATGCCGCGCCGCCACGGGGGCACGCAGCGGCCTGGCGCATGCCAGCGAGTGTGGTTGAGCGCTATAACGCTTGAATCCGATGGCTTGCGAAGACCTGCTATGCAGTCGAGTAAAGTACTCTTGCCGCTGCCACTGGGTCCGTAGATGGCGGTTATGCCCGCTGCCGGGAGTTGGCACTTGAGATCGAGTGTGAAGTCGTTCTCGCCTTGGCACTGAATATCCAGTTGCAGCGAGCTCACGTGCGAACCCGCCAACTACTTGTGTCGCTACCGCGGTATAAAAAGAACAACAGGGCCAGCGAAAATAAGATGAGACCCCCTGCCAGACGGTGAGCCTCATCAAAGCGCAACGTTTCCACAAAGTCGTAAAGGGCGATAGACAGCACTTGCGTCTCCCCCGGGATGTTGCCGCCAATCATTAACACCACGCCGAATTCGCCAACGGTGTGTGCAAAACCCAAGCTGGCGGCCGTCAGGAAAGTACGTCGGGTCAAGGGTATGACGACCGAGCGAAACCGGTCCAGGGGACTCGCGCCCAGTGTCGCCGCCGCCTGCAGCAAGCCCTGCGGAATCCGCTGAAATGCGGACTGCAATGGCTGTACTACAAAAGGAAGTGAGTAGATTACCGAGCCGATGACTAATGCGGAAAAGCTGAATGCCAGTTGTGAGCCGGTTAGATGCTCCCAGGCCCGCCCAACAGCAGTGTCTGGTGCGAACAGCAGCAGCAGGTAAAAGCCCAGTACTGTGGGCGGCAGTATCAAGGGCATTGCAACCAGTGCTTCGATAGCAGCAGTCAGGTCACCGCGCTGGCGCGACAACCACCATGCCAGTGGTGTGCCGAGCAGCACTAGCAGCGCCGTGGTGACAGAGGCCAGTGCTACAGTGAGATAGATCGCATCCAGTTCTGCAGAGTTCAGGGGCACGATTCGTAGCCGGCTTTGGTGATCTGATCGCGCACCGTATCACTTCTCATCCACTTGAGGTAGGCGTCCACCGCAGGGTCCTGTTGCCGGATGAGGGCAAACTGGGCCAGCGATGTATGCCACGCCTTGGGGACTGCGATAGCGCCTGGATCTGTGGCCAGTGACTTTGGTACCAGGGCAAGGTCTACCGCGCCGCTGTACCAGAATTGGTAGGCCTGTATCGCGTTATTGCCGCGCACCAGCTTGCGGGTGTTACCCCTTGAAAATTCCACTCGATCGAGAACCTCCATTGCCGCTGCGCCATAGGGAGCGGTGACGGGGTTCGCTATTGCCAGGCTCAGGCCGGGGTCGGCGAGTGCTGAGAAGTCGCTGGCGCCGACCAGTGCAAGGCGGCCGATTGCATAGCAGAATGGCGGCAACCAATCTTTTTCGGTGGCGTAGAGTTGGTCAGGCGTCGTGCTGTCGGCGGCGAAGAACACATCGAAGGGCGCGCCGTGGATGATCTGGGCCGCAAGCGCTCCTGTTGACGCACTGCTGAGGGTGACGGCGATGCCGGTGTCTGACTGGAACTGCTCACTGAGATGCAACAGCGTGGGTTTAAAGTTTGCTGCGACCGCCACACGCACATTGTCATCTGCCCTGAGCACGGGCGCCAGCAGAATGGCCAATAGCGCCAGTGTGCGCATGCGATGACTCCGTCTTTTTTAGTTTAGATGTACGGTGTCGGCGTGCGGGCCAGGCACCATACCTCGATGCGGCGGGCGCCCGCCTGTTTGAGGACTCGCGACAGGGCGGCCGCAGTAGCTCCTGTCGTGAATACATCGTCCACAATCGCAACCCGGAGGTTGTCACAGGGCCTTGATACTGTAAAGGCATTGGCCAGATTACGCTTGCGTTCCGTGGCACTCATTGCGGACTGCGGGGCGGTCGCCCGGTGTCGTTTCACCGTGCGCAGGTCGGGTGTTAAGCCGCCGCTGGCACCGACATGATCACCCAGGTGCGCCGCCAGCAGTTCCGACTGATTAAAGCCGCGATGCCAGCGCCTGCGCCAATGCAGCGGAACAGGAACCAGCAGGTCTATGTCCGTTCGGCTGCCGGCTCGTTGCAGCCACAGATGAGCCAAAACCCGGGTGAGATGACGTTCCCGCTGGTACTTCCAACGCTGGATCAGGCGAGCTAGATATTCGCCGTATAGCCAGGGCGCGATGACCTGATCGTAGGGGGGTGGATGTGACAGGCACTGGCCGCAAAACCGCGCCGCGTCAGAGTGGCTGGCGAGCGTCAGTGGAATCGCGCACTGTTCGCAGGCCACTGTGTTTGCAGGGAGTTCCGACTCACAGGCTCGGCATAGGGGCAGGTGCCGGTAGCTGCGCATGCGACACAGTGCGCAATGGTTGGGTAGCAGGCCCTCGAGCAGGCGCACGGCAGCGTTGTTAACCATAATCTCTCCGCTGGGTTGACAGCGCCTTACCCCTCTGTATCATATTGTTTTAATTCCGAATTTTAATCAGGTAAGGCTTATGAATGCGCCAAATACCGCCTCGTCCATGCCGCAGGCTGACATTCGCCACGACTGGTCGAGGGATGAGGTTGAGGCACTGTTTGCGCTGCCTTTTAACGATCTGCTGTTTACGGCTCAGTCGATCCATCGGCAGTATTTTGACCCGAATGAGGTGCAGATAAGCACCTTACTTTCCATCAAAACCGGCGCCTGCCCGGAAGATTGTGCCTACTGCCCTCAAAGCACCCGCTACGATACGGGGGTGGAGGCGGAGAAGCTGTTGGAGTTAGAGAACGTGCTGTCCCAGGCTCGTGCTGCGGCGGAGTCCGGAGCGACCCGGTTCTGCATGGGTGCGGCATGGCGTTCGCCCAAGAACAGAGATATGCCTCATCTTGTCTCCATGGTGAAAGGCGTACGCGAACTTGGTCTGGAGAGCTGCATGACGCTGGGTATGTTGAGTGAAAGCCAGGCCTCGGAACTGGCGGAGGCAGGGCTGGACTATTACAACCACAACCTGGATACGTCACCGGAGTTTTACGGCGACATCATAACGACGAGAACCTACGAGGATCGTTTGGACACTCTGGATCATGTCCGTAAGGCAGGTATGAAGGTCTGTAGTGGCGGCATCGTAGGTATGGGTGAAGAGCAGAATGATCGGGCCGGCTTGCTGCAACAGTTAGCCAATTTGCCGCAACATCCGGAGAGCGTGCCGATTAATATGCTGGTGCGGGTGGAGGGAACACCTCTGGAAAACGAAGTTGATCTGGATCCTTTCGAGTTCATTCGTACCATTGCCGTTGCGCGTATTCTGATGCCCGTATCTCAGGTGCGCCTGTCTGCCGGGCGTGAGGAAATGAATGAGCAGATGCATGCCCTGGCCTACTTCGCTGGCGCCAATTCGATTTTTTATGGGGAAAAGCTCCTGACGACGCCCAACCCACGAGGCAATAGTGACATGGCACTGTTTGAACGCCTGGGCATTTCGCCCGAGCAACGCCATGTTGACCGGCCACCCCAAGCGCCAAGCCCGCACTTTTACGACGCCGCCGCGACCTAGCGCACCAATGGAGGGTTTCGAGGCGCGTCTTGGCGCGGCACTTGATGAGCGGCGTGCTGCGGGTCTGTTGCGGCGGCGACTGACCCTGGAGTCATCCCAGGGCGTGGTTGTTCGCGTTGCAGGGCGAGATTATCTCAACTTCTGCAGTAACGACTATCTGGGCCTGGCGGCTCATCCCCGGATTGTTGCTCGTTTCCAGCAGGCCGCTGCTCGCTATGGCGTGGGCAGTGGGGCTTCTCACCTTGTCTGTGGTCACAGTGCGCCGCATCATGAGTTGGAAGAGGCTCTCGCAGAATTTACCGGACGGCCCCGTGCCCTGCTCTACTCCAGCGGTTACATGGCCAATACCGGCGTCCTCACCAGCCTGCTGCGTAAGGGTGACCAGGTGTTTGAGGATCGACTGAACCACGCCTCGTTACTCGACGGTGGACTTTTCAGTGGTGCTCGTTTTCGTCGTTTTCCTCACAACGATACAATTGCGTTGGAAAAAAAGCTGAGTATTGCGGAGGGCGCCAAACTCGTGGTGGTCGACGGCGTCTTCAGTATGGATGGCGACAGTGCGCCATTGGTTGATCTGGCTGATGTCTGCCGCCGACATGATGCGTGGTTGATGGTAGATGACGCCCACGGTTTTGGTGTGCTTGGTGAGTCCGGTGCGGGCAGCACCGCTGGAGCGGCGTTGGGTGTTCATGGTGTGCCGGTTTTAATGGCAACTCTCGGTAAGGCGCTCGGCACCGCGGGGGCGTTTATTGCGGGCAGCGAGCTACTGATAGAGACGCTTATCCAACACTCACGAAATTATATATACACCACGGCGATACCTCCGGCGGTGGCGGCGGCAACGCTGGAAGCCCTCGCGCTGGTGCGCGATGAGGCTTGGCGTCGGTCACACCTGGCCGCACTTATTCAGCGTTTTCGCCTCGGTGCAGGGCAGCTGGGCCTGCCGATAATGGCCTCTGAAAGCGCGATACAGCCTCTGCTTATAGGCCCATCGCACAGGGCTGTTGAGGTAAGTGAGCACTTGCTAACTCAAGGGTTCCTGGTGTCCGCTATCAGGCCACCCACAGTGCCCGCCAACACCTCTCGCCTGCGTATCACGTTGAGTGCGAGCCACAGCGAGGCACAGGTCGACCAACTGCTGCAAGCGCTCGCCAACAGTGTGCCGGGTAGTTGAGTGACACTGCAACGTGAATACCTGCCGGCCACAGAGCGGGCCCAGCACAACCTGGTTCTTTTGCATGGCTGGGGTTCCGGCGTAGAGATCTGGCGCCCCCTCGTGACCCTGCTGCGTCCCGAGGCCAACCTCAGCCTGATCCACTTGCCCGGATGTGTCCCGGGAATTGAGGGCGGCGATGACGTGTCTTTGACGACACTGCTGACAGACATTGTGGCGTGTGTGCCGCGACAGGCCGTGTTCATTGGCTGGTCCCTTGGTGGGCAAATTGCTCTGGCTTTGGCCCAGCGTTTTCCCGAGCGCGTGGCGGGGGTGGTCACGCTGTGCAGCAACTTGAAGTTTCTCGCTACCGATGACTGGCCCGGGATGGAACCGGGTTTATTTCACCGATTCAGGCAGTCAGTTAGCGCTGACCCTGTGGCGGCTATGAAGCGCTTCGATACGTTGCAGGCGCATGGCGCCCCGCGGCCGCGAGCACTGCTGCGGCAGTTGCGTGCATTGGGACGTGCGCCAGCCACCGCTGACTTGTTAACCGGATTGGATTGGCTGGCGAAATTGGACCTGCGGCAGGCAGACGTGCCTCTGCCACGATTGCATCTTCTCGCCGGGCAAGACGCGCTGGTACCTGCATCGGTGGGCGCTTTCACAGCGTGTTCGGCGGGGTTGGAAATCGAGCGAGTCGATGGCGCCAGCCACCTCCTGCCATTGGAAAATCCCGATCTCGTGCATGGCCTCGTGCGTCGTTTTCTTTCTAGTGTGCCGGTGTTGGGAAGGCCTGAGGCCTGCTCTGAGGGGGTCGCAAAAAGTGCAGTGGCGGCTTCCTTCAGCCGTGCGGCAAAAGCGTATGACTCCGCCGCCCACCTGCAGCGAGAGGTTGGTGAGCAATTACTCACTTACCTTGATCAGCAACCACTGACACCGGCGACCGTACTGGACTTGGGTTGTGGCACAGGGTATTTCCGAACGCCTCTTGAGCGGCGCTTTCCCGCTGCCCGTTACCTGGGGCTCGACATTGCCAGGGGTATGGTGGTGCTGGCGCGGGATCGAGGCGAGGGCAGTGGCGAATGGCTACAGGGCGATGCCGAAGCCTTGCCCCTCGCCGCGGCATCGGTTGACCTCGTATTCAGCAGCCTCGCGGTGCAGTGGTGTTATCGACCGGAGCACCTGTTCAGCGAACTCGCGCGGGTGTTGGCACCCGGCGGCAGGTGTGTGTTTACAACGTTGGCGCCGGGTACGCTGCACGAGTTGCGAGATGCCTGGGCGGCGGTAGATGGGTATCAACACGTGAATGCATTCATTGACGTGGCTGAACTGGAAAAGGCAGTGAGCACCAGCCCTGGGGTAACCATGCGGTTGGAGCGACGCACTTACGAGCTGACATACACGCGTGTGCGAGACTTGTTGTATGAATTGAAGGTATTGGGCGCGCACAACATGAATAGCCAACGACCTGCGGGGCTGACGAGCCGTCGTACACTGCAGGGTATGCTGCGAGCCTATGAGCAGTGGCGCAAGCCGGATGGTTCTCTGCCGGCTACCTACGATGTGGTATTTGCCGTTCTGGAGAAATCATGACTAAGAGCTGGTTTGTGACGGGTACGGATACGGAAGTGGGCAAAACCGCAGTGAGTTGTGCCCTGTTGCATGCGGCGGCCAATGCGGGCCAGCGCACTGCAGCGGTAAAACCGCTAGCGGCTGGCTGCGATGCCCGGGGACAGAACGAGGACGCCCTGCAATTAATGCAGGCGATGACAGAGGAAATGGACTACGAGCAAGTCAATCCGGTGGCGCTGGAACCCGCAATCGCGCCCCACATCGCTGCGCAGCAGGCAAAGCGAAGGCTGCAGGCATCGCGGCTGGCGGGGTTGTGTCGGGGAGTCATGATGGGTGGAGCCGATTTTGTACTTATCGAAGGGGCCGGCGGGTGGCGAGTGCCCATTGGCCCCCGTGAAACCCTCGCAGACCTCGCGCGGGAATTGCAGGTGGGTGTCGTTCTTGTGGTCGCGATGCGACTGGGTTGCATCAATCATGCGCTGCTGACAGCCGAGGCTATCCGGCGGGATGGGTTGCAGCTGGCGGGGTGGGTTGCCAATCAGCCGTTGCAGCGTATGAACTGCCATAGCGAAAACCTCGAAACATTGCGGGCGATGTTGGGAGCTCCTCTGCTGGGTGAAATTCCTCGCCTGACACCCTGGGATCCAAAAGCGGCGGCGGAGCATCTCGATATTTGGCCATTATTGACCGATTAAAAGCAGCATTTACCGCCTGCAAAGGTGGTTGACTTCTCGACCGTAATCCGCAGAATGTGAACACCGAACACATTGTTGGTGTCTATAGGCCCGGCGCCGATTTGGCATCTAAGCGAGGATATGATCATGCCAGAGTACAAAGCACCCCTGCGCGATATTCAATTTGTTATTAACGAAGTGCTGGAATCGGAAAAGCTGCACCAGACGCTACCCGGCTACGAAGAAGCGACGGAAGAGCTGATGGATGCCATCGTGGAAGAGGGCGCCAAGTTTGCCGAGAATGTCCTTGCCCCCTTGAATCAGTCTGGGGACGAGGAGGGGTGCCGTTGGGATGATGGTGTGGTCACAACGCCCGCCGGCTTCCCTGATGCGTATCAACAGTACGTGGAGAACGGCTGGCCGGCGCTTAGCGCCAGCGTGGAATCCGGCGGACAGGGTATGCCTAACCTGCTAAGTATCGTGCTGAGTGAGCTAACAGGCTCTGCAAACTGGTCCTGGGCAATGTATCCGGGGCTGAGCCTCGGTGCGATCGAAACCGTGCAAACCCACGGTGATGCCGAGCAGAAAGGCAAATACCTGACGCATCTGGTGTCGGGTAAGTGGACCGGTACCATGTGCCTGACCGAATCGCACTGCGGCAGCGACCTCGGACTACTGCGCACCAAGGCGGAGCCCCAGGCCGACGGCACGTATGCGATTTCCGGCACCAAGATTTTTATCAGTGCCGGGGAACATGACATGGCCGAGAATATCGTGCATATCGTTCTTGCGCGACTGCCAGATGCGCCGGCGGGCACCAAGGGTATCTCCCTGTTCATCGTGCCCAAGTTCAAGGTGAACGATGATGGTAGCCTCGGTGAGCGCAATGCGGTGAATTGCGCGTCAATAGAGAAGAAAATGGGAATCAAGGCATCGGCGACCTGTGTATTGAATTTTGACGGTGCGACGGGGTACCTAATAGGAGAACCCAACAGGGGCCTGAACTGCATGTTCACCTTCATGAATACGGCCCGCATTGGTACCGCAGTGCAGGGCTTGGCGCACGGCCAGTTGTCCTTCCAGGGCGCTTTAAACTATGCCCGCGAGCGTCTGGCGATGCGCAGCCTCACCGGACCAAAGAATGAAGACGGTCCAGCTGACCCCATCATAGTGCACCCCGATGTGCGTCGCATGTTGCTCACGCAGAAAGCATTCGCCGAAGGTAGTCGCGCACTTATCTACTTTCTGGCCCAGCAAGGGGACATCTTGGACCGGGGAGATGAAGAGGCCGCTAAAAAGGCAGATGATCTCATGAGTATGCTCACCCCTATCGGGAAGGCGTTCGTCACAGAGACCGGATTCGAAGCGGCTAACCACGGCGTCCAGATTTACGGTGGGCACGGTTTTATTCGCGAGTGGGGCATGGAGCAGATTGTGCGCGACGCGCGCATCGCGATGTTGTACGAAGGCACGACCGGCATTCAGGCACTGGACCTGCTCGGGCGCAAGGTGCTCGGCAGCGGCGGGCAGCTGTTGCTGGAATTCACAGGGCTGATTGACGAGTTATGTGAGGGAGATGTTCCGCCTGAGTGCGCGTCATTGATCGAGACTCTGAAACAATACAAAGTCGAGTGGCTGGACTTATCGGCCAAGATAGGCGAGGCCGCTATGCAAAACCCTGACGAAGCCGGCGGTGCTGCAGTGGATTATCTGATGTACAGCGGCTACATCACATTGGCTTACTTTTGGGCGCGCATGGCGATTGTCGCTCAGCGTAAAATCAGTGGGGCCGGAGACGACGACACGCAGTTTTATGAAGCCAAACTTATGACCGCTCGTTTCTACTATGATCGCTTGCTGCCGCGAACCGCTGGCCACCGCGAAACCATGCTGTCCGGTGCGAGTAACCTCATGGACATGCCGGAAGCGATGTTCGATCTTTAGCCGAAACCCGACAGAAGATTGACGGGTGACTTTTTCTCAGTGCAGGGGGACAATAGGCGAAGGCGTTGTTCCCCAGTACGCGCAGTGCAGTGTAATGAACGAAGAAACCTCAGAAAAAACCGATCGTAGCTTTGACAACAGCCTTCATCCTGAGGACCAGGAGAAGGTCGATGCGTTTATCCGCCGGGGGGTGAACTCTGTTGAGCGTAAGCCTTTCAGGCCCGGCAGGATGATCATCCTGTTGCTCCTTGTAGTAACCAGCTTGAGTGTCCTGAGCCAGTTTCTCGCCCGGTTTGCAGGGGTGGAGTAAGCGAGGCAACGTGGCCCCGGGTGTCACATTTTGTTATAGTTTTGCGCTTCGGATGCTCGGTGTGTGGCGCAGCCTGGTAGCGCACTTCCTTCGGGAGGAAGGGGTCGGAGGTTCAAATCCTCTCACACCGACCAACATCCAGTCTAATCTTTCTCAGGGAGAAAAAACTGAACGGCCTGTGTTCTGCGTGCACTCTATCGCGGACACCACAACCCGTCGCAGTTTTACTTCCGCGCTTAGTTCAAACAACTCGCATCAAGACTTATTCAGAGCGCGCAGCATCCACGCTGTTTTCTCATGGACTCTCATTCGGTCAGAGACGAGGGCAGAGGTGGATTCGTCGTCTGCCTGTTGGGCTTTAACCAGCACATCGCGGCAGGTTTTAACCACTTGCTCGTGCGCCTTAGTCAATATGCTGACCATACTTTTCCCATCGGGCACACCGTCAACCTGTTTTACTGCGCTCAACTCGGCGAAAGCCTTGTAAGTGCCGGGAGCCACAACGTCGAGGGTGCGGATGCGCTCGGCGATGTCATCCACCGCTACTGCCAGCTCGGTGTAGTGCTCCTCGAACATGAGGTGCAGTTCGCGAAATTGCGGACCAGTGACATTCCAGTGAAAGTTGTGTGTTTGCAGATACAGCGTGTAAGAATCTGCCAGGAGGTGCTTCAATCCCTCGGCGATACTTTCTCGGTCTTTCTCACTAATACCAATGTCGATAGTTCCCATCACA
>JAAENL010000242.1 GCA_024224435.1 Halieaceae bacterium
CCGAAGGCCCGATCAAAACGATCAAAATATTTTTCGTCTTTTACAAGGCAGGTACGACTGAAATAATAAAACTCATCGATGTCGCAAAACGCGACCTTGCGCTTGAGTCCCTCCAACAAGTCGAGCAACTCTCGGGTGGTGACCGGGACGCCGCCGTCACGGAGCCCCTGAAAGAAATTGATCAGCATTATTTGCCCGCTTTCCAGCAGGAGCCCTAGCGGGTCTCCCTGCGATGCATGAATGCGAGACGCTCGAGAAGATGCACGTCCTGCTCGTTCTTCAGCAATGCGCCGTACAGTGGCGGAATTGCCTTGCTGGGATCACGATTCTTGAGAATCTCGTCTGGGATAGAGTCTGCCATTAACAGTTTCAGCCAGTCGATCAGCTCCGACGTCGATGGTTTCTTCTTGAGACCTGGAATCGACCGCACATCGAAAAACACTTCCATGGCCTCCTTCACAAGTTCATTGGCAATATCAGGATAGTGCACATCCACAATCTCTCGCATCGTGTCTCGGTCGGGGAAGTTTATAAAATGAAAGAAACAACGGCGCAGGAAAGCGTCGGGTAGCTCCTTCTCGTTATTACTGGTTATGATAATGATTGGACGATGCTTCGCCTTGATGGTCGCCCCGGTTTCGTAGACAAAAAACTCCATCCGGTCCAACTCCACCAACAGGTCATTTGGAAACTCAATATCAGCTTTATCTACCTCGTCGATGAGTAGCACGACCTGCTCATCAGCATCGAATGCTTCCCAAAGCTTTCCACGCTTGATGTAGTTCGCGATATCCTGAACCTTGTCATCGCCCAGTTGCGAATCCCGCAGCCGCGATACTGCGTCATATTCATAAAGCCCTTGCTGCGCTTTCGTCGTTGACTTGATATGCCATTGGATCAGCCGTTTACCGAGCGCCTGCGCAACCTCTTCCGCCAGCATCGTCTTCCCTGTACCGGGCTCGCCCTTGATCAGCAGGGGCCTCTCCAGTGAGACGGCAGCATTGACCGCCATGCGCAGGTCTTCGGTAGCAACGTAGCGTTCTGTGCCTTGAAACATCATGTTTTAGCTCTACTCTAAATTCGAAAGTTGCTCAGGTTACAGATTGCCGGTCGGCTAATCAACACTGCCGCTCCGAACCGCCCCATTGATCATGCCACCACGCCAATCTTAGGTATCAGAGTGCCCCGCCGTCGATTCCACGCGACGCGCTCGACCTCGCCTGCGAAACACAAGAACTTGCAGCAATAATGCGATAGTGAAGCCAGCCCCGAGCATAAAAAGCAGTGGTTTTGTTGCATGCTGAGCTGCCTCAGGCCCCTCGGTCATGAGCTGAAAACCGGCGACTACGAGCGCAGGCGCCAGCGTCGCCACACCCGGCCCCGGATAGGCAGGCGTCAGTAGCAGCGCCGCCATTATGAGCACTACCAGCGCTGCCCAAAACGGCCGCCAGGACCGCCACGACCACCATGCCGTATACAGCACCAGAATACCTGCCGCGCCAAGGTACAGGTATAACCCCAGCAAGTATGTACTTTCAGTTAGCATCTAAATTCTACTCCACCCAATGAACGATATGGTCGTCGAGGCCGTCAGGGTGAACGTATTCCTCCGATATAGCCCGTCCCCTGATGGATACTCCCGCCTCATGAACGCTATTTGCATTGCCCGTTTCAAGCGGATGCCAGGAGGGAAGGCGCTCACCACGGGCACGCAGACGATAAGCGCAAGTACTGGGCAACCAATCCAGCCCATGCCAGTCCGACACTTTCAAATCGAGACAGCTGGGCACCAGCGACGTGCGCCGACTGTAATCGGAACATCGGCAGGTCTCATCATTCAAATACCTGCATCGCACCTTGGTATAGACTACCTCACCGTCGTCTTCGTCTTCCAGTTTGTGCAGGCAACACTTGGCGCAACTGTCACAGAGCGCTTCCCACTCAGTGCGACTGAGTTCGTCAAGAGCCTTACGGTTCCACCAGTCATCCACCGGAGGATTTCCTGTCCGCTGTTCCGGGCAGAGGCGGTAACTGCAGGTAGTAACCTTGTTCGCAGATAGTCTCCAGCACCTCTGCAGCATCAGCCCTCGCCAACGTACGATCCC
>JAAENL010000244.1 GCA_024224435.1 Halieaceae bacterium
AGCCCCGGCCCTTCAGGTAGCTCATCCATTTGAGCAGGCACAAAAAACCCCGCACTGGGCGGGGCTTCATTGACTGCTCGGTAAATTCTAGTTTAAAGCGCCCACCTGTTGAGCGCTCTGTGACCTCATCAGCTCAGTGAGAGCTAACTCAAGCTGGAGCATCCGCTCTTCCAGCGCAGCAACCTCTGCATCCTTTTCTGCAAGCTGAGACTCTTGTGCAGTAAGTTGAGACGCCTGCTCTTTAGTCACCTGCGTCAGCACCGCCACCACATCCATCGGCGAGAGTGACTTTCTGTCGTTGCTCGCCACAAGCGCAGGCACGTCCTCTGCAATAAAACCCACATACTCTTCATCCGGCGAGTTCTTGTAAGCGTAGCGAACCGGTGACAACGCCGCCAGGGTCTGCTGTGCATCCTCACTGCTCAGTGACTGGATATCCTGCTTTAACTCACGCGAGGACGCATTGGTCCAGACACCGCCGGTGGTCAGACGAGCGCCATTCCAGACCTTGATGGTGTCTCCTGCAGACACAGAGCTGGTACCTATGCCGAGTTTGTTGTTCGCTGCCGTGGTGCTGAACTCGCCGTACAGCAACGGCCGGCTCTTGTTGTTACTGATATACAGTTTGTCTGAGCCGGTCTCGTTATAGCCGGCATAGTGACCCAGGAAAACATTACTGCCGCCAGTCGTGAGGCTAAATCCACTGGATCGGCCTATTGCCACGTTCTTGTCACCGGAGATGTTGTTAAACAGGGCAGCTGGCCCCTGGGCGACATTGTAGCTACCCGTTAGGTTGCTGAACAACGCATTACGAGCAAAGGCAGAGTTGTAGTTGCCCTCGGTGTTTTGTCGCAGGGCGTTGGTACCAAACGCCGTATTGTTGGTGCCAATGGTGTTTTCGTAGAGCGACTTGTAACCGAAGGCGGCGTTGTTTTCTCCGCTGGTGTTGGAGTACAGCGCGCTGTTGCCGTTGGCGGTGTTATTTTTGCCATCGACGTTCTTATATAACGCTTTGTAACCAATGCCATTGTTAGCG
>JAAENL010000245.1 GCA_024224435.1 Halieaceae bacterium
CGCGAGCGCCTGAGGGTGAGAGCGCCCAACCAAAGGCGCTTTGTACTTTGAGCCAGGGATTCCATCCCGTTGGTATATGATGCCATAATTGTGAAGATCGATTTCTAGCGTAATGAACCACGCCGGTCTTTGCATTTTCATAGGAGAATCAACTGAGTATGTGATCCATTATGTGATAGATTGCGCACCACGCACCACGTGCTTTCCTAGGACCACACGAAACCCTGTTGAACCACGGTTGTTAATAGCTCAAATGGGAGACAACCGCTCGATTGTCTACACGGATTATTTGTGCTATATTTGTACAGTTATCTGTAGCTCTGTTTTGTATCGCACCCATAACCCGTGATCTCTCACTTCGGATATCGTGTGGGGCCTGGATCGCGTTATTCTTGAACATATTTTCTAATGATGAATAGTCTGCTTTCTGAGGGGGTTATGCAGCTGCGCCTGTTGGGCACACCGCAAATTCTATGGTGTGGAGAGCCATTCACGTTGAGCAGGCGACAGGCCCGCGCGCTGCTTTTTTATCTCGCTCACACCTCCAACCCCGTATCGCGTGGCCGGCTGGCCTTTCTCTTCTGGCCTGACCTCCCCGACGCTACGGCTCGCACCAATCTGAAACGTCTGCTGAGCACGATGCGTAAAGCACTTCCCGATGCTTCTCTGCTCTCCAGCGGCCGCGGCGCCGTGGCGTTGGACAGGGAACGCGTTTGGTGCGATACGGCGGCGTTCCAGCAGTTCGTTGAAGCATCTGAGCCTGTCTTATTAACCCAGGCTGTCGATCTTTACAACGGCCCATTCCTGGATGGATTCTCTCTGCCCGATTGCCCTGAGTTTGGCGATTGGCAGTTCCAGGTGCAAAGGCAGGCGGAGCGGCATCACCTGGCGGCCCTGTCCAGTCTGATCGATGCCCGTGCCGCCGGCGACGACGTCGAATCGGCTATCGACTACGCCCGCCGCTACCTGGCGGTCGACGATCTGGCCGAGGATGTGCATCGCCGCTTGATGGGCCTCTATGCAGCCATCGGCAACCGAACCGCTGCCGCCCGCCAGTTCGAGCGCTGCACCCTGATCCTGGAGCGGGAGTTGGGGGTCAAACCACTGCCCGAGACCCGGGTAGCGTATGAGGCAGCTATCTCCGCGCAACCTGCCCCGGCGCCCATCGCGCCCACCTGGTCTGTTCTGCCCAGCCTCGATCTCCCCTTGATTGGTCGCGAAGAAGCCTGGCAAGCGTTGTCAGACGCGCATCGACGTTTGCAATCAGGAGGGTTGATCCTCATCTCCGGCGAGCCGGGCATCGGCAAGTCGCGCTTGATGCAGGAATTCGCCACTACCTCTGGCTCGACCGTGCTGACAGGCAACAACCCTGCCGGCGCTCAAACCATCCCATACACAGCAATCAGCGAGGCGCTGCGTCAGGCTTTATCACTTCCAGAGCGCTGGCAAGCAATCCGGCCCATCTGGATGGCAGAGGTGGGGCGTCTGCTACCGGAGATGGCCGAGAAGTTCGCCGACCTGCCCAAACCGGTGGATGTCGAACCGGCTCAGGCCCAGGCGCGTCTGTTCGAGGCCCTCACCCGCTGCTTTATAGGCCTGGCCACGCACGGCCGGCTATTACTCAGTCTGGACGATCTGCAGTGGGCCGATCCGGCAACGGTGAGTTGGCTGACTGCACTGTCCCGGCGCTTGGCGGGTAGCAATGTCTGCATTCTGGCAACCTACCGCGTCACCGATGCTGAGGTGCTAGCGGACCTGAAGCGCGCCTATTCCAGGCCGGGCCACCTGGCAGAAATAGCGTTGTCGCGGCTGACAGCAAGGGCGATCGCCAACATTCTCGAGCAATTGCCCCTGCCACTCGGTGACCCGGAACCTCTGGCCACTCGCATCCACCATGCCACCGGCGGCAATACGTTCTTCGTATTGGAAACCGTGCGCGCGCTGCTGGAGGTCAATCGTCTGGCCGATCCGCCTGCCGAGTTGCCCCTGGTTCCGACTGTACAAGCTGCGATCCAGCGACGTCTGAACAACCTGAGCCCATTGGGGCGGCAAGTTTTGGAGACCGCCTCTGTGCTTGAGCCTGATTTAGATTTTGACCAGCTCCAGCGAACGGCGGGACGCTCCGATCTAGCGGTGGCCGAGGGGCTAGAAGAGCTGGTAGGACGGCAGTTACTGGCAGATGGTGGCACCCATCGCTTTAGCCATGATCTCGTACGCCAGGTGACTTACGACGGAATCAGTTCCTGGCGCCGGCGTATTCTACACCGCCGTGCGGCCGAAACACTGGTAGCAATGCGTCACCATGAGGGTGAACCGGCGTGGGCGGTGGTGGCCGGACATTACGATCTGGCCGGAGATGCCGTACAAGCCATTCGCTGTTACAAACAGGCAGCCCTGACCACTCAACGAGTTTATGCTTACGAGGAGGCAATTGCTTACCTGCAACGGGGAATAGAACTTTGGTCTCACACTCCAGAGCAGAACGAGCAGTATGCCTCTTTGCAGGAGCTGTTGGGAGACAGTCTGTTCGCCTGCGGGCAGTACGAGGCAGCAGAGCGGGCGTTTTCAGCCGCCCTGGCTCAGGTGCCGGTAGATAATGTACTGTTGCGTGCAACCTTACAACGCAAGGTCGCAGAGTCTTACCGCTCCCGTCACCTTGTTACTGAGGCTGATGAGGCCTATTGTGAAGCATTGGAGACGCTGGGTGCTCTGTTGAACACTTGGCCTCGGGAATGGCAACAAATGTGGCTCGAGATCCAATTATCGCATATGGACCTGCTCTATCTCATGGGCGATCTCGACCGGCTTTCTCAACTGGCGAGTGCGATCGAGCCGACATTGCAGGCAGTTGGCACTTCGATTCATAGAACTGATTATTTGCAGTTCCGCAAAAGTCGGCAGGTCGCTTCAGCCGCAGCAATTCCAAATATGAACCTTCTGGAGTGTCCCTGTCCCTAAAAAAGGGCAATTGTTCACCCTCAGTGGGGAACTGATCGCAATCTCGCACCTAAATTGA
>JAAENL010000246.1 GCA_024224435.1 Halieaceae bacterium
GCACGAAGCCCGATTTTCAGGCAATGCCCGGCATTCAGCATTCGCGCCTTTTATGCTATCATGCCAATCCTATGAACGATGGCACCGGTAAGGTTATTCATAGTTTTGGCAGGCGTCTGGCCCTGGATAAAGACCTGCGGGCGCTGGGCGATGCGCACAATGCTTTCGAACTGGAACGGCGCGCCCGCTCCCTGGCCGAGCAGGAAGAGGGGGCCATTCTCAATCCCCTCATCCGCCAACTCGACACCGAAAACGCCACTCTGCGCGGGGGCCTGGGCTTGCTTTCACAATACCTCGATCCCAACCTTATCGTGCCGGCGCTGCACGGAGTGGCCTCTGATTCCAATCGCTCCGATGATGCTCGCCTCACAGCTGTCATGATCCTGGAACGATATCTTGATGTGCCGGTTGATCCCGAGTTGGTGCGAATCCTACCCGATCCAGAAGCGGTCGCCCGCCAGAGTGCAGTCGAAGCGCTCATCCTGGCCGAGTCCTCGCCTCTGGTGTTGGTCGAATTTGCCGAACAGCTGTTGGACGAACCGCAAGAGATCGTCGAACCTGTGCTGGATGTGATCGCCTCCATGGATGATCCGCGCAGGGCGCGCTTGCTGGCAACAATCGCAGCTTATGCACCCCCCGATATCGAGGAGCGGGTGATCATCTGGCTAGGAAGTATCCGCCATCAGGCATCCGTGGAGTCACTCTATACGCTTCGACACATCGGCCATGAATCCCTGAGAGCGCTGAGCGAACGCCAACTTCGAAAATTGCAGTTTGCCGGAGTCACCATTGCC
>JAAENL010000247.1 GCA_024224435.1 Halieaceae bacterium
ACCTTCTGCATGTGATCCTGCTGCGACCCACGCGGAAAAATTCCCGTCTGTATCGAACGAAGGCAGGAGACCGTTGCTGGCGGGCATAGACTCAGGCCCGAATAGCTGGACACCTCCGTGGACTATTGCTGTGAATTGCATCTATTCCTCAATCCGAAAATGCAGTTTCGCGACGATCAGCCGTTTCAGTCCGGAAATCTACACGCCCTGCAGAAGACACTTAACAGGGGCCGCATATCCGGTAACGACAACCTTGTACTTGCCGTTCGGAAACTGGCCGATAACACGAGGCGTGCCAGCTGTCAGCGTGGCCATGACCTGCCACGAATCTGCATCCGAGTCATCCACCTTGCGCCACAGAACCAGCGTGGCCGCTGCCAGGTCGCCAGATGCGCCGACGTCCCAAGCTGCAAATTCCGCTAGGCCGTTCCCGCTCATCCCGGAAAAGTCCTGTTCGGTCGTCGTCGAGTTTGCGACGATGCTTGTACGGTCCAGCGTACTGGTTTGCGCAAGTGCATTGAAATAAACAACCGAGTTGGGCATTTGCGATGTCTCCAAAAAAAAAACCACCCCCCCCACCATTGGGAAGACCGGCCCTTTTAGGTGCTCAATCAGCTCGTAATTGTGCTGAATACTGGCAAACAATCAAGTTTAGTCTGGTGTGTTATCGTGCCCACATGGCAGAACCAGCCGTAACGCCTCACAACTTCGCCGCCCAGTAAGCGGCCTCTGCCTCCACAAACGGATTGGCACGACGCCAGTTACCGACATGGCCCAACAGCAAATGACAATTGATCCCGAACCGTTTCGCCTCGCACAACGGAAGCAAATTCGATACATCCAGCTCTAAATCCGGGGCC
>JAAENL010000248.1 GCA_024224435.1 Halieaceae bacterium
AAGTAAACCACCTGGGGAGTACGTCGGCAACGATGAAACTCAAAGGAATTGACGGGGGCCCGCACAAGCGGTGGAGCATGTGGTTTAATTCGATGATACGCGAGAAACCTTACCAGGGCTTGACATATACAGGAATGTTGCAGAGATGCAGCAGCCGCTTGCGGCTTGTATACAGGTGCTGCATGGTTGTCGTCAGCTCGTGCTGTGAAGTGTTGGGTTAAGTCCCGCAACGAGCGCAACCCCTGCTGTCTGTTGCCATCAAGTAATGTTGGGGACTCAGGCGGTACTGCCGGTGACAAACCGGAGGAAGGTGGGGACGACGTCAAATCATCATGGCCCTTATGTCCTGGGCTACACACGTGCTACAATGATCGGTACAGAGCGCCGCGAAACCGCGAGGTGGAGCAAATCGCAGAAAGCCGATCTCAGTACAGATTGAAGTCTGAAACTCGACTTCATGAAGGTGGAATCGCTAGTAATCGCATATCAGCATGATGCGGTGAATACGTTCCCGGGCCTTGTACACACCGCCCGTCACACCACCCGAGTTGGGGGTACCCGAAGTCGTTAGTCTAACCAGCAATGGAGGACGACGCCGAAGGTATGCTTGGCAAGGGGGGTGAAGTCGTAACAAGGTAGCCGTACTGGAAAGTGCGGCTGGATCACCTCCTTTCAATGTGAAAGGAAGAGCCCGTAGGGCAAGCAATGCCTTGACAGTACATTTAGAGTGCAAAAAATGTCGGAATAAAAAGCGACATTGACA
>JAAENL010000249.1 GCA_024224435.1 Halieaceae bacterium
GCTTTGGAGATAGCTGCAGTTCGACCATTAGCATGGCTAACTGGTGGTGGTAGCGTGACAAGATCTACCTCCTTCATCTCCATCTCGGCGGCCAGCTTAAGCCGGTCGAATTCATTGTCTGCCAGGTCGTCGGCCTTATCGTTCTCGACCTTCATGGCGTCGATCTGCACTTTCTGCTGCTCAAGCTGCACCTGCATCTGCATCACCTGCATCTGCATCTGCATCTGCTGCATCTGCATCTGCTGCTCTTGCTGGCCCTGCTGCATCTGCTGCTGCTGTGCCTGCTGACTCTCCTGGCTGGCCGGGTCGGTGTAGTACTCCTCGGCGTCGTTGATTTCCATCGCCGTGAGCCAATCGCGGGTGGCGTTATAAAAGCCCTTTAACCCCACGATGATGTTGGCGTTGCCAGAAGCGATTAGCTGCATCTGATCCTGCCTGATCTGGGTGAGATGCATAACGCGCCTGCGTCGCTCACCCGGTGATAAGCCCGGCATGACGTTGCAGCGTGTGCGTGGTCGCCACTCGGCAGGCATGGTCTGCTGCCAGTCTCCGCTCTTGCGGTACATAATCGGGCCGTTCCACTCGTTGCGCAGCGTTTCATGCATCAGCAGGAACAGGCGGCGAACACCATCAGCGATGTTCTGGCTAACCCAGCTTGCCATCATCTCCTTTGGCCCTAACTGCATCTCGGCACTGATGCCGCTGATGTCCTTCATGCCTTGGATATCGCCCGACATGAGATCAAGCGCGGCTCCAGCCTGCTGGCCTGCCTTGTCGTCCAGGTGCTGCATATGGGCCAGACTGTTGCTGGCTATATCCATGACCGGTACAAAGTCGATAGTGGCCCCTTCCTTGCGTCGGATGCCGCGACCGGGCGCTGAGTTCAGGATGTCGCCCTGCTCAACCTTGCCAGGATCGTATATGGGCCGCTGGTTGTTAGCGATGTTCAGATTGTCTGCAAATTGGCGCTCGTCGTTGGTCTGCTGGTCTTCAGTGTGACGAAGCAGATCGTACACGCTCAGGCCAGACCAGCGGTTAGCCACCGTCCAGCCACAGAACGTGGCGTATGGGAAATAGTCCACGGGGTCTTCCAGCAGCAGTTCACGATTGCTGACAAGGAAGCGCCACTTCTCGGTGATTCCGTCGCCATCGGTGTCATAACTGCCATGCACCCAGTAGCATTCGATTCGGTCTGCACCCCAGGTTGACGCCTGCCCTATATCGGACTGTCCATCGATAAACTTGGCCGTGATGTCGCTGTTACTTGCGCCAACACCGTCCGTAATGGATTCATCCTGGTTGGCGGGCAATTCCTTAACAATGGATTCTGCTATATCCATTTCCAGCAGTTCAGAGCGGGTGTAGAAGGTACGTTCTGCCATGAAGCTGGCCGCCTGCATGTCTTGGTCGGCCTGGTTCGGGTCGGTATAGAAGTAGGCCGGCTCGACTGAATCCACACGAAGTTCTTGGGTTTCAGTGGTGATGCGGAAGGTTACTTCCTGCTCGTCCTCGGCCTCTATCTCCCAATCATCACCACCGTTAGCGGTCTGGATCATGGCAGCCGTATCGCCTGGGTTCTTGATGAATCGGCGCGTGCTGACTGTTGTTTTGTTTTCAACCCATACCTTCAGGATGCCGTTACGTTGCAGCAGACAGTTCTGGATGGAATTGGTCAGGTTCAGCAGGCCGTTGTTGTCTTCGCTAAATAGCGCGTTGCAGGCATTGGCCTCGGCATTGCTGGCGTCTACGTCATCAGGGCCAACGGGTGGGAAGTCAATCAGGTGGTCGGTCTTAAAGCTGGGCGTGATCGTTGCCATCAGGGCGAAAACAGTATCCCGGATCAGCGTGCTGCGTACCTTGCTGCGGCCTGCTATCTCGTCGCCGCGCGGTCGGTCAAAGAACCGATCCAGGGCGTGCTTACGCACTTCCCTCAGGCTGGTATTGGCGTAATCGACTGACTTGCCAAGATCGTTGTAGATGGCCGTTACCAGGTCATCGCTCGTTAGTTTCTGCTGTTTCATTAAATCGCCGCCCTATCTAGCGTGCTGTAGTCCAATGGCGCTGTGTTCCAGCCACCCAGTTCATGCTCCATTAATGCGAAATAA
>JAAENL010000250.1 GCA_024224435.1 Halieaceae bacterium
GAAAAGAAAAGAGAAAGGTCCGCTCCGCTGAGCTTTTCACCCATGAGCTGCACAGCTAGTATTGAAATCAAGCCGCCGGAATCATCTTCACACCGAACAGGGGGCCAGGTGGCGAGGCTGCTTTGCTGGACAACACGAATACCTGTAGTGACTTTGCGATTGGCAAGCCTAGGCTGGCGTTTCGCGCTTCTCAGGGCTGGGTCTGGGCCCTCACTGATCAACTTTCGTGGCCTGCGCTCTGTTAATCGCACGCCCCCAACTCGAAGCTGGTGGTACTACGCCAAGCAACTCAGAGGAGGGGACATGCGTGCCGATAGTATCCCACAATCACTTCAAAATGTACTGCGAGGATTCGAATCTTGCTTTACAGCGCCGACTTACCGCAGGTTCCTTACCCTGGTCATCGGTTGGCTATTCTGCCGGTCGAGACATTGGGTCACCCGTGTCATTCGAGCCAGTGGCGAAGCGACCGACCAACACCACGCTGGCTTCCATCGGTTTTTCTCCGAAGCCCGCTGGGAGCCTGACGAAACCTGGCAAGCCTTGCTGCACCAGCTGCTGCCCTACTTGTCCAAGCGAATCGAGGTCATCGTTGACGACACCCTTTGCCGACGAAATGGTCCTCGGATCTTCGGAGCTGGAATGCATCACGATGGTGCAGCCTCCTCACAATCCGCACTGGGCAAGCAGGTTTCCTGTGGGCACTCTTGGGTGGTCCTGACCTTGGTGGTTCCGACCCCATGGAAAGGTCCAGGGATTGCAGTTCCTGTGGCAGCATCGCTCTATCGCTCCCTAAAAACATGCCCAAAAGCTGAGTACAAGAAACGGACTGTCATCGCACGCGAGTTAGTCCAAAAACTCGCAACTTGGCTTCCAGAAGGCCGCACCATACATCTCATGGGGGACCGCGAATACGCCTGTAAGACCGTTTTGCGGGATTTGGATCCAGCTGTGGAGTTCACTGGGCCCATGCCAATGGATGCGATGTTGTTCAAGCCGCTGCCCGGGGACTATCGGCAAAAACGAGGCACCCGCAGGGTTATGGGCGATCGGCTTTCTAGTTCCAAGGAACTTGCCGCATATGAGTGTCCTTTCGGCAAGCGTGTGTCCCGATGGCTGCCAGTAGGGTGCTGCCGCTCACCCCCTTCTCGGCCCCAGGAAGGCCGTCAAGTGGCCCCCCGTGACTGCTTACCCCCTTAGCAACTAACCCGGAATAGCCCAGCCCGCTTTCGAACTCGATTAACCTCTCGGACAATTCTCTCCCTTTGCAGTCGTATACCGGCATAGGTCAGGAATGGAAACGCCTCTAGCTCCCAGTCGATGCGCTCCAGCGAACACCGCATACCGAGCTGAACGTAATAACTCATAAGCGCTCGATACTCCTCTCGAGCAATCCGTACCGCCACATGGTCTCTCTGAGTTCTCGAACAGTGCTTGAGCGAAATGCTGTACCCGCAATGCACAAGTGGCTGCCGCCTAATGCTGCGTATCTTCCGACCATGCTCCTTTCGCAACTCAGAAGTCGGCCACTCCTCGTTTTGAAACCAGCGGCTTTCCCCCATCCACCGCTTAGCGAACATCACGTAGAAGTCCTGGTGCCGCACGTAGTGGATGTTGGCTCCCCCGGCCTTTTCCCTCCTAGCCCTGGTCCAGCGCGAAACCGCGCAGTCGTACTTGCCAAGGATAGCCGCATCAACCCGTTCGGGAGCCATGCCCTCTGGCACATGCCCGGTCACATACAGCTCGTAGCCGTAGCGCACAATGTCATTGGCCACCCGTCTCACGAAGTCGTTGATACTCACAAATGCGTAGCGGTACTCCCCCATCGCGCTCTGGCCCCTCTAGCTAAAAAGGAGAGGTTGATTTCATTAGCTCAACCCCTCAAAGGCATTCCCTTCTGCAAAACCTTGACTGCTCGGCTCACGCCACGCAGGTCAACCTTTCCCAGAGTCGCCGAGTAGTTCACGCAAACTACTCGATTCCAATGTATGCGCGTTGCGCATTCGTTTTCGCGATTTTTGGCCCCTGTGGAAAAGCACGCTAAGTACCCCACAGAACGCCTCTTTTTCAAAGCTTCTTGCTATCCAGGTATAGCCTGCAAGAAGGGGGGTGTTGCGCAACACCCCCCTTTGCAGAGCCCACCTTCGCTGTGTCGAACCTTTCGTCTGTGCGTCCTAGAAGGCCAGCACCACACCGGCCTACCTGCACCCATATGCATGCACAAGGACTCCCCCACTGCTCTGCAGGGGTAAAGCGAGGCTTACCCTTCTCGGGCTCCATCGCACATCCCGGCCACCTTCAAGGTGGCCTGTCCTACTCAGTTCTCGCTCCCACTCTTAGAAATCTCGCCGAGCCTGTTTCCAGGCTCAAGCAAAGGGGCACACCATTGCCCCTCTCTCGCTGGCACCACCAGCGACATTCCAAGAGCTTCCCACTTTAGCTCTGGGTATCTAAAACCCTAGGTCTCCGGCCCTAAGCCTGGCGTTAGCCAGGTGTAGCGAACAGGCTGCGAGAATTGCTCCCGGCTTATGCCTGCAATCATCATTGGATTCACGCTGCAAGTCATGTCATTTCACTGCTGCTTGCTCGCCTGGGTATGCTAGCCCAGGTTTTCCGGGGGTAGAATCGAGAAGCACCCCCATTACATACTTGCGTGTCACCTATCGGGTACGGCCCTGGCACATTGTGGCGCAGGACCCTTGAGCCTCCCGGCTCCTAGGAGTCATTACTTTCGTTGCGGTTGGCCCGCTTGAATGGTTGAGCTTTTTACTTTGCGGGTTCTACACAGAAGGGGCTGTTTCAAGCCTCCTTCCTTCCTCCACGCAAACCGGGCTGGTTTTTGCGCCCGGCAACCTGCATCACTGCAGATTGGCTCCCCATCGAAAGACCGCACCAACACTCTCTCTGGCTTCCTCCCCTTCAAGGGAAGGTTCAACCTCAGAGTGCCAACCGGTAGCTGGATTTTCACCGCTTTTCACCAGAGCGCGCGCAGTTTGACCACCTGTCAACGCTGCACGATTTCAGTGTCGCCCCAACTCTGGGCTGTACGCATGGGATAGAATGTTGGGTTTGGTTCTCGGGTGCTGAAAAACTGAATCCTTCCTGAAAAACTTTTGGCGCGGGTTTACCTCCTTTGGAGTTCTGCGCTCTTACAAAGCCCGGATGAATAGACAAACAGTTGAACAACTCCTTGAGGTGTTACTCCCAACAAGCCTCCCTCGCACCGGACAAGCGCTCTCTCGAACGCATCCGGCGCTACACAGCTACCTTGAATCACCACACACGTGGTGTGCCACTGGTTAGGTGGCCGAAAGCGCGGCTGGTTAGGCCCGCTTTCGCTTTCTCAAGGCGGTAAGCAACAAAAGCTATCCTGCAGGCTTTGGGAACATATGTGCCCGTAGCGCTACAGTGCTTCCCCCAGCAATTGCGGGGGCCTTGGGGTATCTCATTGGATTGCGTGTTGCGCAATACGAAAAAGATTCAGGGTGTGGCGCTTGCTATGGGGCGACTTGTAGGATCACAAAGACGTGGTATGCTCTATTCCCTGCCCCCGACAAATCTAACAAAGGGACGGACACCCTCCGAATGTGAAGTCCGCCAATGCGCTTCAACATGAAGGACGTCGAGGCCGTCGCTAGAAGTGGCTGCACCCAGGTTGGCTTCAACAACCCAGAGCTATTCCTGTGTTCCAGCCGCAAAACACTCTTCGCTTCGCCCCCTTACATACTTCGCCTAGCACTCACGGCCGAGCGCTCGGGGTAGATTGCTAAAGTCCAGGTTGACTGGCATCTCTGGGCAGATATCAGTGTATCTAAGGTCTGTGGTCTCTACTTCAGTCCCCACGCGCTCTATCTGGAAGTTCGCCACCCGGACGGTTCCAGCCCCACAAAGGTAGATGCCATAGGATAGTTCAACAGCTTCTTCTGGTACGTCCAACACAACGGTGTAGCGAGACCAAACATTTGTCCCCTTAATCGCCCTATTTCGCATATTGTCGAATTTAAGAGACGGGAAACGTTCCTCTCCATCGACTCGCATCCATAGTCCTGCCCAATCTACCACGTTCTCTGAGCTTACGGTTGCAGAGAGCTGTAGCCGCTCTTTTAGGAAAGCCCTTGCCTGGCAATTCTGGATTAGAGTTCCGAATCCGGAGATGGTGGGCTCTCGTGAGCGGAGTGTGACAACCGCCATTTCATTGCACTGTAAATTACGGTCTACCCCCATGTCATACAGCTCCGGGTGGCTACCCGTGCGCCACCACCCCGTGGGCAACTCAAGCTCACCGACAACACCTGTTACGTGATGAGGGTTATCCACAGCGCAAACGCAACCTGCGGCTAGTAGCATTTGGTCTGTTTCTATGTCGTTAAGCCCAAGCGTACGAGCTAGGCGTGCTAAATCGGCCGGGAGCTCCGGATGCCAGCGCGGTATGCGTCCGCTTTTCCAATTATAGAGCGTTTGCCTGGGGAGACCTGACTGTATGGCGGCACGACCCACACTCAGCTTGGCCCGTTTGATGAATTCGATAATCAAGTTGGCAAATGATTTTCCCATGTCAGTATCTACGGCAGTAAAGATATCCCGTTGCCTCTATCTCTTGATTGCGCGGATAGGTTGTGGCATCTCGGGTAGACGCTATTGCGCGATGGAATGTTCCGTTACCGGTAGTGGTACGGATGTGGTGCACCAGTGGTGGGAACTTTTGGAGCGGTGTGCCCATCCAATGCGTAGTGCCCCTCCCACCCGTGTAACAGAGGCTGAGAACCCTCCAAAAAAAACAATAAAAGAGTCCTCTTCAGGGTTGCGTGGGCATTTGAACGTGCAGGCGCTTTGTGCTTGCACTCACCTAACCTCACCATGCGCTAGCCGACGGCTACCACGCACATCTACCCAATAATAAAATGCGACACATCAGAAATATCCTGCCCGCCCTCATTCTCAGCTCCAGCGTATTGGCCAGTAGCGCTTCAGACCAATTCATCAATGGTGGGTTTGAGTCTGGTACCACCGGCTGGACCATCGAACATGGAATCGTTGATGGAACTGGGCCAGACCAAGTCAACTGGGGGCCTACCAGCAATATTGTCAACCCGTTGGTGATAGATGTGAACACGCCTCTCATGCCCCTTCAGATACTTGCTGTAGACCCGTGCGAAGGTATGTACTCGCTGCGTATCAATGATCTTGTAGGAGGCATGCA
>JAAENL010000251.1 GCA_024224435.1 Halieaceae bacterium
CGACTGGCCTTGGCATCCGCCCTATTCTCTAGGCGATGCCCTATTATACGCTGCGGCTAGACTTCTCCCACCTCCCGCCTGCCATGAAAACTCGCGCCATGCCCTACAGACCCTACGATTTCGCTGGAAGTTTCTCCTTCGGAATGCTGGTCGCAATACTCGCTTTGGTCGTTTCAGCCAACGCTGCGGCATCCAAAGGGGCGGAGATCGCAGTTCAGGACGACACTGCAACGCGGGACACAGCAACGCAGGACACAGCCAAAAAAAATGCGACGGAAGAGACTGCGACCGACAACCAAGCGGAACCAAAACCACGACGCGATGCTGCGCCCGAGGAATCGGAAAAACCAAACGAGGTTGCTGGTGGCATCCCAAAAGCGATCTCTGCCAAACGCGTAACGGTCGAGCAAAATCAGCGGTTCAGTGAACAGAAAGGCAAAGCAGGGCTGTGTGATGTGTATTTACCTGCTTCAGATCCACCCGAGAACGGGTACCCCGTTGTGATCGTGATTCATGGGGGCGGTTGGGCTGCTGGCGACAAGTGGTCAATTGCTACTTACTCGAGATTGTTAGCACAGGAAGGCATCGTGGCTGTTGCGATCAACTACCGATTGGCGCCGACTCATAAATTTCCCGCACAGGTAGATGACGTGCGTTCTGCGATGGTTTGGGTTTGTCAAAATGCTCAACAACTCAAATTGAACTCAAAGCAGGTGGGCTTAAATAGTTATTCAGCAAGCGGACACCTCTCGGCAATACTGGCTTCTCGCGCAGATGAGACGATGGAGGTCAGATCGGCAGCCAGCAACTGGTCAGTCACAGACGCAAGGTGGAGGCAGCTACCAAAAATCCGAGCTGTTTGTGCGGGGGGACCTCCCTGTGATTTTCGATCGCTTCCCATCGATAACAGTGCCATGGCTTATTTCCTAGGTGGGTCTCGACGGGAAAAGCCAGAAGCTTACATCGCGGCGTCGCCTGCGGCTCATGTGTCGGGCGATGACCCAGTGACCCAATTGTTTCATGGAGAGGGCGATGCCCTTGTGCCTTTGGCAGGAACGCGAGATTTTCACAAATCACAAATCAATGCTGGAGTCGATAGCCGTCTTGCTGTGATCCCCAAGCAGGGGCACATGCTGACTTTTATCAGCCCCACGACCTATCAAACCGTGGTCAATTTCTTCCGCGAAGTATTCCTCAAGCCCGTCATCGTCTCACCAAGGTGATGAATCACGGGTTCAATGATTCACAGGGACAAAGCGTCACGCCTCATGCGGTGCACGCAGCCGCAACCAACGCTTCACAGATGATTTGAATTTTCGTGTTCATGAATCATGAATCGTCCCGGTATCAGCAGATGGCAGCAGGCGGGCCAGGAAAGAACTCATGTGCTTCGTTTGGTCAGGCAGGTGTTGGTCGATTCCCGCCATGATTTCCGTTTCAGTCTGGATACCGCTGCCTGCCAGTTTGCGGTACTTCGAAACGGCGAGGAATGTTCGAATCGTCCGCAGGTCAGCCTCGAGGTGAAACTGAAAACCATAGACGCGATCATTCAGGCTGAAAGCCTGATTGCGGCAGCCC
>JAAENL010000252.1 GCA_024224435.1 Halieaceae bacterium
CGATACTCGCGACGTCTCCCACCAAAGTACCTTAGCCCGCATAACCGCCAGAAAGAGTGGAAAACACTGGCGCGTGTTCTTCGCCAGCAACTTCCAAGGTGCCCTGTGCCGTAAGCGACATACGCTTTAGATTATGGCCAACCTGCTGCAGGACTGCTGACCCTCAACGTTTCTACCCTGCCCGTTCGGCCAGCGGATGCCAGCTTGTGATTTGAGGAGGCTGCCGTAAGCGCGAAGAGCGTCTTGCCATCCACACCGCCGAGCATGCAGGCGAAACAGGGCTGGTGGGTTCTGACGCGCTGCCGTATTTCACCGCCCTGTGCGACTCGAAGTATCTCGGGAGCCGCCGCATTGGCGACCCAGATCTCGTTCTGGCTGTTCAGGCAAATACCATCCGGTGCAGCCCGCTCGATCTCTGCCCATGTGCGACGATCCGACAGGGATTTGTCCGCGTTGATAGTAAAAGCCGTCAGCCGACCCGCAAGCGTTTCTGCAACGATCAATGTGGTTCCGTCCGCTGTAATGACTGCGCCATTTGGGAAATGTAAGTCGGCAGCGGCGACGCACACATTACCATTCGGATCGACCCGCACGAGGTTGGCGGTTGGGTGCGTCTTGAATACCTCGCCGCCCCGATCCTCAATCTCTGCGTCAAGATCAAAACCAAAGTTGCCAACCCAGGCGAAACCGTCTTGGTCTACAACCATGTCATTGCAAAGATGTGTTGTCAGATGACGGATGTCTGCATGCACCTCCAGTCGATCTTTGTCCAGTCGAAGCACCGAGCGGGAGCGCATAGAAACCACCAGCAGTCGTCCGTCTGGCAGCCAACCGAGACCAGAGGGCTGATCCTCCAGCTTTAACTCTGTCCGAATGCGACCAGACAGATCAACCGATTTGACCGCGTGGTCATAGAAATCACTAAACCAGAGTCGATCCTTTCGCCAGCGCGGACCCTCGCCAAAAAACAGTCCATCGGTCAGTACATCTGTATCGGCCATGCTCACCATGCTCCATAATTAAACCGATCAGCAGGTATACCCCCACGCCCGCTTATCGAATGAGGCCTGCGCTTTCATATCCGCAGGCGGGGCGAGCCTAGAGTACCACCCCAGCTCAATATGAGCTCCCTGTGAAGTGAAACCATACGACAGTGCGCCCTGAGAGGCCAAGAGCTTACCTTGCCAAGCCTGCATATGAGTCACTCTTAAAATTCGATACCCTCTCACCTGACCGTAACAGCCACCATCATACCTGCAGCGTCTGGGGTTGTATGAAATACTCTCGGTGATGTTTAACCAACTGCTTACCCGTGACGTGCGCTCGCGGCTCGGGCATCAAGCCGCAACGGCACGATATTACTTTCTATTTTTCCGCAGGCATAGCGCTGCATTACGTATTGCCAGTGCCCTGAAAGTCAGCTCACACCACTTCGTCTGTGCGGCACGAGCGGCTATACTCTACGCACACTATGACACGGCTATCGCCTATGCGGCCACGGAGACCATAAAAGTGCCTCACCCCAGTTTACGCGTTGCACCCATTATCTTTCTGTTAGCAGGGGCGCTGACCGCCTGCTCCCATACTTCAGAGAAATCGTCTGCAAAACCAGTCCTGGGCGGCTTCGGCATAGACATAGCGCAGATGAATACACAGGAAAGGCCCGGAGATGCGTTCTACCGCTATGTCAACGGCACATGGCTAGATAACACCGAGATACCCGAGGACAAATCCCGCTATGGCTCGTTTTACCTATTGCGAGACCAATCTCAACGAGACGTCCACAATCTATTGAAAGAGCTTGCAAGCACTGGGACCGACGACCCAACACAGCAAAAGGTAGCCGAATTATTCGCCACATGGATGGACGTATCAACAATAGAGAGCAGAGGGCTCAGCCCATTGCAGCCGGACCTTGAACGCATTGCCGCGGCGGAGGATTTTGACGACCTTATGGTCCTGGTTGGCGACATCAACATGGCCAGCCCTATCGGTTTTGGCATACGACCGGACCCTGCAGATACCAGCCGCTACATTGTTTTTATAAGCCAAGCGGGTTTAGGCATGGGCCGTGACTACTATATTAATGACGGTCCCGAGTACGATAATTATCGCGATGCTTATCTGCAGTATATAGAGACGGTCCTGTCATTACTGGGCGACCCGGAACCCGCCATTAACGCGGAGAAAATATTTGCACTGGAAACAGCGCTGGCCCATCAGCACTGGACGCCGGCGCAACGCCGCAACGTGCAAGCCACCTACAACCCCATGGACCGAGAGGATCTAAAAACACTGGCGCCGGATATAGACTGGGACACAGTACTTGCGGGCTCGGGCATCGGTGGGACAGAACATTTCGTAGTCGGAGAGACAACCGCAATCAGCGGAGGCGCTTCGCTACTTGCCTCTGAGCCTCTGTCAACATGGAAGAGCTATCTGGCCTATCATCGCGCCAGTGATACTGCGCAGCTGCTACCTCAGGATTTCGACAATGCACGCTTTAATTTCTACAGCCGAACCCTGCGCGGCGTAGAGGAACAACAGGAGCGCTGGAAGCGAGGCGTGTCGCTGGTAGACCATCACCTTGGGGAAGCCCTGGGGCAGGTCTATGTCGCCAAGCACTTTCCTCCTGAGCACAAGGCCAAGATGGATACGCTGGTCAGTAATTTGCTCGCCGCCATGGCGCTTCGTTTGTCAGAGCTGGAGTGGATGGACGAGTCAACGCGTGCCGAGGCATTGAAGAAGCTATCCACTTTTGAACCCCGAATTGGTTACCCCGCACGCTGGCGCGACTATACCGCGCTGCAAATAGAGCCGGGCAAACTCTTTGAAAGTGTACAAAATGCCTACAGCTATGAATGGAACCGTCAAATACAGCGGCTGGATCAGCCGGTCGACCGGGAGGAATGGTTTATGAGCCCGCCGACCGTCAATGCCTATTACGATCCGCTGAAAAACCAGATCACATTCCCCGCCGCTATTCTACAACCGCCGTTTTTTGACGCCAACGCTGATGCAGCAGTCAATTACGGAGGCATCGGCGCGGTGATCGGACACGAGATCGGTCACGGTTTCGATGACATGGGGCGCGAGTTCGACGAGCAAGGCAGGATTAGAAACTGGTGGACCGATGAAACCGCGGCAAACTTCGAGGCCATCACCACCGAACTGGGAGCTCTGTACTCGGCTTACTGCCCCATTCCGGGCAATGAAACTGATTGCGTGAACGGCCAGCTAACCATGGGGGAAAATATCGGCGATTTGGGCGGTCTTGAGATGGCCTACACGGCCTATCGCTTGTCACTAAATGGCAAGGAGGCGCCCGTCATAGATGGCTTTACCGGAGACCAGCGATTCTTTATGTCATGGGCACAAGTTTGGCGCGGCAAGACCCGGGATGATGCCCTGCTCAATATGCTTTTAACTGACCCCCATTCTCCGGAAAGCGTGAGAGGCGAAGCTCCACTGCGCAATATTGATAGCTGGTACGATGCTTTTGACGTGAGCGAGGAGGACGCGCTGTATCTGCCACCGGAAGACCGTGTTCGCGTCTGGTAGAACTGGATCATCGACAGAATTCGTCGATCGCGATTGCAAAATTCAGGCTCTCGCCCGAAGACACCTTAAAGGTGGTGATACCCACAAGGTTAGCGGAGGTATCGAACAGACCTCCGCCGGATGAGCCCGAGGATATGGCCGCGTCCGTCTGTATAAGGCGACGCCCGTCATGTCCACGCTTTTGCGCAACAATGCCACGTGACAGAGAGGTATCCAGCCCTTTGGGATTACCGATAGCGGCGACATCCTCGCCAACCAAAACATCCCCGTAACGGCGTGCCGCATTGACGTAAACCGGCAAGTTGTCGGAGGCACGCAGGATACACCGATCGCCCTCCCGGTCAGCGGCGACCAAGAATGCGCTCATAGCGCTGCCTTCTCGCAGCAGGATAATCCTGGAAGAATCCTTGATGATATGACAGTTGGTAACCAGCACGGTTGGAGATACCGCAACAGCCGACCCCATTGAATGCGAGGCATCCGCAGACGTCTTGACAGACCAAATGGCGCCGGAGCGCTGCTGGAAGACATCGCTCCAGCGCCCCGGTGTATAGGATGCAGGTCGCCGGCACAACTCAGCATCAACAGGACGCCAAGCTGGCCACGAGACACTCGCAGACGCCAGCAACGAGCCGGACGATTGCAGCGGCGGCTTTGGAACGGCGCCTGCGCCGGTGACGCTCATGGATCGACGCGAGACAGGCTCTCGCAGCACGGGCCGGCGGAACTCCAGCGCGCTGATATACTCCAGCCCCTGATCCGAGGACGACCAAGCGCTTTCTATACGGGCTACATCCTCGGGGCCCATAGCCATTTTTCGGCGCTCAACGGCCTTGCGCCTTGTCGACTCATAGGCGTAGCGCTCATGATCGTAGTATGTGTGTTTGTCACATGAACCCCACGCTGCATCCCGCGCCATCGACATACCTTCAAGCCAATAGTAATAGCCGACGTACCAGTTTTCGGAAATGCCACGACCCCGAAAGTAAAAATCCGCCATTTTCAGGTTTATTTCGCAACGACTTGAGGTTGAAAGATAATCTCCCTCGGGGTCTTGCATCAGAAGATCGCTGTAGCGTGCGTGAGCATCAGCATAAAGACCTCGCTCATACTGCGCGTCAGCGTAAACCAGTTCATAGGTTGATGGATCGTGCTTTGCCGCCATACCGAGATAGTGAAATGCAGCGTCAGGATCCTGGGTAATGCCCGTTTCTCCTGTGGAATAAAACTTGTAGAGACTAGCACTGGCCTCTGCTAGCTGACGCTTATCGTTACCCACGTCTAAATACGTGAGGTAGGACGCCAAAATCAGCTGAGTATTATTTTGAGCGTGCCCGTACTCCAATAGGACGTCCAGCGCACGGTCTTCACCTGCTGCGAGTTGATTCCGGCAATTTGTAATCTCTTGATCACGATACAGTGCAAGCTGGGCGTCGCTGACGCTCTCGCCATAACGTGCTCTCCCCGCTCCGCTCCGCTCCCCAGGAAAAACGATAGACGCCGGACAGGCTCCTCTTTCCAGCTGCGTTTGCGGACTAGAAGAACAGGCCGCCAAGACGAGCAGTAAAGCTGCGGGAACGCTTAAAAGAACACGCGAAAAATGTTGAGCCACTGTATGGTATGACACCGCTGCGTTGAGAAAACTCACCTCCTGCTTGTGCCACTAAGCGAAAGCACTAATGAAATTGTATTTCTCGATCCGCCGAGCGTATTGTCACTTTACCAGATGTAAAACGATATAAAAACGACGTACATCAACTCCGGCATGACCAGACATCATCAGTAAAAACTCGAGTAAAACTGTATATACATATCAGAGGATTCCCTCATTTCACACTTTAAGCAAGACCCCCAAGTGGCGGTACGCTCAGCAATGAAATAACCCGGGGAGGAACGTCGATTCTATGATCGTTGAGGCAACATTTCATGCTGATACTACTAGCTGTAGCGATTATCGCTTTTATATCTCCGTAGCCTCGACAGGAACGCCTCTATGTTAGGCGCCTTCGATCTCTACAAAAAA
>JAAENL010000253.1 GCA_024224435.1 Halieaceae bacterium
ACTTGCGAGCGTTTCAACTCGACATGTCACAGAAAGGCATCGGAGCGCCGACATTCAACAACCGGTTGAGTGTGCTGAGTTTCTTTTTCTGCGTCACCTGCGCACGCGAGGAGATGAAGCGCTATATGCGTTATCAACGCGATGATCTGGTCAAGCTCTCACTGGAGGGCAAACCAGCTGCAAAGATTCCGTCCTAGGAAATTCGCCCGGCGCAACCATCAGCGCCGGGCAAAACAGCTACTGGTCTGTTTGAATAGAACAACTGCACTTTATGCGCCAATTCCGATAAATCGGCTTTATGCGATCCGGCACATAAACCGATTTTAGGTATCAACATCGAACATCAGCGTTTCTCTTGCACAATGACCATGCAATGAGATTAAATCATTCTTTGTTGTGACGGTGAAGCGTGTGTGAAGGAAACTTTCGCTGCCACGTCTCAATCAGAAAAAGCGCAATCGTACTAGCGGCGTGAATAGACAAACTTGCAATACGTTCATCCAGGCGAGCGTAGCCACGTTCGCGACCGTGCGCGTCACCGCCATGCGTTCGCAGCGCACCCACGCCTTCAACGACCGTTGCCAATCCACTGAGTATCTTCCTGACATCATCGGCAATTTCTGAGCCCAAATCAGCACGATCAGGTGACAGGCCTAACGGTTTGCGAACAGCGTTATAGAGGCCTTTGACATCCTTCTTGGAAGGAAGCGGCTCGCCAAGTTCGGTCAGGATCGAACGGCAAACACTCTCCACTGTCGAACACGCTGCGGTAACGGCATCCTCCGGATCAGTGCGTGCACTATCGAGCGCTCGATCGAGATCACGGCGAACAGTATCAAAATCAATGACCGCAGCAGTGCCTGACAGCTTCTGCAGGACAGGTGTCGAACGTCCAGCCTCCACCAGACGGATGCGATCACCATTATTTTGCAGTTCGAAACCGTCAGGCGAAAGTGCGCGCTGCAAGTAGTCAATTACCGCTTGATGACGCTCAGGGTCTCTTAGAAAGTCTCGCGGATCAGCAGCAGCCTCAATGATCTTTGGCAGATATATTTCCGGCTCCGGACCGTTATTCAATTCAATCAGGCGACTTACGAGGGAAGGCACCCGTGAGCCGGACAAGCTGAAATCGATATTGCAGGCACGCATGAATTTCTCGATTTGAGGTCCACTACGGTAGATTCCGATAGGCGGTTCGGCATCTGCATATGCTGCCCCACCGCTAATGACCTCCGTGATCGCATCAATGGCCTGGGGCGAGAGGGGAAATGGCATTGATCAAACCTCCTTCACCTTAGTACGGGATACGGCTGCGCACTTTTGCATCCGTATCCTCCCATTGCGCTTCGCGGTCATACGATTCGGCGATGCTCTCAAGGAGCCTGCCGACATACGGGAATTCAAAGCCGACGTGCTGCGCGCCGGCCCGGTATTTGTTAGCAAGATCGCGCTCTTGATCGCCACCTTCGCCGCGCGAATGCACGCCGCGCGAATTCCTGGTGCCTACATGGAATCCCCTTCCTACATGTTCGGAAGACATCCATTCGAGCGCCTCGCAAATCGGATGCGATGGCCAATTGCCGTCCTCGTCAGGCTGTGACCGTGACAACAGCTGGCCGATCATCTGGTCACATATGTCCGCGCGGCCATGTTGCTTGCAAAGATCGCGGACCTTAGATAGCCACTCTTTCAGGTCGTTGATCTTAACAACCCCATCCTCCTCATCGGTGCCCGGGGTGCGCCGCAGTCGGTCCAGCAGGCGATACGTGCCTGTAGCAACGTGTTCGTGCTTCTCGGCGTCAGCAATCAACCACTCTTCTGGGTCCTTGCCATCATCGCTGCGCTTAAAGCTTACGCCGATGGCCTGCACATAAAGTTCCGGAGAAACCGCAATCTGCTTTTCAAGATTGGGAATGCCATGTTTGCCGTGGTCCAGCGCCTCAAGATACATAAACTCAAGATTTGCCTTTTCCTGGACGCCGACTTCGTTTCGTTTGTCCAGGGCCTCGAACGCATCCGATACGCCGTGTTCAGCGAGTCGGAATGTTTCGGGTGTTTCCTTCGGTGTTGTTGCCACCGCATGAAGCAGCTTAGTCAACCGAGCGGTTTTGACATTTTTCCATGACAAGTGGACGGCGTGGAAAGCAGCAACAGGCCGTTGCACTTCCAGCAATCTGTCGATGACCTCGTTGATTTCGTCAGGTGCGAGATCGTTCCAGTGCGCATTCACATTCTTCCAGTAACCCACGCGGATCTGTTCGGACTGATCGACCAGCAAACGCCACGTCACCCCCCGAAATGGCATGCACAAAAACAGCATGATGAGTTGGTCTTCGGTGAGATCGCCACCAATCTCTGCAATAAGCCCGGGAAGGAATGCATCGTCAACAGTGAGCAAAACGCCCCAAAGGCAGTCTTGTATTGCAGGCTTGATATCGCCTTTTGCTTCCAGCAGACATGTTTTGATGAAACTAGTTCGCTGTGAGCGCTTCTTCAAAAGATCGACCATGATCGATCCGATCACGCGGTTTGCCCCTGACGACTTCAGCAGCTCTCGAATGCCCTCAAAACCTTGTGCATTCCAAATCTCTTTCAATGCGGTGGTACGCTGAGTAATGACGCGCTTTTCCCGGTTTTTGTAGTCCAGATCGACATTCTCGAGTTCTTCATAAGACTCTTGTACCCACTGTGATTCAAACAACCATTTGTGGCGTATGACCGGGTCATGCGGTGCTAGTAAATCACTAGCGGTGCGGGCACGCTCGGCGCTGGTTTTTGAAATATTTTTCTGACGGCTCCGCCGCGTAAACGCGTATCGTCGGATTCGTTCCCGCAAAGCGGCCTTTGCCGCTTCTCCCGGTTCAGTCTTGGCCCAGGCATCAATGAGGCCCCAAACACGGACCTGGTCTTCTTCGGACAAAAGCTGCAATCGTTCGACAAGATCACCAAGAGTCCTCTCGTCATGAGTTGGCCAGTCCAAGCAAATATCGACCGCTTTTCGAACGAATTTGAAATTTTCACCACGCGTGACCGGCTGGCCCGCACCGGATGCATCACCACGCCAGCGTGGCCTGTAATTATAGTGACCAATGCGGGAGCCGCCTTCGAACTGTTCCGCACAAAGATCCCATGCGAGCTCTGGCTGATGTTTGGCGATGTACTCGACTGCCTTGATGCGTTGCTCAACCAAAGCGGATGTCTGCGGCATCCACGACCTGAATATAGACTTGAGTGTTTCCTCGGGTTTGTTAGCCCAGTTGTCATCAATCTTCCGGGTCGAAAGGGTCGCAAGAATCTTCGTTACGCGAAGCAGATGTTCGGGCTTCCAAACCAAACATTCCAGCGCCCAAAGTAGACCGGTGCGTGGACATCCACCGCCGAACAATGAACTATCAGCAGGTTTCAGCAGCTGAAACACAACAGGATCGCTGCTACGTAAATCCTCCTCAACAAGGTTGAGAAACTCCTCGGGAGCGGCCTCGGCATAATTCGGAAGATCGTGATTGTTGGAATGCATGCCTTCAGCACTGAGCGGTGTGAGGAGCTTGCAGATCAGGATAGCGACACGTGCTTCGACATCTATACCCAGCCGCTCAAAGAACAGCGAATTTCCATGTACCGCAAGCAATACGAGTGTCTCACAAATGCCGTTGCGAAGAACGGATGAATGGTCGCGAACCTTGTCGTAAAGAGCAGCGTAAGGGCGTTTATCCTCCGGCAACTCTAAAGCTGGATCGGCCTCTGACAGGACATATTCAGCAGCGACGAAGAAATTATCGAGTTGCGGTTTAGTGATAGCGGGCGCAATGGCGAAAAGTGCGTCTATCTTTGATGCTACGCCCCTGTATTTGCCGATCGACCAGAGCGGCGCGTCTTCCGTCCTCCTGATCTGTGCAATGCGCTCCTCAACCATGTCATATTCAGAACTGGCAAGAAGTGAAATGATCTGACGGTCAGCATCAGTGTCCGCATTCCATGTGCCGACCAGTGCGGCAGGGACAAGATCACCGGCAATAGCCTGGTCTTCTGCCCAATGCGGTTGTTTGATCGCATCGATCCGCGAAAGCCTTCGGCGCAGGATTGTTGGCGATCGGCCAGATTCACGATCAAGCCGGCGGGCGTTTTCTTCGTCGATGCCCATTTCCTTAAGGGCGGCCTCGAAATCGGTTGAATTCAGAAGATCAAGAACAATGTCCGGCTCACTATCAACGAGATTTCTAGGACGAACGATGACACAGTGGAAGCGACGATAAAATCCGGCGAGCGCCCGTTCGACTTTGGGGGCGGCAGCAACGGCTACGAATGCTCCGTCCGATGCCGACGCCAGTTTCGACAGCGCCTCTGGCGACTCGAAGACGATGGCGTCATCGCCGTCGCGTGCGCCCTGCAGTTCAGGCGCCGCCATCATGCAGGACAGAAAGGCGAGCGCCTCGTCACGCGAATCTGCAGCGATCACGAATGGGCGGCTGGCTTCCGAGTTCAGCCAACTCGAAAATGTGTTCCTGAAGCTTTTGATTGCTGGATCGAACAATGCCGCGCTCAAGATCGGTTCGCTTGCAGCAACCCAATCGTCCCAACATCGCGACAGTGAACGGTAGCCGGTGACGGGCATATTGATCCGTTCCGCGAGCCAAATCTGGGCCGGAGCAGACACCTCCAACCATTGTTCCAAGTCACTAGCGTCATACGCGCGGACATCTTTCCACTGGCTTTCCTTCTTCTTGCCTTCGACCCAATCCTTCTTTCCGGTCCAGTTCCGCGGCGTAACAAACACAAAAATTGTATTCGCGCGCTCATCTTCCGGCACGCTACCGGTACGTGCGGCGTAATCTTTGTTAGCCTTGGCTTGAGGGTCTTTATTGCAACCGAATTCCCAACCGGATTTATCTGCTGGTATCCAGGGTGTCGGTGAGGCGGCATCGATTGTGCCGTCCCAACCGGGGCGTTCAGCATTGTCGAACGCGGGAAAATCAACTGCTCGTATGTCGGCTGACGTGGAATTCACGAGACGACGCAACAGTGCTGCAAGCTCATTGCGTGCTGTGATGTTGTCAGCAGCCCATTCGTCGATCCGCCCTGCTTTGATTTCGAGAACAGATGGAACATAGCCCCTGACTACGGCAGGCTGGTCACTGCTCACCTGTTTTTCGCCGCTAAACGCGGCCTGCATATCGAGAAGCTTTTTTCGGTCTGCACCAAATGCCTTTTCAAGACGCGTTGCCATCTCAGGTGACAGGGAAGCCTTTCCGTTCAAAAAATTTGATAGAGCCGGGCGCCCGAGCCCCAACTGCTTGGCAGCGTCCGTCACTGACAGGCCTGCGGGAATGACATGTTGCTTCACGAAGATGCCCGGATGTCCTGAGGGCTTAGTTTTTGTGCTCATGATTACCGATCCTTCTGCGCCTCTGCGGGCGTCGATTCGGCGCGAATATATCGTGTAGCGTTACACGCTACAAGTTCTTTTCACGTTCTCATTAAAAGGTGGCGCGATCCGCTGTCGATCGGCACTCAGCGTCCTGTCCAATCGCCTTGGCAAGCCCCTCTTCAGTCTTTTCAATCCCGCACGCCGGGCCTTTCTCTGACCGATTCCTAGCCAGCAAGAGCTACCAGATTCGCAAGCCTGAGCGTTTCCTCAGGCTCCTTCTCTCACGTTACGTCCAATGGTGCGATCCGCGCTCTTTCTGCCTGTTCCGGCCTTATAAAAGGCCTCGATGGGCGGGGCCTGAAGACGGAGGAGGAGACCATGTCTCGACTAATTTTAGGCCAGGAGCTGAAACACTTACGCGAAGGCGAACTGCTCGCCCTGTTCAATGCGGTATCACTTGAGCTTCACCGCTCTAACCCGGAAACACCGGAACGCCGCAACGCGTTTGCCTCGCTTGAGAACATCCAACGCGAACTCAATCACCGCCGCGCGAAAGCATGGGCAGGCGCAGTGGCCCCAAAGGGGGCGCTGCTACTTTCTTCGAGAATTTGCGGAAAAGCCTGCTTTCCCGGAGCCGTCCGTCTCCTTCACAATCAAAGGCGGCGTGCGGCGAGGCAAGAAGCAGAGCGCACACCCTGCTTCTTTAATGCGGTTGACGTCAAGAAGTTTTCAAAAAACTATGTCAGAATGCGACATTGTCCGTCTAATCTTGGACTAAACAAGCAAACGGCCAGATATTTATTATTTGGGCCTGAAGGTTTGGGTTGTGACTTTGTTAGATTTGCTAAAAGCTCATCAAGCGGCGTAATCTCTGGGGCATGCAGCATAACTCTAATTTGAAGTTTGCCAAATTCTGTTTCCTGTTCTACATGTGTCGGTACTTCCTGGGGTGTATATTCGCCCCCGAACGCACACGTTTCGAGAGATGATTTTATCGATATTTTTGCAAATGTGATATACCTGTCGACATCAGAAATTATCTGCAGTGACCAACGCAATTATTGATGAAAAGCCGATTCTGGTTATCATTAGGGAGGGAGAAACTGGTTGGGGAATGGGTTTGAAAATAAGCGAAAAACGCCTTGCATTTACCTTCCTGTTTGGTATGAAGGCT
>JAAENL010000254.1 GCA_024224435.1 Halieaceae bacterium
CACGACGGGAATCGCAGTAGGCATGGCGACCGACATTCCTCCACATAACCTGCGAGAGGTCGTCGCGGCGACAATCAAGTTACTGGGATCGCCCAAAGCTACAGTGGCTGATTTGTGTGAGCACGTGCAGGGCCCCGACTTTCCGACCAATGCGGAGATCATTACGCCACGGGATGAGATCGTTGCGCTGTATGAGACTGGCCGCGGTGGTTTACGTATGCGAGGGGTTTGGGATACGGAGGGAGGAGATATTGTCATTACCGCCCTGCCCTACCAGGTTTCGGGGTCTCGCTTACTGGAGCAGGTCGCACAGCAGATGCAGGCGAAAAAACTGCCCATGGTGTCCGACTTGCGGGACGAATCAGATCATGAAAACCCGACGAGACTGATAATCGTCCCGCGCTCTAACCGCGTTGATCTTGAAGCTTTGATGAGCCACCTCTTCGCTACTACGGATTTGGAACGCACTTACAGGGTGAACATCAATGTGATCGGCATCGACGGCCGTCCTGCGGTAAAACCGCTGAACCAGCTGCTAAAGGAATGGCTCAAGTTCCGCACCGCAACCGTGCGTCGCCGGCTGGAAAACCGTTTGACGAAAGTGGAGAGACGGCTGGAAATCCTCGAGGGTTATCTCGTCGCTTTCCTCAACATAGATGAAGTGATTCATATCATCCGCACCGAGGAGAAACCCAAGCCGGCATTGATGAAGCGTTTCAAAATTACCGATACTCAGGCCGAGGCAATTCTCGAGTTGAAACTGCGCAACCTCGCCAAGCTGGAAGAAATGAATATCAAGACAGAGCAGACCGATTTAGGGAAAGAACGTGATGCTTTAAAGAAAACCTTGGGTAGTGATGCACGCTTGAAAACACTGATTAAGAAAGAGCTGATCGAGGTAGCGGAAAAATACGGTGACGATCGGCGCTCACCCCTTGTCGGGCGCGAAGAGGCCAAGGCATTTAGCGAATTAGAACTTGTCGCGGCAGATCCGATTACCGTAGTCATGTCGGAAAAAGGCTGGATAAGGGCGGCCAAGGGTCATGATATTGACCCAACCAGTTTGAGCTATAAATCCGGCGATAGCTATAAGATGAGTGCCACCGGGCGCAGCAACCAGCCCGCCGTTATTCTCGATTCAACGGGCCGGGCTTATACCGTAGCCTCACACAACTTGCCCTCTGCCCGCGGGCAGGGTGAGCCGGTCACCGGCCGTATCAACCCCCCGTCTGGCGCCACCTTCGAGGGCCTCATGATGGGAGAGGAGAGCGTACTTTTCCTGCTGGCAAGCGATGCGGGTTATGGGTTTGTGGCGCGTCTCGGTGATCTGCAAAGTAAGAATCGCGCAGGAAAGGCGGCTCTCACCCTGCCCAAAGGCGGGCGCGTGCTGCAAGCCGCAGCGATTGCTGTAATGGACGATGCCATGGTTGCCGCGGTCTCAAACGAAGGGCGACTTCTCATATTCCCACTGGCGGACCTTCCGCAAATGTCGCGTGGTAAGGGAAACAAGATCATCGGAATCCCCGCGGCACGGGTTAAGGAGCGAGAGGAATTCGTTATATCGGTACAGGTGATTACGCCGGGGGATAGCCTTGTGATTCATTCCGGCAAGCGCCACCACAGCATTAAATTCAGCGATCTCGAGCATTATCGGGGTGAGCGTGGACGGCGGGGCAATAAGCTTCCTCGCGGTTTTCAAAAAGTAGACAGGATGGAAGTCGCTGCAGGCTAGTCCAGCGGCTTGCGCCCTATCTTGCGCCCGGGTCGGTCAAACGCTTTAGCACCAGCCGAAGTTGTCGTTCCAGCAGGTCCTGGTATTGGCCGGCGAATTCCTCAATTACAGCGTAGTCCCTTACTTCCGTGGGGCGACATTCGAGACGTGTCGATATATCTGTGTCTTCTACTGCGGCGGGTGCCAGTAAAATATTCGGAGGCATGCTCGCGCAGACTGACTGCAATTCGTCGAGAGTATGCTGCGTGTAGAGCCCCGGGTAGATATCATCGCCACCGCCCGCACCCAACTCACTTTGTGATATGGCCATTGACAGGGAAAGGGACAGCGTCATGTCCTTCTCTAGTGATTGGCACACCGTCTTGACTAGCCAGGCGCACGAGGCTGCCCTGAATGCGGCACTGCCTGCGCTGTTGTTGCCACTGAAATACACCGCTAGGCCGAATTGCCGCGCGACCTGCAGGTTTCCAGCATAAAAACCAGACGCAGCGTAAACGATCTGGTGAATGCGTGCGATATAAGCGTGCAGGGAATGCTCATCCAGCGTATCCACATAGTTAGCCAGACTTGTCAGTTGCAGATACAGAACGGCGGTAGCCTGATAGTTTTCGTCCTGAGGCCCCGGCTCACTGCGTGCTTGCAGCAAATCCATCGGCAGTGCATCAATGCGCTTTTGTAAAAGGGACAGCTCGTTGTTCGGCAGAGGCATTCCAGTATCTTCTTCCAGCGCAACCTTGTGAGCCAGCGCGGACATACGTCCACCGAGGCGCTGCCCAAAATGACGACCCACACCAAAAACTGCAAGGCTGAGAAGAACAGCGAGACCAAGCATACTGACCACAAGTCGCTGCTGGGCTGCACGATCGCTATCGGCACTAATGGTGATAATCACGTGGCCAGCAATATCAGATTCGATAAGCACGGGTTCGCTGTACTCGTGCAAATATCTCCCCTGGCTTGTCCCTGCCAGGCCCAGAACCTTGCCCTCTACATCATTGACAGCAATAGCGGCGGCGGACGAGTTGTTAATGATGCGGCGCAAAGAGGCGGTGACGCTGAGCAGGTCGCCGCTCTCGAGTGCCGTACTGATGCGCGCCGCGACCAGGCGTGCGAGAGCGGTGCCATACTCGGCTCGCAGCAGTGATTGCATGTGAGAAGTAGATATCGCACCCAGCGCAATAAGAGCGAGACTTACAGCGAGACACAAGCCTGCGGTAAGGGCGGCAAATTGTTGACCGATACTGGATTGACGGAGACGTGTGTTCACAGTTATTGAGTATTTAGCGGGTTTGCGCGTGACATTAGTATAAACCAGTCGCTCCACGAAGTAATGACCCGCGCAGTGGCCTGCATTTCCCGCCGGGCAGTCCTACCTTTTAGCGGTCCGTGTGAAGGGGTAGAATGTTTGACCAGAACAAGAATGGAATCCTGAGTGAACCATATATTACTCATAACGCTATCCGGAGATGACCAATCCGGCGTCACCGCCGGATTGACTTCAATCCTGGCTCGCCACTCCGTCAATATCCTTGATATTGGCCAGGCGGTGATTCATTCGACGCTCACTCTGGGGTTGTTGGTAGAATTACCCGCCGACACACCTTCAGAAGAAGTGATTGCTGCGATAAAGGCGTTTGCTGCCGACCGTGGATTGCGCGTGGTCACAGATAAAGTGTCTGGGGATAGCTACAACCATTGGGTCGATGCACAGGGCATGGAGCGCTACATCATTACGCTGTTGGCCCGTAAGATTACCTCGGACCAGATCGCTCGCGTTACCTCCGTGATATCTTCTCACGGTTTGAATATTCAAGGCATTAACAGGCTTTCGGGCCGCATACCTATGGGGGAATTGCCGGCCCAGAGTAAAGCCTGCGTGGAGTTCTCCGCGCGCGGCTCGCTGCCGGCTGCGGCAGAGTTCCGTCGTGAATTGCTTGAAGTGGCGGGAGCCCTTGACGTCGACCTCGCTTATCAGCAGGACAACATGTATCGGCGTAATCGTCGTTTGGTTGTGTTTGACATGGACTCTACCCTGATCGAGGCGGAAGTAATTGATGAGCTGGCGAAGGTAGCGGGCGTGGGTGATGAAGTCAGTGCAATTACCGAGCGAGCGATGCGTGGAGAGATCGATTTTTCCGAGAGTTTTCGTAAGCGAGTTGCACTGCTTTGTGGCTTGAATGAGAGCGCTCTCAGGCGAGTGGCGGACGAGTTGAAGATTACAGAGGGAGCCGAGCATCTGATATCAACCCTGCGCGCCCTAGGTTTCAAGACAGCAATTCTGTCCGGTGGGTTTACCTATTTTGCCCGGCATTTACAGGAAAGGCTGGGAATGGACTACGTTTATGCCAACGAACTGGATATCGATGATGGCATCGTGACGGGCAAGGTATCAGGCACTATCGTAGACGGTGCGCGAAAGGCAGAACTGCTGCGTCAGCTGGCTCGTGAAGAAGGCATCGACCTGCAGCAAGTCATCGCGGTGGGCGATGGGGCCAACGATCTGCCCATGCTCAGTATTGCGGGCTTGGGAATAGCCTTCAGGGCTAAACCGCTGGTAAAGAAAACTGCTGAGCAGTCAATATCGACGCTTGGTCTCGATGCGATTCTTTACCTACTGGGTATTTCAGACAAGCACCAACGGCCCGACTCTCGTTAGATCTTGCTCCATAGCGAGTCAAATTCCCCCTTATTCGGCCCTTCACCTTGCTTTTCCAGTACGTCGCCTAGCTCCTGAATATAGCGAAATTCAAATTGCTCGAAGCCACCGGTTGAATTCAGTTGCTTAACTAACTGGACGCTTCGCACTCCCAGATTATTTTGCAGTAGGAGTGTCTGCCGTATTCTAAAGCTGGCCTTTGGCGTTATCAGGGTGTGGGGCTGTCCTACAATTTTTATTTCGGGCAGTAGCAACACTCTCTGCGGTGGGGAATCCTCCAATCCGTTGCGGCGAACATTAGCGCCGCAGGCAATTGCTCGAGGGCTCAGTAGTTCGAGGCCTATGAGAGTTTTAGCATTCGGCAGCCTGCTCAGCCAGCGTATGACCGCGATCGCCCAGTCGTTTTGTTTCCTGTCCTCCTTGATTCCTACGATGTCACCCACGCGGGCATCACCAGGGGATTCATCTATCCACTCCAGACAGTAACCGTTTGCACTGGTGTCAGCCAACTGCGCCTCGAAGACAGACGGTTTTTCGGGGGTTGATGCGGGGGCGCTTTCCTCCTCCAGTACTTTGGTCCTGGTTGCGGTATCGAGTTCGATGCTAATTTCCTGGTCAACCTTTGTTTGCTGCTTACCGCCGTCTGCGGAATTTTCGCTCGTCCAGATCTTTGCCTTGTCCAACCCTTTTGAGAATGGATTCCCCTGACTGCTGAAAAGGTCGTGACCGCTGCTGCCCTTCGACTGTTTGTGTCTGAGCATTTGCTGCAGGGACACTTGCCTGTGGGTATTATTAAGTCCGAGACAAATCCACAGGGGGCTGTTGCAGGCGGTGCGCTTGAAATTCCGCATCAGCCTGCTGCCCAGCGCTGTAATAACATGGTGTAGCAGGTTGCCGGATATGCCGGTTTCCTTGTCGAAGGTTGCTTGCTCTGTGTCCAGTCGCTGCTGCAGCGCGTTAAGCTCGCCCAGTAATGGCTCGCAATCCAGAGCGCGGCAGCCCGCCGTGGGTTGCTCCCGGTGCAGCGCCCTGTATTGTGGCGGCTTATCGCTTTCCAGGTCGGCCAGATACAATTCCGCCCCGGTCTCTCGTTTGTTCAGACTAATTTTTTCGCCCCAGTCGCGAGCATTGCGGTGCAGAGTCGTCAGGTCACTTTGGCGAAGCTGGTTGGGTTTGCAGCAGCTGAGTAACAGGGCTTGAACATACGCCGCTTTTACGGTGACGCCGCCAGAGAGGGGTTCTGGCACCGGCAGCCCGGTAAGACCCTGGTACTCGGCCAGAGCGTAGAGTTGGTGCTGCGTCTCCCAGCATCCCTCTTCCATTGGCATATGCAACTGCAGCATGTAAAGGATCTTGCGCGAGTTAAACAGAAGCGCTCTCTGGATTGACTGGCAAGCAAGACGAGCTGGGTTAGTGTCCCGTATCGAGTCGCGCTGCTTAATGGCGTGCATTGCGGCAAGCGCATAGCCCGCGGTAGTGAGCGTGCATAACCGGTTGCCGATAGCGGCCATCGCCTTGGGTTCCGAGGCCATAATCAGAGGCTGGTTGAGAAAGCGTTTACACAGTTTGATCAGTGCCACATCGATACTTGGGTAAAGCGCGTCTAACAGGTTGTAGCGTGTCTGTGGGAGCAGGCTTGTACGATTCAGGTCATCGAGTGCCTGCAGTAGCATGTCAACCAACCGAGGGGTGTCCATTATCGGCAGTGCATCGACCCATGCCTGCACACCGTCTTCGGTGGCCGCGAACAAGCTGAGCTCGGATTTGTCCTGCCGGGGTAGCTTCAGAGTGCTTGAGCTGAGGTCTTGCATAGCACGCAATCCATGACGTTCGAAGAATAGACAGCCTGGAGCATAAGGATAGCTCAATATGTCGTGCTGTCGCCACCAGGCATCTGCCAATGAACCGTCGCGTAAGGTATTATGGCGACCACTGTGCAACGTACTTAGGCGATTCCCATGGCGAACCACTCCACAAATGAATTCCGGTCAGGCTTGAAGGTTATGCTAGATGGTGACCCCTGCAGTATTTTGGAGAATGAATTTGTTAAACCGGGGAAGGGACAGGCCTTCAACCGCGTAAGAATGCGTAATCTCAAGACAGGCCGTGTCTGGGATCGAACCTTCAAGTCTGGAGAGACGCTGGAGGGAGCCGACGTTATCGATCGCACTATGGAGTACCTCTACACTGATGGCGAGTTCTGGTTCTTTATGGAGCCCGATACCTTCGAGCAGTTCCAGGCAGATGCCGCAGCTGTTGGTGACAGCCACCTGTGGTTGAAGGAACAGGAAAAGTGTGAGGTGACGCTCTACAACGGCAATCCCCTGAGCATAGCGCCTCCCAACTTTGTCGAGCTGGAAATCGTTGAGACTGACCCGGGCCTGAAGGGCGACACGGCCACGGGCGGCACTAAACCCGCAAAGCTGAGTACTGGTGCAACTGTGAAGGTGCCTCTGTTTCTCAGTGAGGGTGAGTATGTCAGGGTCGATACCCGCACGGGCGAATATCAGAACCGCGCTAACAAGCCTTAAACATACGATGCAGTGGCGTCCGACCGCGAGCCTCCCGGTCCTGCGGAGACGAGCACAACTTCTGGCAAACCTCAGGGAGTTTTTTCTTGCACGCGATGTGCTGGAGGTGGAGACGCCGCTGCTCTGCAGTGCCGGGATAACCGATCCGTCAATAGAGCCCTACACGGTCGTCACACCGACAGCGACGCGCTTTCTGCAAACCTCCCCGGAGTATGCGATGAAACGGCTGTTGGCCGCTTTCGGTGAACCTGTTTTTCAGGTGAGCAAGGCGTTTCGGCAAGGCGAGCAGGGTGCACGCCACAATCCAGAGTTTACATTGCTCGAGTGGTACCGCCCCGGCTTCGACTACCACAGGCTTATGGATGAGGTACTACAGCTGCTGACCCTCTGCTTGGCACAAAAGCCGGTTAGAAAAATCACTTATCGCCGCCTTTTTCTCGAGCAACTCGACACGGATCCTTTTACCGCAAGCGTCAAGGAACTGAAGGCATTGACCCATAAATACCTGGACCCGGGTGACCTGTCAGGAGACAAAGATTGCTGGTTGGATTTGCTGATGAGCCACGTGCTGGAGCCCGATTTAGGCCGAGACACCTATTGTTTTGTCTACGATTATCCGGCTTCTCAGGCTGCGCTGGCCCGTATCGAGACGCAGGACGGTGTGGATGTTGGCAGGCGCTTTGAGTTATATGTCGACGGTCTCGAATTAGCCAATGGCTATTGGGAGCTCGCGGATGCGGCGGAGCAGCGTCGCCGCTTTGAAGCCGATAATGCGCGTTGTGTAGAGCAAGGACTGCCAGAACGTCCAGTTGACGAGCATTTACTTGCGGCACTGGAACATGGCATGCCCGCCAGTAGCGGGGTAGCGCTGGGTATCGATCGCCTTCTGATGCTGATGGTGGGTGCCCGCGACATTCGCGATGTACTGGCGTTTGACTGGGGGCGAGCCTAAGCTTTGCCAGCACATAAAAAAGCCGGCGCAAGGCCGGCTTTCTCGATCCAAAAAAACACTAATCAGCCACTGAATTCGCGCACCAGCCCGCCGATAGATTCTTTGGCGTCACCAAACAGCATGCGGGTATTTTCCTTGTAGAACAGCGGGTTTTCGATACCGGCAAATCCTGATGCCATGGAGCGCTTCAGCACGAACACTGTGCGCGCGTTGTCCACGTTAATTACTGGCATGCCATAAATGGGCGAAGACTCTATTTCGCGCGCTGCGGGGTTGACCACATCATTGGCGCCGATAACGATCGCCACGTCAACGGTTTCCATACGAGGGTTAATTTCGTCCATTTCCAGCAGTTGGTCGTAGGGTACGTCCGCTTCTGCCAATAGCACGTTCATGTGGCCAGGCATGCGCCCCGCCACCGGGTGAATGCCAAAATTCACTTCCGCGCCATTTTTCTCCATCATCTCGGTCAGCTCTTTTACTACGTGCTGAGCCTGAGCGACGGCCATGCCATAGCCGGGCACAATAGCAACATTGCTGGCGGCTTCCAGCACGTAGAATGCATCCTCTACGGAGATGGGCTTGATTTCGCCCTCCACTTTGGTGGTTTCGGTTTTGCCAGAACCGAATCCCGAGAACAGGACATTGCTCAGGGAGCGGTTCATCGCCTTACACATGATTTGGGTCAGGATAATGCCGGCCGAGCCCACCAAAGAGCCAGCGACGATGAGGATATTATTGTCCACCGCGAATCCCGCGGCGCAGGCTGCGAGACCCGAGTAGGAGTTCAGCAGGGATATCACGACGGGCATGTCCGCACCGCCGATAGGAATTACCGCCATAACGCCGAATACCAGTGACAGTCCAATGACCAGGAGTAGCCACATGCTGTTGTCGGGGTTCATGCAGAACATAACTGCGCTGCCCAGTATGCTAGCTACGATCGCACCGTTGACGAGTTGCTGGGCACTGAACAGTACCGGCGCCGAAGAGATTTTTTCACTGAGCTTGCCGTAGGCAACCAGTGAGCCGGTGAAAGTAAGGCCGCCAATCAGGATAGACAATACGATAGTCACCAGAGTAAATGTGCCCGAGTCTGGCGCAAGTGCAGCGGCGCCCACCAGCAGGCTGGCCATCCCGCCGAAGCCGTTGAACAGGGCCACCATTTCCGGCATTGAGGTCATTTGTACCAGACGTGCTGCAGCGGCACCGATCGAGCCCCCGATGGCTACGCCGATCAGAATCCAGTGGTAATCAATATCATGACTGAAAAGTGCTGCAACAACCGCTACCAGCATGCCCACGGATGAGACGAGGTTGCCCCGGCGCGCCGTAGCGGGGGAGCCCAGTTGCTTCAGCCCAAAAATAAACAGCACGGCTGCGGCAACGTAAGCGAATTGAATAAAGTTATCCATGGTGCCTTAGCTCTCCTTTTTCTTGAACATAGCGAGCATGCGGTCGGTCACCAGATAGCCGCCCACCACGTTGATGGACGCGAGTGCCACGGCGCCCACTGCCAGCCACTTGGACAGGTCGGGGTCGCCGATGTTGCTGACCAGGCCAACGGCACCGACCAGGGTGATACCGGAGATCGCGTTAGCACCAGACATGAGAGGAGTGTGCAGGGTAGCAGGCACCTTGTTGATCAGCTCAAAGCCGAGAAAGACCGAGAGCACCAGAATGAAGGTTAGAAAAACCTCTATTGGCACCGGCGAAGTTGCTTCAATAATTTCGACAATCATTCTTATGCCTCCCCTTCAATAACGTTCTTGATGGTCTCGTTGGTGATCTCACCACCGTGGGTAATAATGCAGCCGGGAAGGATGTCGTGTTCGAAGTCGATCACGAAGGACTTCGTCTCCTCGTCCCAGCTGTCATCGACCAGACTGAACAGGTTGGAGGAGTACATCTGGCTGGCGTCTCTTGCCACTTCTCCAGCCAGGTTTCCCATTCCAATGATAGTAACGCCGCCAACACGCACCGTCTCGTTGGGCACCGAGCCTTCTACGTTGCCCCCCGTTTCCGCCGCCATATCAACGATAACGGAGCCGGGCGCCATGCCGTCGACCATATCCTTCGTGACCAGTACGGGAGGTTTACGCCCAAACACTTGTGCAGTAGTGATGAGGACATCGGATTTGGCGATCACCTCTTTTTGCGCTTGACGTTGTTTCTCAACCTGCTCGGGCGTCAACTCCTTGGCATAGCCGTCGGCGGTTTCGCCGGTTTCACCCAGATCAATCTCAAGAAACTTGCCACCGAGGGACTGTACTTGTTCCGCCACAACGGGCCGCGTATCAAAGGCAGTGACTTTGGCGCCAAGGCGCTTTGCCGTGGCGATGGCCTGCAATCCGGCAACTCCGGCGCCGATGACGAATACGTTGGCGGGCTTCAGAGTGCCTGCGGGCGTCATCATCATCGGAAAGATCCGCGGCAAATGAGCGGCGGCCTGAATCACCATGACGTAGCCCGCGAGGTTGGCCTGGGAGCTCAGCGCATCCATTTTCTGGCTGCGTGTGGTGCGCGGAATCATTTCCATACTGATGGAGGTGATGCCCGCCTCTTTAAATGCGCGGACCAACTCGTGCTCGTTGAACGGGTCCAGATAACTGATATGAATAGCACCCTTCTTAATTTTATGGATATCTTCGAGCTCGGGTTTGCGCAGCCGTAGCACAATGTCGGCACTGCCTAACAGCTCGTCTCGGTTGCCCGAGAGTGTGGCGCCAGCGTCGGTGTACTCTTGATCGACGAAACCGGAATCGGCACCCATGCCTGTCTCTACCACCACTTCTGCGCCGGCGCGTACCAGCTTCTTGGTATCACTCGGGGTGAGCGGTATACGGTTCTCCCCTGGGTGAGTTTCTTTGGGAATTGCGATGCGCATGCGTTAGGTTCTCCCTGAACCAGTGTTATGTTTGGTGTCGGCTGACGGCAGGTCGGTCAATCACCTTTCAGGCTCTGCGGCCCCCTGATCAGCTCTCCGCTGGTGTGTTTCCGCACCCACGGTTGCAGAGCAGGCGCCGAGATTAGCACAGGCGTCCCCGAGGTAAAACAATGGCGTGCATTGACCGCCCTGCCCGGGCACCGCCCGGAGTTGGCCATTCAGCCCGTTGCAGAGGCACAGAACACATAATTTAGTGGATTTTCGGGCAGAGACGAACCTGGCAGAGCGAAAAAGTGAGAGCCGAAAGGTTATTGCGGGCGCTGTGGCGGCCACTGGCGGTAGGCCCACCACGGCGGCAGAAGCTGTCGGTACTGGGGTTGATGATAGCGAGTGTCGATCAGCAGGGCATTCCCCCTGTCGCGGGTGCTTCTCACCACCCGCCCTAGCGCCTGGTCCACCTTCTGCAAGCCAGGATAAACGAAAGTGTACTGAAAGCCAGCGCCGGTGCGCTGTTCGTACCACTCCTGCAATTCACGGGTATCCTGGTTGACCTGGGGCATGCCGACACCCACCACGGCAACGCTGGCGAGGGCATCGCCGGGCAGGTCAATGCCCTCGCTGAATATACCCCCCAGAATACAGAATGCGACTATGTCCCGTTTTTCCTGCATCAGGGCCAATAGCTCCGCCCGCCTTTCTTCGCCCTCTTGAGGCGCCTGCACCCACAGTGAGCGACGCGGTTCGAGGTCATCCAGCAGGCGCAGGCAACTGTGCATGTAGCGATATGAAGGGAAGTAGACGATCCCATTGCCGGGCATGGCTTGCAGCCATTCTCTCAGCAGAGTCGCCAGCCGCTGCAGGGTGCCCTCGCGGTGTTGGTAGCGGGTATCCAGATCGGTCACCAGCCAGACGGCCAGTTGGTCTGTGGTAAACGGAGAGCTGGCTCGGTGGAACACGGTGTGATTGTCCAGACCCAGGCGCTCGCGCGTCCACTCTGGCGGGGACAATGTGGCGGAGAAGGCGGTTACCGAGTGGGCTCGAGCCTGTCGCTCGGCTAGCAACCTGGCAGGGTCCAGGCAATTAAGCACGATGACCAGGCTTTGCGGCTCTTTGTCACGTGTATAAACACAGCGATATTCGTCCCCCCACTGCTGCGCTACTCGCATAAAGTGCAGGCTATCGAAGTAGAAATCAGCGAGAGCCGGGTGCTGTGACAGAAGCTCGCGGTTTGTGGCAACGTCTGCAGATACCTCAGCGGCAAAATTGACAAGGCCATCTAGCAGCGTCTGTGGCAGCGTATGTTCTGAATGATATTGTGCGGATTGCCAGTCTTGTTTCTGCAGAGCTAGCAGTTTGCGATTGACTCGTTCCAGAGCGGGAACGATGCGGGCAGGAGCCTCCCGTCTTGCGCGCATCAGTGCGTGCTTGGATAAACGGGCGCTGTACATTTTGCGCGCCCGACCAGGAAGGTTGTGGGCCTCATCTAGCAGCACACTCCAGCGCAGGTCGCTGGTACCCATCATGCCCCCCAGTGTCCCCTGGAGACTATAAACATAATGCTGATCGCCGATTATTGTATCTATCCAGGGCAGCAGGTCACTCGCCAGCTCATAGGGACACACTTCGAATTGCCGAGCAAGTGATTCCAGATGAACCCTCGTTAACGCAGGCTCCTTCATGGCGGCATGCAGTGCGTTGGGTAGTTTTTCGTAGTAACCCTTTGCGTAGGGGCAATCCTCTCCATGGCAGGCCTTGCCGGGTGACAGGCAGACCGCTTCCTTTGCGGACAGGCTCAGGGCTGTGCCGCGGTACCCGGCAGCGCGAAAATGGGCAAGCGTCTGCTCCGCACTGCGTCGACCAATCGTTTTAGCAGTGACGAACGCGATACGCTCGTGCTTGCCTGTCATCAGAGCCTTTAGCGCGGGGAAAAGAACTGCGGCAGTCTTGCCAATGCCGGTAGGCGCCTCCATCAGGAGGTGGCGGCCACTGGCGATGCATTTATAGGTGGTCTCCGCTATATCGCGCTGTCCGGCACGAAATTCCCCGTAGGGAAACGCCAGCGCCGAAATGCTGGCGTCGCGCTGTTTGCGCAGTATGGAAATAAGCTGCAGCCACCCGGCAAAGCGGGAAAGGGTATCCTGCAGGAAATCACGCAGGGCGGCGGTTGGATAGATTTCCTCCCGACAGTGTTCCTCCTCAGTGTCGATATTCAGCCACGTGACTCTCACGCGCAGTGAGGACAGGTTTTCGCTATCGGCAATCAGAGCGGCATAGATAAGACCTTGCGACAAGTGCAGTTCTGCGATGGCAGGCGGGATACTGTCTGGCTCTACACGGCAGGTCTTGATTTCTTCTACCAGCCCCGCCTCGGCGTCGTAGCCATCTGCACGGCCTTTGAGGTGCAGCATAATACCGTCCAACTCGTATCGAGACTCGACCGGATACTCCTGGCGATAACTTTCAGGGCGGCGGTTGTACAGGCGCTGGTGTCCGGCGATGCCCTCTGGACCGCTCGGGGAAGAATTGAAGCGCTGGTCGATATCACCGTGTCGATGACAGAAGCGGGCGAGCTCGGTGACGCTCACGGAGAACTCAGTCATCAGTCCAGTTCACCCAGAGAACCTCTGCCGGTATGCCCTGTCGGTCAAAGTAGCGCAACCAGCGTTTCTGCCCGTCTTGCAGGGCATCCCCGGGGCCCTTGACCTCAATCAGACGATAATCGCCGGGCTGCTTGCCCAATGCGATGAGGTCAGGGAAACCGCTGCGGTTTTCCCTGGGGTCAAACAGTAGGCGTTCGAAAATGGCAACCAGGTGTGCATTGGGAATGAGTTGGCAGCTGTCTCTTACCAGTTGTTCATCGATATGTCGCCAGTCTGTCCAGTGACAAAAATTGGACTGGTAGCGGCGGTAAGCCTGCGGCAATAGTACGGACAGACTGCCATTGAGCAACACGTTGACCCTCGCTTCAATCGCGGCCGCACGTCGCTCGCGAAAGCCCTGCTCAAACATATCCGCAGGACCCCCCTGATAGGGGTGATGGAACACCCCTGGTAGGGGCATAAAAATTTCCTCCCAGAACGCGAGGCCAAACAGCGTATTCATCAACCGGTTCTCTACGTAGTGCACGGTGTGCCAGTCCTGTGAAAGCGATTGCGCAGCCAGTCTCTCGACCGAGCGGTCTCCCCTTGGTATCGACAGGGCGCAAGTCTTGAACTGATCCCGTCGTCGCGTTGTGGCACTGCCCCCAAGCTTGCGTTCTACCCGTGGCAGGATGCGCCGCGCAGCCTCTTGCTCTGCCTCACACCAGGGGGTCTCAATAATTTGCAAGCATAGGCGTTTCGCTTTTTTCCAGTCGCCGCGTTTTTCCAGAATGCGTACCTGCCGTTCGCGTGCCGGATGACGCTCACTGTGGCGATAAAGAGAGAGCGCAACACCGAACTCCTCCATCCGCTCCAGGTCTCTCGCCAGACGATTGCACAGACTATGGTAACGTCGCAGGCTGGAACCATGTTGTACATTAAGCTTGGCCAATCTGCGGCCCAGCCGGGGCAGCGCATCCCAGTCCTCCAGCGCCAGTGCATCGTAGTGTTCGTCGGCGAAAGCCGCGCACAGTTGGTACTCGTCGACTGCCGCACGATTCTTAAACAGTCTCTCCTCTCGGTTCAGCGAGTAGGGAAAGTATCGCGTGATGCCAATATCCTCCAGTACAAACTCGGTCAGACTCTGATGGCGGTTGCCAAAAAAAAGCAACTGCAGCAATTCAATAAATTCAAAATGCAGGGGAGTGAGTATGCGGCCGGGCTCGCTGCTGCCGAGATTTTTTTGCAACGCAGCCGATGTTAGATCAAGCGTATCAATAGCGGCTATCAGCGCTGCTTTGCTGCCGTATTTATCTTTGGGCAATTGTGCCGCGAAGGCGCTTTGCAGCTCCGCGCGTGTAAACAGTGAATTCAGCTCCTCGGTATCAAGTCCTTCGGCCAGCATGGCCATGTTGTTCGCGAGCAGTTCGTCGATGCAGGTGTCTAGAGAATCTATCTCGCGGTATTGGACTTTGCTTTCGCGAAACCACGGCCCCGTGCGCGAGATTAAACGGATGTAAAGACACTGACTGTCGAATGAGAGCTTATGGAAGCACTCGAGCACCGCCCGTTCGTCACCAGTGAGAAGATCGCCATAGCGAGCGTCGACCGTTCTGCACAGTCTCAGAAAATTGTCGAGGTAGTAGTGTGCCGCCAGTTCGACTGTTTGTTTCATCGTCTCATCTGTGTTCACGGGGTTGATTGAGTCGCCCCTGTTGCGGATGCTACGCGAACTACTGTGGCTTGTCAGACCGGTGTCAGTGCCCCATGCCCTCTTTTCAGGCAGGTAGGCGGATTGACGTGGCCCAGCGTAACTCTCATCAGACGTAGCCAGCGGCAGGTGCCGAGGCTAGAATGATGCGCAGCGGCAGG